>BQIW01000150.1 GCA_021604105.1 Nitrospirales bacterium | reverse complement strand
GTTGATATCACCGTGGACGAACAGGACCATCTCTACGTCGCCGATCGGGGAAATCATCGAATTCAAGTGTTTGATTCCCAAGGCCACCTTATTTTCATGTTTGGTACATCAGCAGCAAAGCAGATATTCGGGTTTTCATTTTGGGCGCATCCAGAGTCCCAACCAGGAAATTTCCCCACGTTGTCTTCGATTGCCGCGTTCCAAGAAAAGGTCTATGTAGCGGATTTTCATTCCGAGCATATCCAGGTTTTCCGGTTTTATCCAACCGGCTTGGTCAAGGAGGAGCGATTTTTTCTAACCAAGTCCGCTTTCCCTCCTCATGAGGGCTCCAAAGATGCGACAGAATCACAACGCTTAGCCCAGGAATCAGCTCTCCAGCAAGCCTTGGAGGAATTGACCGTGAAAACCGGACTAACGAAAATTCAACTAAAAAACGCTCTTCGCATTGAACGGATCGAATCACTTTCCACTGGAGCGATTCAAGTAACGGTCAGCGTACCAAAGCAATTCGTTAGTGGGGACCCGTCAAACAAACCTTCAGATCCGGAAAAAGAAGAGCCCACGAAATCTGAGGAGTTTATTCTGCAATAGGGACAACACTTCTAAACTCCACCTTCTCGGGCTAAGGAGCTGCAGAGAGGAAATGTTTTTCATTTTCCTGAAAAGCCTAAGCCCTAAATTTGGTATGGGAGAAAGTGATGAATAATCAAGGACGGATTGCCACTTACATAATCGTTGGTCTCTTAGTGGTGCTGTTTGGAAGTGGGTGCGGGTCAATAAAGGAGAGCTTCGATGGGGCCACCTCAACACTCACGGAGGGGATAGACAATGCGACATCAGCAATTGGACTGGGGAATGACGAGGCTTATGAAGCAGGAAAAACCTATTTAGAAGCTCAAGCCTATGATCAGGCTATTTTGAAATTTGAGGAAGCATTAAAAGAGAACCCGGACGATACCAGGATTCAAACTGATTTGGCTCAAGCCAAATCCCTTGCCGCAGCCCAACATTTTGCACGGGGCAATGCGCTGACAGAGAAGCACGAAATCAACGGGGCCTTAATCGCTTTCGAAAAAGCCACATCTTACCAACCGGCCAACACCACCTATGCCACACGATATCAACAAGAAAAAGAGAAATACGCCAAGTTAAAAGGAGAGATACACCGGCTCGTCCAGGAAGGGGAGGAGTCGAAACAATGGGATCAGAGTATCAGGGGGCTGGAATCGATGAAACGCTACGAGTCCTCATTTCCGGAATTGGCCACCCACATTCAGCATACCCGCCAACAAGCTTCCGAATACCATGAAGGTCGATCTGATGTACATCTTCATCAGCAAGACTTTCAAGAGGCGGCCCAGGAAATTCAAAAAGCCTCTGAGTATGACCAAAATTCCGCTATCAGCCTGAAGAATAAGGCGCGACATCATTTGTTGTTAGCTAAACAAGCCTGGGACCAGAATAAGTATTTTCTGGCCTATGAAGAAATGCAAAAAAGTCTGGAATTGGAGCCACAGAACCCGGAAATGAAAAAATTCCAATCCCACTTGGTCGACCAGTGGACGGATATCCTATACAACGAAGCCATTCAAGATCAGAATACAGGGAATTTACAGGGAGCGAGGGACAAGCTCTCTCGAATATCCCAGCTCAAGCCAGGATATCTCAATGTGGAATCCCTGCTATCGGAACTTCAAGGAAATTTGTCAGCGACCTATTACACGAAAGCCGACTCACTTATGCGGCAAGAGGATCGTACTCGTCTGGGATTGGCTCTAGCAAATTATTTAATCGTTCGTGAACAGCATGATTCCCAATACCAGGACCTAGAAGAGAAAATCGCCCTGGTCAAAAAAATGCTGTTGGAAGAAGTCCAACTGCGGATAGCCGTGCACTTTGACAATAAATCCTCCGAGTCTGGTGCCGGAGGGGTGGTCTACAATCAACTATTAGATCGTTTGCGAAACTCGAAAAGACTGAAAAATTTGACCCTGCTTGACCGAGAGGTGATAGATCAAATTCTACAGGAGCAGGCTCTTGGACAGGGGTTCTTGGATCCGTCCACCAGTCCACAGGTTAAAAAAATAAAGGGTGCGCATGGAGGAATTTTCGGCGAAGTCCTGAGGGCCAGAGTCAAAGAAATCGGGAGAGATCAACCGACATTCGGCAGCTCCACCTATGTCAGCGGGACCCGATTGGTCCCGAACCCTGATTATGAACCGAGAAGACAGGCCGTCGGCTCGGCTCGACAGGATATGGTCCTTGCCCAACAGGAATTGACCAACGCCGAAGTCCAATCCAAACAGAGTCAAGCCAACATGATGGCAACGCAGCAGCAACTGAACCAATCGCCAGGATCTCCAAAAAGTCAAGCCCCGATGGCCATCGGAAGCATTCTGCAGGGGCTGGGTTCAGTGGCCGGAGTGAGTGCGGCACGTTCGCGGCTTACAGATGCACAAAATCGATTACGATTTTCGGAGGATGAGCTTGCCCGCACCCCTCCCACACTTGAAGAAGAAATTACTGATAGTTTTCGCTACCCCATTTATGATCTCAAATTAGAAGGAGAGGTGATGCTGGCCTATCGCCTTGTGAATTTCACTACCTCTGAAGTGGGAGATTCGAAAACCATTACTAAAACCGATGAAATTCTAGACCGCTACGTACAGGGGGATCCCGGGAAAGGGGTCAATAGTGACCCTAATGAATTGCCCGCCAAAGAAGAATTTCTTCAGAAGCTCCTAGCCCAAGCCATTGAAGGGGCCGCTCAGGCCATCGAGGATAAAATGGCTAATTTTTCTGAATCCTACTATGAAAAAGGGAAAAAAGCCGAAGAGCATGGATTGGAGGAGGAGGCCATTGAGAATTATATGCGGTATATGTATTCCACCGCCGATCTTGGAGCTCCCACCGTACAACATGCCAATCAATATATTTATGACAAAATGGGAGTGTTAATTCTTCGTCGAAAAACAGAATGAAATTATTTACACCTGCCACCTTTATGCAAAGAAGGGCCGGTACAATGATTATGCCTGGGTCGTGCCCTGGGACATGATTTTAAAATAAAGGAAAAAGAATCCCTTAAGAATCGATTTTAAATTTCTAAAAAACTCCGGCAGTCCAGGAGATGTCAGCATGATCGATCAACAGCCAGCATTTTCAAAAAGACGTTTGGGGACTCTTGGCCATCCTATAATAGGTTCAATCTCCGAAACTCAACCGATCTTCCCAATGTCCGTGATCTCACCCTTCTTACATACCAAATTCTTTGGGCCCGGTCTAAGGGGATTGCTCCTGACTCTCATACCTTTCTTTCTTCCTTCTTCTTTACTCGCTGCAGTAAACCCATTGACAGGAATGTTCGAAACCAAGGAGGTCGATCTCGTTGTTCAGTTTCAATCTGTGCGGGTAGAAGTATCACGAGACTGGGTGAACCAAAAGGCTGAGAGTGATGAGACGTTCACCTGGAAATTTCGTCCGTTTCAAAAACGGATTGTTCAGGGCAACACTGCGGAGGGATTAATCGTTGCAGATGGCAAACAGAGGATTGTCTTTGAACGTTCTAGCTCAGAAAACAGGTTTTCTTCTTCGAGCCAAGGGCATATATCGGTTGAAGAAGGAACATACCAGTGGCTCAAACAAAATGGAATTATTGAGAGGTATGCTCCAGATGGCAGCCTAAGGACGCTTCAGTATCCTAATGGAAAAACTCTTAAGATCACTTCGGAAGGAATTGGCATGCACATGCCTGGAGTGAAAGATAAATCACTTCTCCACGTTAATTACAACCCTCACGGCCAGATTAACAAAATCCTTGCCTACAATGGAGTCTCTTCCTCTTATTCGTACAATTCTGAGGGTTTATTGGAATCTTCCACGAATCAAAACAACCTGACCACACATTATACATATGACGAGCAAGGGCGATTAGATCGGATCGTTTATCAAACGGGTGACTTTGTAAAGATTTCCTATTTTGAGTCTACGGGGTTGGTCAAAGCCGTAAGGAAAAAAGATGGAGTGACGACATACACATACGTACAAGAGGAAACCGGACGAATTACGAAAACTATCATTGAAGGACCCGCGGGTATCCAACAAAAAGAAGTACTTCCAGATAATTCGGGTGGCATCCTCGTGCGATCAACAAACCCCGGAGGGTACCTGACGGAGGAACTCTACACCCCGAGAGGTTTATTGGTTTCCTATAAGGATGCAAAGGGACACTCTGTCACTTATACCTATGATAATTTAAATAGGTTAAGTACAATTTTTTATCCCGATCAAAGTTCGGTCAGATATACCTATTTGGGGGAAACTTCACTGATTGCAAAGACAGTGCTCCCTAATGGTTCGGTCCTTCACCAGACATACAATGACCAGCTGCAACTCATTAAAGTTGCGGGGCCGGGAAAGAGCGAAACGTCCTACTCTTACAATGAATGGGGGCTGCCACAGTCTATCGTTCAAGGAAATGACAAAAAACGGATTACAACATTGGAATATGATGAGCAAGGATTCCTTACCGCGCAACATGATGCCTTGGGAAGAACAACCAGGTACCAGTGGAACAACCAGGGACAACTTGTTGCACTCAATGATCCGCTTGGAAGAACACGGGAATTTCAATACAACCAATTCGGACAATTAGAAAACATTCTCCAATCCTCTCAGGTTATCCTATCCCGCACATATGATGACCAATTACGAATCACTAAGGAACGAGATGCCAAAGGCTTGATCACCCGATTTGAATATTTACCTGAGGGAAATCTCAAGGCCATCACCTATCCTAACGGAGCAGGAGACCAATTCGAATATGATCAGAAGGGGGAACTGGCCACCATAGTGGATTCTGCCGGAAAACGGATTCAGCTTGATGTGGGCGACCATGAAGGGCTGCAGTCAAAGGATCAAGAGAGGGGTACGCCTGCAAGACAGTATGACCCGTTTAAGAATTTAATAAAAGAAACGGCTCAAGATGGATCAATTTCCCAGTGGCAATTTGACTCGATGAATCGCTTGGAAGGGATTCTGCTGCCGGGAGGAAAAGTCCAAACATATCATTATGGTAAAGGCGGAAATCTTCTCTCAGAGAAAAACGTTCAAGGGGACGAAAAGCATTATGTCTATGATGAGGCGGGAAATTTAATCAAGGTCATTCTGCCCAATGGAGAGGAGACCACATATGACATGGATCCTCAAGGCACGGGGTTGGTTTTGGCAGCGCATACGGCCGATGGACGAACCTATCAATATGAGTACGATTTGGGAGAAAGACTTGTTCAAACCACATTTCCATGGGGAGAACACATTCGCTATACCTACGATGCGGCAGACCGCCTGACCCAAAAAACATCCTCAAACAGCGCTACCATTTCTTATGCGTATGATGCCTTTGACAGAATAACAAAGGTGGTGACGTCGGACGAGGCCGAGCAGGAATTTACCTATGATGCAAGAGGGAATCTCATCAGGATTAAGGGGCCTGAATATGAAAAACACTTGACGTACAATGAGTTTAACGAGTTGACATCGGAAAATTACCCCCTAAGAGGAAAGACCGTTCACTATACCTACAATCACCTTGGGAACCGGATCTCCTTGGAGGTGCCTGGGCATCTGAAGTTAACCTACAAGTATGATTTACGGGGCAATCTTCAGAAGATTTCTTTTGGACCAAACAAAACCATCACGTTCTCCTACGACTCCCAAAACCGGAAAAGAACCGTGAAATATCCGAATGGCGTGTCCATTCGGTATCACTATCACCCGACCGATTTAGTAAGTCAGATAACATTCTTGGATCAACATGGTAAGGAAATTCAGCGCCAACAATACGAATATGATGACCTGAGAAGAGTGATAACCATCAAGGATTTGAAGGGCACATCCAGACAGTATCGATACGATGTCAATGGCCAATTAATACAATCGGTACAGGGAACTCAGACGCGAACATTTCATTATGCTCCATTGTCGAAACGGTTAGTCGACATTCATGGAGAAGATGTAAAACTGTTTCAATACAACCAAGCAGGGCAACTGGTTGGGAAGTCTACCCATTCAATGAAATATGACGGTTCGGGGAACTTAACCAAAATCATTGATAATGACGAAGAAAGCCACTTCCGGTTTAACGCCGCTGGTATGCTGACAACCATTCAAACCCCCACAGAGACAGTTCAATACGTCTATTCTCCTGAGGGTCAACGAATTCGCAAGCAAGTCGGACACACGAAGACCTCCTACCTCTATGATGGGAAGAATCTCCTCATGGTTCTTGATAAAGACCATAATCCCCTTCAGACCTTCATTCAGGGAAATTTCATCGATAGTCCACTCGTGATGCTTCAGAAAGACGAGGCATACTATTTTCTTCCGGATCAACAGGGGAGCACGATTGGACTCGTGGATGATCAAGGTGAAGTGACAACTCGCTATGCCTATGAACCGTTTGGGAGTATGACTAGGAAAGGGAAAGACCTTGAAAATCCCCTAACCTTCACAGGCCGATTTTATGATAGAGAAAGTCAGTTTTATTATTACCGTGCTCGATACTATTCGCCAAACCTAGGTGTGTTTCTTTCTCCAGACCCCTATCCTAAAAAGTTTGAATTTCCTGAAACCTTCAACGATTACGTGTATGTTCAAAATGACCCAATCAATCTCGTCGATCCCTTAGGATTAATCGGGGCTGAAACTGGAGCGCATTTCATCAACACATATTTGCCGGCGTTTACCGAACCAACCCTGCTAGGAGGACCAGGTTCGAATCCAACAGCATTTTGGCAAAGGATGGCCGAGGATTATCGGTGGTTGCATCAGAATGTTGGTCCTCAAACCGCAGAGCGTTTCAGGGGGATGATGAACCGGGGACTGTATGACATGTTGCCAAAACGTTCTCCACCCAGACCGGGAATGCTTCAGCGGGCGTGGGAAGGAGCGACCAACATGGCGAACCGACTTCTCAACGGTGCCAGGGGAGTTGCCAGCGGCATGGGAAATGCCGCGCAGAGAGCCAGGATATTGCTCCGAGGCGGGAATACGTTGCAAGTGGCCCCTTCTGTTGGAACAGGGACACCAACCGGAGTAGCGCGACCAACAATGGCGGCACCACAACCAACGGTAATGAACCAGCCTCCAGGTGCAGGGGCACTCCCACCATCCAGTCCTGGTGCAACTATGCTGACGGAAGGCCAATCCTCTTTTCAAAGTCCGTCCCTCATAAACCGATTAAACCAACCTGTTTCCGGAGGAAGAATAGTTGGAGGAATTCTGGGAGGAGCGTTAATTGGGTATGATGTGGGTTCTCAATATGCAGAACAAGCGAGACAAGAGGGACGGTCTGTCACAGCAGGCGAATATGCCCAAAGCGCAGCGTGGTCGGCCACACGAGCGGTAGCAGCCGTCTTAACCCTTGGCGGATCAGAGGCTGCAATGACTTTGGCTACGGCTATTCAGGAGGGGGTTGCCGCAAATGCTGCCGAAGAGGAAAAAGGACAGGCATTACAGGCAGCCAGACAAACTCAGCGTCAAGCCGCTGACAAAATTCAGGCTTTTGCCCAGCAAGCGACAGCACTGGCGGGAGAAGCGCGAGCATTCCAGCCGGCTCAGTCCACGGCCATCCAGCAAGCGAAAATACAATACGAGAACGCACAAGGAAAATTGGCCGTGCTCGAGGGGATGCAGACTCCGGCCGACTTCAACGCCGCCTGCGGCACCTGCCAAGCCAAAATTGATCAACTCCTCACGTTGAAAGCTGATGCCGAAGGGTATAGGGATCCTCTCATCAAAAATCGCGATCTGGCAAAAGAGCGTCGGGGGCTGGTGTGCCAGGATCCCCACCAAGCCGATGCGTCCAGCCATGTTCAAATGGCATCCGGTGCTGCCAGTTTGGCCCAAGGCAATGTCCAAGCCATTCAGCGATTTGCCACCCAAGCTCCGGCCCTTCAATCCGAAATTACCCAATGTTTGGCC
>BQIW01000149.1 GCA_021604105.1 Nitrospirales bacterium | reverse complement strand
TGTGCCCTTTTATCCAACAGCGAAAGGGATAGAGACCGGCAGACGCGGTGAAAGACAACTCAATCGATTGACCAGGCTGAAGGACAATGGCATTGGCTTCTTGAAGCGCCACCATTGGCTGATGCCATTGGACGCCAGCCTCCCGCCCGAATAATTCCGGGCTGTGAAACACATGTCGTTCCCGTCCCTGATTCCGAATCAGAAGACGAAGAGGCTGGTCGGATACCCATTCAATCCTGGCAGGATTAAATCGAAACTCTTCAGCCGTCACCATGATAGTGGATGAACCATCCCATTTACACGAACCCTGCAGAATGAGGCAAGAGAGGCCACCGAGGATCCACCCCAATCTCGGGTAGGCCTTGCGGCGAATCCACCACGGGCGGGAAATCCATTTACCGAATTTCATCAACACCTCCTGAATGAAACCCATCCAAGCCCTCTATTCCAGAACACGAACCGGACTCCGAATTGCCTCCTTTTAAAAATCACATGCACAGGACAAGGAAGTTCTGACATAATGACCCATGTCTTCATCTATCGTCCTCAAAGGTATCCAGTTGGCCGCACGATGCGGAGTGACTGAAACGGAAAGACAGCAACCTCAGCCTCTTCTGGTCGATCTTATTTTCCGATGCTCCAATCAATCGGCTTTTCAGAGTGATCACATTTCTGATACCGTCGATTATGGAACAATCACGCAACGAATTCAGGACATCGGGGAAGGGCAGACCTTTTCGCTGATTGAAACATTGGCAGAGAGAATCTGCCAAGCCCTGCTTCATGAGTTTCCCATTACCCGCCTCAAAATATGGGTCAGAAAAATCAGCCCTCCGTTGAAGAACATTGAGGGGTCTGTTGGAGTCCAATTGGTCCGGTCGCGGAAACCAATGGCCTCAATCGATCTCAAACATCTTTCTCCATTTCTGATAGACCAGCTCTCCCGACTTCCTCAAGGAACAGTGTTGGATGTGGCGACCGGACGTGGTCGTCATGCCATATATCTGGCTTCCAAAGGGTTTTCGGTACATGGCATCGATCGTGATACCGGCGCGCTAAATGAGCTTCAGCAACAGGCCCAGGCCGCCGGCCTTTCCTCAATCACGACCGAATGCATAGACTTAGAAGTCAATCCGCAACAACCTCCGGACTTGGGCACAGCCCTGTACGATGTAATTCTCGGCTTCTTCTACTTATACCGGCCACTCTTTCCTCAACTGGTTAACGCACTGAAACCCGGCGGCGTCATCATGTATGAAACCTTTCTTTTGGACAACCATATTCATCGGCAACACCCACGCCGAAAAGAGTTCTGCCTGGAAAACAATGAATTGCTCATGCTTCTTCAGGGGCTCAGAATTCTTCATTACGACGAAGGGGATCATGAAAGCTTTTCAACACGGACCTTTACCGCACGAATTTTGGCACAGAAACCATAAAACCCAATCGACCTCATGAGCCGTATCGACCTGCATACACACACACATTTCTCGGACGGGAGCTTTTCTCCCACTGCACTCGTCCAACTGGCTCATCAACAAGGCGTGAGCATCCTGGCTATTACCGACCATGACACGACTGAAGGTCTCCCGGAAGCCATGGCAACCGCTCATCATCTCCCGATTGAAATCATACCCGGTATTGAATTAAGTACAGAGTTTCAGGGGCGGGAAACGCATATGCTCGGCTATTTCATGGATCTCACCGACCCTAAGTTTCAATCCAGACTCAAGCAGCTTCGCGCGACACGCGTTGATCGCCTTCACCACATCCTCGACCGGCTCCACACCCTCAAAGTGGAGATTTCTCTCTCTGAAGTGGAGCAGGTGGCGGGAGGCGGAACCATGGGTCGCCCACATATCGCACACATGTTAATTGAAAAAGGATACGTGAAGGGAATAAAAGAAGCTTTCGATCGATTTCTGGGAGTCAGAGGCGCAGCCTATGTTCGGCGAATTGTCCCTGAGGCGGCTGAAATCATGACGTGGATTACTGAGGCCGGCGGCATTCCCGTACTTGCTCACCCCTTTTGGGAGGGATTAGGCGCCGATAAGACAACGGACTCATGCCGGACGTTGGTGGAGCAGGGCTTACGAGGGCTTGAAGTTTTTTATGGAACGTTTTCCGCTCGCCAAATTTCCATCAATCTCAACTTAGCACGTAAATTCGATTTACTCATGACGGGAGGCAGTGATTTTCACGGAACCTTCAAGCCTGAGATTTCGGTCGGAACCGGTCGCGGCTCGTTACGGGTTCCTCCCAAGTTGATCGATCACTTACGTCAGGCGGCCGGCCGATCAGACCCCATACAAATAAACGGGGCTCCATGACCGCCCCAGGACGATTTTTAATTGTCAGTGGCTTCCACAATGTGATTTTCAAATCGCGTGCAGCCTTCAGCCAGCAGGCGATTGGTTAACAATTCCCCCGGCCATTCAATTGGCAAATCTGCCGTAAACACCCACACATCCGGAGACGTCCAAATCGGTCCATGGTCTTCAGGAAGTTCCGGATCGAACAGATCGGTCCACACGGGCATATACACGCCATTCCCGCATTGAGTGTGCAGATGCACGACAGTTCGACTTCGAACCGGGCCTTCAAGGTCATGCCACACCGCAGCTGTTTCATCAGCCAATCGATGAAGGCGAACGGCGTTTTGTGCATCATATAAGGCGTAGGCCGCGTAATTAGGAGCCTCCAGGAGTTGCGGGGCCTTGGCCACTTCGGGACATTGATTCACCAGATGATCCATAATTGCCCGGCAGTCGTCCTCGGAAAGGGCGTCAGGCAACGTCGTATCAGGAACGCCAAGAATTTCAAAAAATAAAAACGCGGTCGCTTCAACGGGTGGATGAAGCCTTGCCGCAATCGTCTGACGCGGCTGTCCTTCAGCCAGGTTGGAAATGTGGTCGTGGATCTTCTGCAAGCTTAAAAATTCCAATGTAGAATCGGTGAGAAGTCTCGGCTCGACGGTAATCACCGCGCCCGGCGGAACATGCAGATGTTTTCGTAACAAATCCGCCGTTTCCACAGGATCAATTTTCAATTTCAAAGGATACTCCAGATTGGCCTGGAGTGATAATTCAAATGAGGCAAGAATTCCATACATCTCGCTCTCTTCATTCTCATCCTCCATCACACAAGAGCTGGCGGCTTCCGCCAACAAATCAAATAACCATTCCGCCATACTTTCGTCTAAGGCTGCAAGAACGGTGAGTACCTCATGTTCGCGATCCTGATCTAATAACGCCTGTAATACTTCAATGGCTAAACTGGGATCCCCATGTTCGTGCCGTCGAGCATTAATGAGATGAATCAAATCCCGTGTGAGGGGATCTGGACGATACCAACTAGACATTGCATTCATGTGTTTACACGATTCCAGGCGAAGGTAAAAATTTTCCGAGAAGGCCGATCATCACAATTTCCAGAGTATTTTCACATGACCGTGACCCGTTTGCCAACTCACTACTCTCCAATGACCTTCACCAACACCCGCTTGCGACGCCTGCCGTCAAATTCCGCGTAAAAAATTTGCTCCCATGGACCAAAGTCCAAGCATCCATTGGTGATAGCCACAACGACTTCCCTGCCCATGATTTGACGCTTGATATGAGCATCACCATTATCTTCCCCGGTTAGATTATGCCGGTAGGTTCCCGTCTGCGGCACAAGGCGCTCAAGAAACTGTTCATAATCCTGCAGCAGCCCGGCTTCGTCATCGTTTATGTAGACACTCGCAGTGATATGCATGGCATTCACCAGAACAAGTCCTTCTTGAATCCCACTCTGTTGAACCACGCGTTCCACCTGAGAGGTAATATTCCGATATTCCCTTCGTTCTTTGGTCTGAAACCAGAGTTCTTCCCGATACGATTTCATGTTCCCTCTCCAACCATCCATTCTATCCGAGATGTATTTTCCCTAACCCTGCTCCCGATATCAATCCTCAATGCCAGGCACAACGGACAACTCGAATTATTGTATCCTTGGAATGAACTGAATCGATTCATCCATGACGCCCTGATCCCCATCAAAAGAGACCATGCTCCTTCATCAAAATGTAAGGAGGATTTGACAGGAAATAGAAGGGATGTTAATAAACTTTATGAATGGGTATTTCTTCGTACACGACCTGCTGATTTGGCAATTGCATACTACAACAACTCGGCACTGACACTGCTGGCAGACCACACGACTAAAAGGAGATAGGCATGATAACCTCGACAATCGGTGCGGTGTCCTCCCCGGAACAACCTTCTCGATGGAACGTGCTCTTTGCCCAGGAGCCTGACAAAGATTTGGAATTTGACGAAGGACTGGAAGACGACGATCTCAACCAATCGAAGCCCCCTTCAAGGAAACCGCTTCTCTGGATTGTTATGTTATTAGTGATTGGAGGAGTGGCATATTGGACGCTCAACTCAAATACCTTTATGCCTCAAGAGACCACCCCTGATACGACTACCATCACCAAGAAACAAGACCAGACTGACATCACACCTCCAACCTTTCACGAGAATCAGGAAGTATCACTGACAGATACTCTTGGAAGATCCCTGCTGATGGGTGATCCTGCCAACACCACCCCTGGTCCCATCGTAAAACCTGGAGAAACACTCACGGTTCTGGATGGAGCCTATCAATCTAGCGGTTGGGTCTATCAGGTTCGGACGCCAACGGGTAAAACGGGCTGGATCTCTGCCGAAAAAATTAAGTCACAGCCGCAAAAGATGGGAACCATTTCCACCCGGTAAGGAGGAACCCTCCACGTTTTCAATGTATTGGTCGGCCTTATGCCACTTGAGGATCAGGGATCAGTTATCGAGAATCATCCAGTGTTCTATTACATCAAACCCATATCGCCCCGCTATTCCGGATATTTCCCCCTCACCATCCATTGAAGAGAGTCGCAATCCTTGCTACTCTGGACTGTTGCTCACGGTGGTATATTCGCAAATACATTCGTTGCCATAATGACTCCCGGTACCCCACCTGGGAACCACCACGCGCTATGCGAAAAAATAATACAGCCCTCAACATACGCGTCCAGCTCAGCATGAGGCGAAACAATCCTTGGCGGCTTAACCCCACACTCCTTGTCTTGGAATAAAAACATCGCCGTCATCCGGTTATACATTGATCCCCGCGTTTCACAACCAATGCCTGGACACCGCCATTGAGAAATATTCCATGAAGCCCATGACTCCTATTGAAGCTCAGACGTTCTGCACCAAATATACCAAAGAAAGTGGCAGCAACTTCTACTACTCCTTTTTGTTCCTGCCACAGCAGCGGCGGGAAGCCATGTACACCATCTATGCCTTTTGCAAAATGGTGGATAGCGCCGTTGATGAACCGGCCCCGGGGAGCCATCCCATCGAAGAAGTCCGCAAATGGCGACAAGAGGTGACGGCCACCTATCAAGGCCATCCGACCCAACCGGTCACAACGAGCCTTTCCGCCCACCTGCAGACTTTTGATATTCCGGAAGCACTCCTTCAAGAATTAATTTCTGGTGTAGAAATGGATCTGACTTCCAATCGGTTTGCGACATTTCCCGATCTGTATCAATACTGCTACAGGGTCGCTTCCGTGGTTGGACTGATTTGCCTCAAAATTTTCCAAACCCAATCCCCAGCGGCAGAGGACTATGCGGTCAATCTGGGATTGGCGTTTCAATTAACGAATATTCTTCGTGATCTTAAGGGGGATGCCGAGCAGAACCGGATCTATCTTCCGCTAGAGGATTTGCAGCGTTTTGATTATTCCGAAAATGCACTCCTGCACAAACAAGAGTCGCCGGCGCTGATTGGACTTCTGAAATTTGAATGCGAAAGAGCCCGGACCTATTACCGCCAAGCTCAAGAAATTCTCCAAACCCTTCCCGCCTCCGATCAAAAATCGCTGGTGGTTTCAGAAATCATGCGTGGAGTTTACAGCCGCATCCTCACACAACTCGAAGACCCGCACTACCAGGTGTTCGGCCCACGGGTTCGAATCGCCCCCCTGCAACGACTCGGGATTGCCGCCAACATTTGGATTCGGTCATATCTTTTCCATAACATTGCCCCATCAGTGTGACACACCACATTCTGATACTGAGCGGAAATCTGCCAGGACTTCTCACGGCTTATCGGCTCATCCCCTACGGATTCCGGATCACTATTCTCGAGGGCGACAGCCCTGTCTCTCCGGCAAATGCATCTATCCATTTTGCGGGATCGATGGAACCGGAGGACCCTTCATCCCTTCAACCTCTCACGACGCAGCCCCCCCCTCTCATTCTCCCCCGGTTTTACAATTCAACATGGGCGCTCTTCCAGGAACTGGCCTTCGAACAGACAGGTCAACTCATACCGGTCGACCTGGAGTTTGGAACATCCGAAGGTCAGACGCTTATGCTCTCCAACGCGAAGGGCATTGCCACTCTTCACCCCATGATCCGACTCGCCGGCTTTCGCGGCCTTTCCTGGTCCGATCGCTGGCATCTGATGAATTTTTTAGAAAAAAAATGGGAAGAATCCTATTCACCAGATCACCATCCTGACACGCTCACGGTCGAATCCTGGCTGATTTCCGCCCAACAATCGGCTCTTGCACGACAACGTATCTGGAATCCATTCTGTCGATTGTTTTTAGGATGTGATGTGACCCAGGCATCACTTGGGTATTTCCTGGAAGTACTTTCTCGATTCTGGTTATCCAAACCTCATGGATCAGACACATTGTTAGCCTCGCCTGACTTGCAGAACCATCTTCAACAAAAACTCAGACATGTCTTATTAGAAAAAGGGGTCACGTTTTATTCCTCAAACGCCATCACCGGCATCCAAGCCGACACCGAACGGATTCAAGCCATTGGCCTGGCTAAAGGCGAACGCCTCAACGCCGACATCTACGTCTCGCCCCTTTCGCCTCCGGAGCTTCTTCGACTCCTGCCGGAACGAGCCCCGGCTCGTTTTTCGTGTTTTTCCCATTTGGCTCAACTGCAGGAATCATCGGGAACACTGGTCCGATTAACCCTTAATAATACACTTCTTCCTCCTCGGCTTATCCTTAATTCGGGTGTATTTGATTGGGTTACCAGCCAGACCGTTCCATACACGGATGGTCCAACAACGTTGGTTACGGGCATCAACCTCTCATCTTCACCATCGTCGTTACACCCCGGCGACTGGTTGAGAGAAACCGCCTGGCCCCATCTCAAAAAGATATTGAATATTTGCCCTGAGCAATCAATGCCGGCTTGTGCGCCACCAATCACTCAATCAGCCTATCAATATATTCCTTGCCTGACCGGTTTCCGGACCTTTCGTCCTCTGTCCAACACACCCATTCCCAATCTCTTTCTTGCGGGACCCTGGACGGCCACCCCCCTTCCCCCTTCATTGGAAAGCACGGTCTTGAGTGCCTATGCCTGTGCCAGGGCTGTGACTGAATGGGTCCAGACCTCTTCGCATTGACATCCTAAACCACCAAATCTAAGATCCCCTTTCAATGGATCTTCATGAACTCAAATCATCCCTGCACGACTGCCGACGATGTGGACTGTCTTCAGGACGCACTCAAGTGGTGTTTGGGACAGGGCATCCTCAGGCTGACATCATGTTTGTCGGAGAAGCTCCGGGTTTTTATGAAGACCGCCAGGGAGAGCCTTTTGTGGGGGCGGCAGGAAAATTACTCAACGAGTTGCTGGAATCCATTGGGCTCAGTCGCGCGGATATTTTTATTGGCAACGTCATTAAATGCCGGCCACCCAATAATCGAGATCCTCTTCCAGAGGAAATCGAGACATGCAAACCGTTTCTGCTTCAACAAATCGAACTCATCAAACCTAAATTGGTTTGCACTTTAGGAAACTTTGCCACACAAACGTTATTGGAAAGAAAAGTCGGTATCACCAAAGTACGCGGGCAGGTCATCCGAATGCCCAACTTCATCGTGTTCCCACTCCTTCATCCGGCAGCCGCACTCCACCAGGGCAATCTGCGGATTCCTCTCAAGGAAGATTTTCAA
>BQIW01000148.1 GCA_021604105.1 Nitrospirales bacterium | reverse complement strand
TGGTCGTTGGGGTGTGAATTATGTCTATGGGACATGGTGCGTGCTCTCAGGGCTTCGCGCGATTGATATGGATATGACTGCGCCGTGGGTGCAAAAAGCGGTGATCTGGCTCGAAACTACCCAAAATCAAGATGGCGGATGGGGAGAGTCGTGTGAGTCCTATGCTGACCCTGCGCTGTCAGGTCACGGCGAAAGTACCGCCTCTCAAACCGCGTGGGCCCTCATGGCGCTGCTTGCGGCTGGCGTCTCCGATTCCATTAGTGTTGTGCGGGGAGTCAACTTCTTGTTACGCCATCAACGGCAAGATGGGGTCTGGGATGAGCCTTTTCATACAGGAACTGGATTTCCTCGCGTGTTTTACCTTCGCTATCACGGTTATTTTAAGTACTTTCCGTTGTGGGCCCTGGCCATGTATCGTAATATCAAAATGAATGGTCAGTCACGCGCTGATGAATTACGCATAGCTACACAGGCCGCCCGGCGACAGCATCAAAAAACCCTCTAAGCGATTACAGAAACCGTGAGACCATTCGTTTCGGCTGAGGCTTCTCAAGTCAAACTGGCTATTTTCACTGCAACTCGCTGGGAGTATCAGGCTGTTTTGAAGGCCTTGACGGTCGATCTCACAACGACCATGGCTGGTGTTCGATGTACGGTTGGGCATCGAGGGCGAGCAAAGGTTTCCGTATTTCAATCAGGCATTGGTCCTCAAAAAGCGAAGGTTACCGCTCAATCGGTGCTCGGCCTTGACTCTTGGGACTTCGTGGTGTCTTCGGGGTTTGCGGGGGCGTTAGTGCCTTGTTCCGTCGGGACTATTGTGGTTGGAGATGAAGTGGTGGTGGAAGAACTCACGGTCAGCACTGATTTCGTTGAACAAACCCCAATTGTGTGCCACGACATCATTCGAACTCAAGCCTGGCAAGTCGCCAGTTCCATCGATCATGGCAGCCAGTCCGGCCGCATTGTGTGTCTTCCGCGTATTGTCGGAACGGGTGCGGAAAAAAAGGCTCTTGCTGCTCGGACGCATGCGGTAGCGCTGGATATGGAAAGCGTGTCATTGGGATCAGTTGCGCATAGTCAGCAGATTCCTTTTATTGTGGTCAGGACGATCTCGGATGTATTTGATGAAGATCTTCCAATCGATTTTAATCTATTTCTTTCCCCGGGTGATTGGATGAAAGGTGTGAGTATGATTGTGCGAAATCCTTCATCATTAATCCAAATTTTTCAGCTACGACAACAAATGTTGGAGGCTTCTCGTACTCTCTCATGGTTTTTTCAAAATTTTTTTGATGAAATTGAACAAGTCCATGATTCGCCAAAATTGGCTTCTACGCGTTGACCCGGGATCGCGAATTGCTTCGTTGCATCAATCTTCATGCGTGATACCATTAAAAAAATGATATTTCTGGTATTATTTCACTGATGAGATTCCTGATTTTGAGGGTCTAGTGAAAATTCCATGCCAATGGCTTAGAAGTTTTTCAGGCAAGACACGTGTTTTGGACAGGAAGGAATGTTCAAGCAAGAGAGCGTTCCGTAACGTTTGACAGATTCTAGAGACTGAAACAGGTCAGTCATGCAATGGAATGAATACAGATTAAAGGGAAACCGCCAATGAAACAGCATGCAATGGAGTGTCTTATGAAATCAATCTGTGGATTACGTACGGTTGCCGTCGGTCTCTTCCTTGGATGTGTTGTTGGAATGTCCTCAGTGGGATATGCCGCTGACACGGGATCTGCTACCGAGGCTATCAAAGGAACTATTGATCGGGTTCTCGAGGTACTTCAACAGAAAGAATTACAGCACGATGATAAAAAATCTGAACGGCTCACACGGCTGATTGAAGTGATCGGTCAACGATTTGATTACGAAGAAATGGGGAAACGAACCATCTCACGGGAATGGAAAGATCTCAATCCTCAACAACAAAAAGAGTTTGTGGCGCTCTTCCAACGGTTTCTGACAAAGTCGTATGCTGGCAATGTTGATTCCTACTCCGGAGAAAAAGTCGAATATGTCAAGGAACGCACAAAAGGGAATTTTGCTGAAGTTCAGACGAAAGTTATCTCGCCGAAGTCTCGAGTGCCCATCGATTACCGACTCATCAAAAAAACCCAGGAGTGGCGAGTCTATGATGTGATTATAGACGGGGTGAGCTTGATGAAAAACTACCGCGGTCAATTTGCTCGTATTCTCAAAACCTCATCATTTGATGGTTTGTTGGCAAAGTTGCGGACAAAAGCCGATCAGGCGTCACAACCCTGATTGGGTTTTGTCCCATGTCCCATTGTCGTTGGTTTCTGCGGATTTTCATTTTTTTGCTGACTGTTGCGTTTGGAGTGTTTCCGGCTTTCGCGTCGGCCAACCGTTCAATCTTTGCCGTTCCCGCCATATCGACCTCGAAAAACGATGGCCAGGATTTTGGCCTTATTATTCCTGTCCTTGAGTCTGATGACGAGGGGAATCTCGTCTCACTCATGGCTCCCATGGTGATTCATAATTCATTTTTGGGAGTACGCGGGACGATGAATTATTATCATTACTGGACTGCTGGCCGGAAAGTCGAGTTTGTGGGCTCCTATACGGAGGAAATTGAACGCAAGCTCAAGGTGCGCTATCAAGATCCTGGTTTTATTCAAGGTCTCTTCTTTCTTGATGTCGGCGCCGAATTTTTTAAAAATGCGACAAAACGGTTCTTTGGCATTGGTCAGACGACACCGGAAAGCGACGAATCCAATTACACGAGCCGAGAGATTGGTGTGCAGTGGAGCTTTGGTGTTCACCTGAATGATGTGACGCGGTTGATGATTGGGCAGCGGTACCGTGACGTGGAGGTTCAGCCGGGAGGAGTGGATACGGAGCCGTTCACTGGAGAATTGTTTAGCGGTATTACCGGTCTCGAGCGAGCGACCATTCTTGCCAATCGTTTGGTGTTTCAGTATGACACCCGTGACAATCTCATTACGCCGACTGCGGGGTCACGCCTTGAAGCTTATGCCGAAGCTGTGCAAAATTTTCAACGTCAGAGTACTGATGATTTTGTGTACTTTCGGTATGGCGTTGATTGGCGGGCCTTGTTTCCCAGTTCATCAAAACGAATGGTGTTGGCCGTCCGCGGTAATGTCCAATTGAGCTTTGGCAGTGGTATTCCTTTTTATGAAAGGAGTTCCCTGGGCGGGCAAAGCAACTTACGGGGATTTGGCGAAGATCGATTTGTTGATCGGCATTTGGTGGCTGTGAATATTGAAGAGCGCATTCATCTCATTGGTCTTCGAGTGTTTCATGTGAATGTGGAATTTGAAATGGCCCCGTTTGTTGATATGGGGAGGACCTATCGTGACTTTGAGTTTCGTCAGTTTAATGAATATGAGGTGACGCCGGGCGTTGGGTTTCGCGGGATTGTTCGCCCGAATGTCGTCGGACGTGTTGATTGGGCATACAGCAAGGAAGGCGGAGCAGTCTTTGCCGGTCTGGATTATCCGTTTTGAACGGAAGAGGTGGGGGCGAGAACAATGTGGGAGATATTGGTGCAGGAGGGTGAGGAATGAGGAAGAGCGGGTGTGTGCACTTTTTATTTGTTGCCTTTCCGGAAGGCGTCCGAGGCCATCAACGAATATGGTTCTGGAGCGTGTTGTTCGTATGCAGTTGGTGCGGGCTCTACGGACGTGATGCTGGTGCACAAATAAGCGAGAGTGAACCTATTCGTGCCATTCAGCAGAATATCCAAGCGCTCGAATCTCATGATCGATTGCAGGCGGATCCGAAAAGATTGACTCAGCTGGCTGGATGGTATTTGGAATTAGGAGGCCTCAGCCGTGAATCAAAAGAACAACGAATTTCCTATTATGAACACGGAGCCCGTTTGGCAAAGGAGGCTTTGGTGCAGGAGGAGACTCTCGCCGATGCGCATTTTTATTATGCGGCGAATCTTGGTCGTGCTGCTGAGTTGAACGGGGTGATGGCTTCGGCGTTGACGGTCCAGGAGCTGAAACTCCATGCGACTCGGGCGGTGGAACTGCAGGAGGATCATGCGCCGGCGTTGCACATGCTTGGGAGGATGTTAGAGGAGTTGCCATGGTTTTTAGGGGGAGATGAAGACGCGGCCTTGCAATATTTGCAAAAGGCCGTGCTGGCCGATGCACATGATGATCATGCTCGACTTGATCTCGCAAAGTTGTATGTGAAAAGAAAGAATATGACTGCTGCGAAGAAGGAGCTACAGAAAATCGTTCAACGTACTCCGTCGGAACAGGATTGGAATTGGGAGTTTCGCTATCATCCTGAAGCGGAAAAAATGTTGGAAGAGCTTGCGGACAATCCACGAGTATCGGCCGAGTCTCATTAGCCCATAGCGGCTTATCCTGTTGTGGGATTTCTTGACTTGTTTCACCGTCTGTGGGAAAATTACAGGTATAATGAAAACTACGTATTTCCGTTGATGTCCGTATGTTTTCCTGCCCAGGCGACGAATTCAATGTGAACAGCGAAAGGTTATAGCTATGTCGATACTGCAAAGGATTGAGAGTCCTGCTGATCTTAAAAAACTTTCCCCCGAAGAATTTCCTGAATTATGTCAGGAAATCCGGAGCTTAATCATTTCGGTTCTGTCGAATGTCGGCGGGCACCTGGCCTCAAATTTGGGGGTGGTTGAGCTGACCGTTGCCTTGCATTACTTGCTTGATACACCACAAGACAAAATTGTGTGGGATACAAGCAATCAAGCGTATGCACATAAACTCCTCACGGGTCGACGAGAGCAATTTCATACGTTACGGCAATTTGGCGGGATGAGTGGATTTTGTAAGCGGGAAGAAAGTGTCTATGACGCATTCAACGCTGGGCATGCGGGAACGGGCGTGTCGGCCGCTGTGGGATATTCAGAAGCGCATGAGCAAATGGGGCTTCCGCATCGAACGGTCTGTGTGGTGGGCGATGGAGCGTTGACGGCCGGTATGACATTGGAAGGGTTGCAGCATGCCGGTGATCTCAAAAAGAATTTAGTGGTGATCCTGAATGATAATCAGATGTCCATTTCTCGAAACGTGGGAGCGATTTCCGCGTATCTCAATAGAACATTTACCGGGGAATTCTATACGCGCTTGCGTGAAGAAACGTCTCAGCTTCTCGAGACGATTCCTCAAATTGGGGAACCGGTAAAAAAGATGGCCATCCGGGCAGAAGAGCTGGCCAAAGGGTTTTTATTACCGGGTCTGCTCTTTGAGGAATTAGGCTTTCGATATGTTGGTCCGATTGACGGACACAACTTTGAGCATTTGTTGTCGACGCTGGACAATGTCCTCAAATTGAAAGGTCCGACGCTTCTTCATGTGATTACCAAGAAAGGCTTGGGTTTTGAGCCGGCCATGAAAAACCCTGTCTGGTTTCATGCCTGTTCGCCTTTTGATGCGAAAACCGGGGAGCCAGCTAAAAAGGCGAAAAGACCGTCTTATAGCGCGATCGCGGTCAAGACATTAGTGGACATGGCTAAAGAAGATAAACGAATTGTGGCCATAACCGCGGCCATGTGTGAAGGCACGGGGTTGGCCGCTTTTGAAAAAGCTTTTCCCGATCGAATTTATGATGTTGGAATTGCCGAGCAACATGCTGTGACATTTGCGGCAGGGTTAGCTGCTCAGGGCATGCGTCCTGTGATATGCATGTATTCAACCTTTCTGCAGCGAGCCTATGATCAAGTGGTGCATGATGTGGCAACTCAAAATTTACCCGTGACCTTGTGTATAGATCGTGGCGGGTTGGTCGCAGAGGACGGGACAACTCATCATGGGGCATTTGACTTTGCTTTCCTCCGACATGTGCCCAATATGGTGGTGATGGCTCCGAAGGATGAGAACGAATTGCAGCATATGGTGAAAAGTTGCATTCATTATGATTGCCCGGTTTCTGTTCGATATCCACGCGGGGCAACCATTGGGGTGCCGATGGATGCGACAGCGGAACCCTTACCTATGGGGCAAGGTGAACTCTTGAGAGATGGGGACGATGTGGCGCTGATTGCGGTTGGGGTCTTAGTGCATCATGCGCTGGAAGCTGCTGAACGGCTGGCACAGGAGGGCATTTCTGCCGCAGTTGTCAATGCACGATTCGTCAAACCTCTTGATCACGAGTTAATCGGATCTATCACGAAAAAGGTTAAATGCGTGTTGACCATGGAAGAAGGGTGTCAGATGGGTGGGTTTGGATCAGCCGTCCTCGAGTCCTTATCTGATCAAGGTCTCTGGCATGTTCCTGCTAAAGTATTAGCGTTGCCTGATATCTACATTGAACAAGGGCCTCAAGACTTGTTGCGGGAAAAGTATGGATTAACGGCGAATGGAATCTACGACCAGGCTAAAGCTCTGCTCGCACGGGTTCCTCTCCACACTGTGATGAGCTAGTTCGTGTATATCACTCGAAGGAAAACTAGGCAGATCCAGGTTGGGAATGTCAAAATTGGCGGTGATGCGCCAGTTTCTGTTCAATCCATGACCATTCCACATCCTAGCGATGTGAAGGCGACGCTTGAGCAAATCCACCAGCTGGAGCAAGCTGGGTGTGAATTGATACGGGTTGCCGTGCCTGATCAGGAAGCCGTCTCGGCTTTGTCCAAAATTAAACCTCACATGACCGTTCCCCTCATCGCTGATATTCATTTTGACCATCGTCTTGCGCTGAAGGCGGCTGAGATTGTCGATTGTGTTCGGATCAATCCTGGCAATATTGGTCCATGGTGGAAGACGGAAGAGGTCATCAAAGCTGTCAATGATAATGGTATTCCACTTCGAATTGGGGTGAATGGCGGCTCACTTGAGAAGCCCATTCTTGAGAAGTACGGCTATCCCACGGCCGAGGCCCTGGCAGAATCAGCCTTAAACGCAGTTCATGCGTTGGAAGATGTTGGTTTTACCAACATGAAAGTGTCGCTGAAGGCCTCAGATGTTCATATGGCGGTAGATGCTTATTGGTTATTTGCGCAGCAAGCCAATTATCCCTTGCACATTGGTATCACCGAAGCGGGAACTGCGATGACTGGTGCGATCAAGTCGGCTATGGGGTTAGGGTGGCTTTTATCGCAAGGTATTGGCGATACCTTACGTGTTTCGCTTGCCGCTGATCCGGTCGAAGAGGTGAAGGTTGGTTTTGAAATATTAAAGTCTTTAGAGCTTCGTCATCGAGGGGTGAATGTCATTGCCTGTCCGACCTGTGGTCGCGTAGAAATCGATGTTGTCCGTATGGCTAATGAATTGGAGAAACGGCTTGGTCATGTCACAACTCCCCTGACAGTCTCGGTGCTTGGGTGTGTGGTGAACGGCATCGGAGAGGGGAAAGAGGCCGATATCGGGATTGCCGGAGGGCAAGGGTCCGGTATTTTGTTTAAAAAGGGCAAGCTTGTCCGCAAGGTCCCGTCAGAAGAGTTGATTGAAGTATTGATTCAAGAAGTTGAGGTGATGGCTCAGGAAAAAGAAGCTGAGTTGGCTAGTCCTGGTGAGTCAGGTGTGTCCCCTTCCAACGCCCTTCCAGCTTTTCAATCCTCTCAGCTGCATATCTTGGATACAGGAGATGCAGAAAAAATAGTTGAACGAAAAGAAATTCCTGTCTTACCTGCACGTTCTTAAACATTTTACAACCTGAAGTATTCCGTATTCTTGTCTTCGTTAACTACGAGTCTCTATAATACGTCCTCGGCGCCGTACCCAAGTGGCTAAGGGAGCAGTCTGCAAAACTGCGATTCAGCGGTTCGAACCCGCTCGGCGCCTCCAATTTTTTTCTGTAATCTTCCCAATTCTAAAAAGTCTAATATAATAAGATCATGGACCAATACATTCGTTCTATCGTATTAAGGAGAGCATGATGGCTGTTCCAGTCTCTCAGATGTTTACCGTAGCCAAATATGTTATGACGCAAAAGGTGAAGAAAACTGAGCGGTACCCGCTTGTGCTTATGCTGGAGCCGCTGTTCCGCTGTAATTTGGAGTGTGCCGGATGTGGGAAAATTCAATATCCGGACCATGTTCTTGACCGACGGTTGACGCCAGAGCAATGTTGGGCCGCGGCGGATGACTGTGATGCGCCTATTATTAGTATCCCTGGTGGAGAACCACTGATTCATCCAGAAATGCC
>BQIW01000147.1 GCA_021604105.1 Nitrospirales bacterium | reverse complement strand
CCTCCTGTTTGTTTATTGCGGGATTCCTCCAGCCGCACAAACGGCTGAAAGACCCGTTCAAAATCCTGCTCCGGAATTCCCGGACCGCTATCGTGAATCTCAATCTGAAATTCCGTGTCATGCTGTCGAAGCTTGACCTCCACCCATCCTCCATAGCTCACGGCATTTTCAATGAGATTGCGAATGGCCCGTTTAAGGCTGATGGGACGGCAGATGTATGGTGATTTCTTCGGGCTCTCGAATTTCACCTCCATGCCCATATCAGCCAGATCCTGACAAAGACTATCAATTAAAGCGCTTAGATCAACTGAACGCGACATCTCCGTCGAGGCCTCGTCCCGGGCAAAGGCCAGCGTGGCTTCGGTCATCCGTTGCATATCATCCAAGGTGTCCAACATCTTGCCGCCGACTTCCTGATCCTTCATCAATTCCACTTGGAGTCGAAGAGAGGTAATGGGAGAGCGTAAATCATGACTGATGGCCGCCAGCATTCTCGTGCGATCCTGGACAAACCGTTGCAGTCGTTCATACATGCGGTTAAACGCCCTGATGGTCTGCTGAATATCGACGGGACCCTCTTCCGGGATGGGCGTGATGGATTCCCCGCGACCAACCCGCTCCGCAACTTCCGTGAGTTGGTGAAGCGGACGCGTGAGGCGTTTCACCATGAACACCACAATCAGGCAGATACTGCCACCGGCAAGCCCCATCGAAATGAGCGTCGGCAGAGCCCAGCGGGTCAGGGATGGGGTAATCCCCATCCCGACATTCAGCCACCGGCCATCCTGAAGACGCGCGGAAATCAATAAGCCCGGGGCATCAAATTCAGAGAGCGGAAGAGGAACGGACGATCCGGAGGGCTTACTCCGTAAGATGGAAGGCTGAATGCCTTCCGGCGCCTCACCTATGGTCCTTTTCCATGTCCCATCCTGTGGGGGAAGCATAAACCGCAGCTCAGACTCGTCGTTCTTGTTCAGCAAATCCCTGAGACGGCTGATCCACTCATGGTCGCCTTGTTGCATGCCTGGAGGAATCTGACTGGTATCCGACAACCAATAGTATAATTTTCGTGAACTGGCGGCTTGGACCATTCGATCATGCAATTCGGATGGACTGTGTTCAATGAGATCAACGAGAGAAGCGGTTCGCTCGAGAATTTGAGTCCGCTCGACAGATCGGATGGCCGCACGACGCTCATCGGTAAAGATAAGAAAGTTGGCCACTTGTGCAATGCCCAGGGCCACGAGCAGAAGGCCAATCATCTGGCTGGTCAACCGTTGCGGCCACAACCGCCGGAAAAGGCCCATACCCGGCTTCATTGAAAGGTGATCTCTGCGGTGAACGTGTATCCCCCGCCCCACACGGTTTTAATCAAGGAGGGTAGCTTGGGATCGATTTCAATCTTTTTTCGCAACCGGCTGACCTGATTGTCGATACTGCGATCAAACGCATCGCCCGCGCGATGTCGGGTGAGGTCGAGTAATTGATCACGAGTCAACACCATGCGTGGATGATTCAGGAAGACCGTCAACAACACGAATTCCCCGGTGCTGAGCGGAATGGCCACGCCATCCTCTCCGATGAGCTCTCGTTGCGAAACCTGTAGGACCCATCGGTCGAATCGAATGGTTTTTTCCGCAATTCGCCGTTCCTTCCATGGCAGACTATTCGCACGCCGGAGCACGGATTTGATTCGTGCCAACAATTCCCTGGGATTGAACGGTTTCACGACATAATCATCCGCGCCCATTTCCAAACCGATCACACGGTCCGTCTCTTCCGCCATGGCCGTGAGCAGAATAATGGGAATATCCTTTGTTTCACGTAAATGACGACACAGAGAGAGACCGTCTTCTCCCGGCATCATGATATCCAGGACGACGAGGTCGATGCCGCTGGTCTCAAGAATTTTGCGGGCTTCAGCCGCGCTTTCAGCAGCACTCAACCGAAAACCCTTTTGCGTAAGATAGGTAGAAAGCGGATTGCGAATATCCGGCTGATCGTCAACGACAAGGATATGTGGTAACGAATCCATATGGCTCCTCAAGATCATGCTTCTTCATTATTATGACGCCGGAACCGGGAGTGGGGGAAGAAAAATTGTATCAAAGTTTGTCAAAATAGAATTCTGGCACGTTTTCTTACAAAAAAGAAGAATAGGGAACAATTTCAGGGAAATATCTTGGGTATACTGACCGAACAAAGACACATAGGGAGTGAAAGGACTGAACGGATCGTTTTCGTCAGCAAGGTCCGACAAAAGACGCTTCTCTTCTCCCGGCACATGAAATTCAGACAAACATCATCCATAAAGAATTGAAATTAATTTTCCTTCGCCATTCTAAACCTCGCATGATGATCCTTCGGTATTGTCCCGCCATCCTCATAGGCATTTCCCTGATGCTGACAACCGGGTGTCTGTTCGACCCCCAACCCATTGAATTGAAAATTCAGCCGCCGGATTCCTTTTCCCGGTCCGGCCAGTATGCGTTGCCGGACAAATGGTGGGAAGCCTTTGAAGACGAGGCCCTTAACCGGTTGATTGAACGCGCTCTGGCAGACAATCCGACTTTGTTGGCCACCTGGGACCGGCTGCGACAGGCGGAAGCCATTGCCGTGCGTGATGGCGCTCCCCGGTTTCCCTTTTTAAACGCCAACAGTAATGCCAGCCGGAGTCGCACGGATTTGGGCACCCAGACCGATCGTTTTTCTGTAGGAGTATCGGTGGCGTATGAGCTGGATCTGTGGGGACGGGTACGGGCTTTCGGAAGTGCGGCGAACTTCGACGCGCAAGCCAGTCAGGCCGATTTAACGGTCGCCGCGATCACCCTATCGAGTCAGATGGCGAAAACCTGGTATAACCTGCTCGAACAACGAGGCCAACTGGCTTTGCTTGAGAAACAGATATCGACCAATGAGAAAGTTCTGCAATTGGTCACCTTGCGGTTTCGACAGGGCGTTGCGGCTGCGGCCGACGTCCTGCGACAAAAACAACTAGTGGAGCAGACACGCGGACAGACCAAAGACGTCCGCGCGCAAATCGGTACCCTGAGCCACCAACTCGCCATTCTTCTTGGGAAGCCTCCCACGTCTCTGGAAATCCCCGACAATCAGGGATTAATACACCTTCCCCCTTTGCCGAGTACCGGCCTGCCGGGGGAGCTTATTCAACGTCGCCCTGATGTGCAGGCCACGTTTTACCAAGTACAGGCAGCCGATGCACGTGTCGCGGCCGCCATTGCCGAACGTTTCCCGCGCATTGATCTTGCCGGATCGATAACCACAAATCTCACCCCAACCCTGACCAGCGGATCTTTTGCCGCCGCTCCGGGAGGACTGTTTGCCAATTGGTTGGCCACCGTAGCGGCACAAATCGTCGCACCGATCTTTAATGCGGGGGCAAGGGCGGCGCAAGTCGATCTCACCAAAGCCGCTCGTTCTGAAGTCCTTCATAACTACGAATTCACGGTCCTCCAAGCCTTCCAGGAGGTCGAAAATGCCCTGATTCGTGAAACACAGCAACGGGCAAAAACTTCCAGTCTGGAAGATCAGTTCCACATCGCCACCCAGGTGATCGAACGCTTACGAGCCCGTTATCTAAATGGGGCAACCGCCTATCTGGACGTGCTTAATGCGCTGAACAGCCAACAGGAGCTTGAACGCGAGATCCTGACCGCCCGACGGACACTTATCGATTTCCGCGTTGATCTGGCCAAGGCGCTGGCCGGCGGATGGCCCATGACGAAACCTGAAATTCGTCAATTATCCATTTCCACCGGATAGGGATTCCTCCCGAGAACCACCCAAGCCATGTCACCCCCACCCTTTTCCAACATACGACTGATTGTGGTGAAGGCGGTTCTGCCTCTTCTCGTCCTGGCGCTGGCCGGAGGCATTGCGTTTTCGATCGTCCAGACCGCCCCACAACCCGAACGTCATCCCAAACACAGGCAACCCCGACTGGTGGAAACCGTTGAAATCCATGTGACCAATCAGATTCTGACCATCGAGGCTTGGGGACAAGTCCAGCCTGTTCATCAAATCACGCTCCGGTCACAGGTGAACGGGAAGATCATCGCCGTCAACCCTGAACTCGTTCCCGGGGGTCGTTTCACCGCACAGGAAACCATTCTTCGTTTGGAACCAGCGGATTATGCGCTGGCTGTTCGCCAACGGCAATCCGATCTGGCGAAAGCCCGCGTGGCTCTTCTCCTCGAAGAGGGCAACCAGGTCGTCGCCAAACAAGAGTTCGATTTATTGGGTGCAACGATCAACGATCAGGAAAAAGCTCTGGTGCTTCGTTTGCCGCAGCTTCGCGCAATGAAAGCCGACGTGGAAGCCGCAGAAGCCGCCCTTCAATCCGCGAAGCTCGCACTGGCCCGCACTGTGATCAAAGCTCCGTTTGAAGCCACCGTCGTTCGCCATCACGTGGATCTCGGAACCTATGTGACCACCACCTCCGATCTCGTGACGATTGCGGGAACCAAAGAATACTGGGTCGAGTTAGCCGTTCCCATGGCCCAATTACGTTGGATTAGGATTCCCCGCACACCCGATGAACCCGGGTCCCCCGTCAAACTTTTCCAAGAAAATGTGTGGGGAGAAGGAAATTTTCGCACGGGTCGGGTGGTCCGGTTGCTGACCGACCTTGAACCCAACGGACGAATGGCAAGGTTGCTGGTCGCCATTCAAGATCCTTTGAATCTTCAACAACAGAATGCACAACTACCTCCCGTGCTTCTCGGTTCTTATCTTCGCGCTGAAATTCAGGGGGAGGAGGTCGCCCGACTTGCCAAAGTGGATCGTCGCTGGATCCATGATCAGGACACCGTGTGGCTCATGAATGCAGACAAGACGTTGGAAATTCGTCAAGTCACAATCGCCTATCGCGGCCAACATGCCGTCTATATTTCCGAAGGACTGGAAACGGGAGACCGCTTAGTGGTCACCGACATTTCCGCCCCGACGAATGGGATGCCCATCCGCTTGAATACCAGCCGTTCGGATACGCCAGGGACTCCCCATGGAACCTAACCCTTCTTCGTCTTCCTCTCACCGGAAATCCGGCCCTCTGGCCTGGATGGTGCATAACAGGATCACACCCAACCTGCTCATGTTGACCTTCCTTCTGGGCGGACTGTTTATGGCCTCCAACATTAAGCAGGAGGTCTTTCCCGAATTTGAAGAAGACACCGTCACCATCACCGTTCCCTTTCCCGGCGCAAGTCCTGAAGAAGTCGAACACGGAGTGATTCTGGCGATTGAAGAAGGGGTGCGCGGGCTGGAAGGCGTGAACGAAATCCGGGCCACGGCCGCGGAAAATCAGGGAACGGTCGTCGTCGAACTCCTGGCTAATGCCAATAATCAAAAAATCTATCAGGACATTCAGCAGGCGATCAGCCGCATCGTCACATTTCCCGAAGATACGGAAAAGCCGAATGTCACCTTGGATACCCGTCGTCGCGACGTCCTGACGCTTCAGTTGTATGGTGACGTCTCGGAATGGACCCTTCGTGAAGTCGCCGAGCAGGTTCGGGACCGTCTCTTACAAGAACCCGGCATTACCCAAATTGATCTTGAAGGGGCACGGGCGTATGAAATACATGTGGAGGTATCTCAGGAAGACCTGAGGGCCTATGGACTGACATTGGAAGACATCGCACAGACCATTGGTGCTACGGCACTCGATCGTTCAGGTGGAAGCGTAGAAACCTCCAGCGGAGAAATTTTGTTGCGGGTACAGGAGCGACGTGATTGGGCGTCAGACTTTGCCGACATCCCCATCATTGCCAACCAAACGGGAACGCTCCTGCGCCTCGGGGATATCGCCCGCGTATCGGAGGGATTCCAGGAAACCGAAACGTATGCCACATTTAACGGGGTACGGGCCATTGGCATCGAAATCTACCGAGTGGGAGATCAAACTCCGATCGGTGTATCGGAAAGCGCACGCGCCGCGATGGCCCGTATGGTTCCTGATCTGCCGGCCTCCATTCATTACACGATTCTCAAGGACCGGTCGGAAATTTATTATCAACGACTCACCCTTCTGTTGAAAAATGGATTTCTCGGGTTGTTGCTGGTCCTGGCTATTCTCACCCTGTTTCTGGAATACAAACTGGCGTTCTGGGTGACGGTGGGAATTCCGACCTCATTTCTGGGGGCCATGCTCTTCCTGCCGACCATGGACGTATCCATCAATATGGTGTCCCTCTTTGCATTCATTATTGCGCTTGGGATTGTCGTAGATGACGCCATTATTGCCGGGGAAAACATTTATGAACACCGACAACGCGGGAAATCCTTCAGTGAGGCGGCCATTCAAGGAGCACGGGATATTGCGGTTCCCATCAGTTTCAGCATTTTGACGAATATCGTGGCCTTCCTGCCGCTGATGTTCATTCCGGGATCCTTCGGAAAAATCTGGGCGGTGATTCCCGTGGTGGTCTCGTCAGCCTTCATCATTTCCTGGGTCGAGGCCTTGTTCATCCTTCCAGGTCATCTGGCACATTCAAGGACCAACCTGACCGGGACCATCGGCAAGACTCTGCATGACACCCAACAACGGTTCAGTGCATGGTTTTCCCGATTCGTCGAACGGACCTATGGTCCTTTTCTCCGCCGCGCCATTACTCATCGCTATCTGACGATGGCCATTGGGTTCGGGATTTTTGCCATCGTTCTGGCCTATCCATTCAGCGGACGCATGGGCTTTATTCTCATGCCGACTGTTGAAGCGGATTATGCTAAAGCCACAGCCGCGCTGCCGTTCGGAAGTCCTCCGGAGGAAATGATCCGGGTCAGGGACGGGTTGATCCGTTCCGTGCAGGACGTCATCGACCGCTATCCAGGACAACAAATTTCCAACGGGACCTTTGCGCTGGTGATGGAAAACATCATCGACGTTCGCGCCTATTTGCCGGATGCAAACCATCGTCCGCTCAGCACAAGCGAGTTGACCTCCCTCTGGCGGGAACATACTCCGGATTTCACGGGAGTGGAATACCTGCGGTTTGAGGCGGATAGCGGGGGACCGGGTCGCGGGCCCGGCATCAGTGTTGAACTCAGCCATCGGAATATTGACATGCTCGATAAGGCCAGCACCGATCTGGCCGACCGACTGGCGGAATTTGGAAGTGTCAAAGACGTGGACGACGGATATTCCCAAGGGAAACCTCAACTGGACTTCCGAATCAAGGAGGAGGCCCGCAGCCTCGGCCTCACCGCCGGGGATATCGCCAGACAAGCCCGCCACGCCTTTTACGGATCGGAAGCCCTTCGCCAGCAACGAGGGCGTAACGAGATCAAAGTGCTGGTCCGATTCCCCGAGTCGGAACGCTCGAGCGAATACCACGTGGAAAATCTGGTGATTCGAACGCCCGCCGGTCCACACGTACCGCTGTATCAGGTTGCAACGGTCGATAAAGGCCGGGCGTTTCGGGAAATCACCCGTCGGGACGGAAACCGTACCGTGACCGTGACCGCGAACGTCCAACCCCCAAAGGAAACCAACCTTGTTCTGAATAAGCTGAAAAACGACGTGCTTCCGGCATTGCTTCGGGATTATCCCGGCCTCAGTTACAGCTTCGAAGGACGCCAGGCCGATATGCGGGATGCGATTCAGAGTTTTATCTATAGTTCAACGCTCGCCTTGATCCTGATGTATGTGTTGCTTGCCGTGCCGTTTGGTAGTTATCTGCAACCGGCCATTGTGATGACATCCATTCCGTTTGGAATGGTCGGTGCGGTGATCGGCCATATGATCATGGGCTACAACATCAGCATCATCAGTATGATGGGGATCATTGCGCTTGGGGGAGTGGTGGTCAATGATTCATTAATCATGATCGACTATGCCAATACCAGACGGCGGGAAGGACATCATGCGTTTGAGGCCATCTGTCAGGCCGGCATCCGCCGGTTCCGACCCATTCTGTTGACCACCCTCACCACCTTCGGCGGATTGGGTCCCATGATTTTCGAAACGTCCCGTCAGGCGCGATTCATGATTCCCATGGCCATTTCCTTGGGATTTGGAATTCTCTTTGCCACCGCCATCATGCTCGTCCTCATTCCCTGTCTCTATCTGGTCGTGGAGGATGTGTTGAGGGTGTTCACCGTTTCGGT
>BQIW01000146.1 GCA_021604105.1 Nitrospirales bacterium | reverse complement strand
ACCCTAAGAATTCGGAAGGCTTTAGAGAGTAAGAAGAAATGTTTCTGTCTGATTGTTGAACTGGTTATGAAATCCTGAGAAAATTAAAGGGCAAAGGGGAATGATCATTTAAGAGGGGACGCTATGAATTTTCATCAACGGGGCATGGAGCTGATTAATAGCCTAAAGGATCATATACTAGAGGTTCTTCGTGGGCATCCGGATGCCGAGCCCGTGGGAACGGGGGTTTTTCAGGAAGAAATTGCCCGTCGGGCAGGGTTGCATAACATGGGCACCGGGGAATTGGACCATACCTGTGGTGAGATGTTGCGGTTGCTCCATAAAGAAAACATGATTGAACTGGTGGAAGAGGTTGAGCAGGATGAAAAGAGGAAACGGTGGCGTTTGACCTCCCGATAAGTGATGGTTCGTTTCTCTAATTTTGCATTTCAATTTTGAATTCACCTCCCTCCGACGAAAACTCGATGCTTACCGAGGGCGTCAACAGGATAAGTCACGACCACCTTTCCCCTTTGTGAAATCCTTTGATTGGCAGTGCCATCTTTTAACCTCCTTTTTTTATTTGAGGCTGGTTACGTTCTAGGTTCAGCAAGGCTGAGAGGATTGCTGACTTTCAGGATGCCAAAGTTAGAGAGGAAGCGGCAGTTGACGAGGAGAATGAACCCTAGATATCAACCCATTCAAGTTCCAAGGGCAGCAGTCCTGCTGAATACGGCATAAAAAACTGTTCCTGGGTACCTCCAGCTTGCTGAGGGGAGGAAAGGAGCAAGCCCGCGTACCGAATTTGGTATTTTTCGATGCATGAGTTTCAAGCGGACACAAGGTGCAGGTTTCGATCTTAAATATCATATGGTGTGGGTCCCCAATTATCGTCGAATGGTCTTGGGTGAGCGAGTGGCGCGTCGGTTTGAAGAATTCAAAGCTTGCCCCATTCCATCCTTGGACAATAGGAATGGAACCTCACCCTACTCAATGACCCGCTTCTTTTTTCCGGAAATTAACTCCAACAGCCTTCGTCAAACCTGATCGCTCCACCGGCATCCGTACATTCCATAAGATAAAATGGTTATTGGTTCCACTATTCGAGTGTCTTTCTGTGTCGGTGATTAAGCGTGGCCAGGACTTCATCAAGTATACTCAGTGCCCTGAGTGAGCTCGCTTTCATTAGGGGAAAATGGAGGAGAATGGGGAGATGACATGTGGCTGGATATCCGGCACTGCTTGAAATATGCGCATCATGCCTAAAGTTCAGAGAAAATATGGTCGATAAAAAGAAAATGTTATACATATGAACCCTGCTAAATGCTGCCGTCCTAGGAATCAAATTGGTCGAGGCGGTGCTCCTTTCCATTTCCAAAAAGAGAACACTTCTCTTTTTGGCAAATCCCCGACAAACAACAAATGATTTTCCAATCAGAATGGAGCAATGGCAATGCAACTGCCCTCCTAGTTGAGGGCATTCAAACATCCCAACATAGAATTCACTCTCAATCCTACCTCGAACTTTAAATGGCCCCAAAATGCTCGTTTTTCTATGTTTTTTTGGGTTTTCTCAATAGCAATGGACCTGTTTCGCCTGCTAACGAAATGAAGAAGGGTTGCCTTCAAATGGTGTATTGGTAGTTTTTATCCTAAAAATTCGAAATCATAAGGCCAAGCAATTTTGGACTTATCTCCCCCAATGAATTCACGCAAATCCCAATTAGCCGAATCCATTCTTTTAGGACTAAAATCGTGGCATCCACAAAGCTTGCCCCACATTCCTTCTATGGAGTGGTTGGAATGCTTGAGATATACTCATTTTCCTCCCTCATGCATCCTTTACAACTACGTACATACCTTGTCGGGAAAAATGGCATACTTTGTTAATGAAACACCATGGTTTTTATTCTTGAGTTGTTATGGCCGAATGAGAATAGTAGATTGAATGAACACGCAGAATAACCTTTTTTTGATCGGCTTCCCGTCGAATTCATCGTCAGAGACAATAAAAAGAGCTGTTGAAAGGAGGAATTACAATGAAAATCATGATGCCGGTATTTACCATGCTTTGGATAATGCTGATTAGCGTCCCTCTCTTGCAGGCCGAGGTCATTATTGAAACACATGGTGGAGAAGGGGAAGAAAAGACTCTTGAACATCGTAAGGATAATGGCCGACCAGCTAAAGCCCCAATGCGGATTGAAGAACCGGATGGAACGCTACGACCTCTTCCATCTGGCTCGATACCCGAGAGTCGTATGAGTACGGAAGGCTTACGGGATGTTCCGGATGCGGGGGGAGGAACAATGGTGAATGTTGAGGGTCGGTTTCAGTCAATCCTGAAGGTGCCTGACGGAGCGGACCATGCGATTCATCAGCATGACCCTGCGGACCGACATCCCTTGAAACCCTGAAGATTTTTGGAATAGGCCCTTTCATTTCATGAATGATTCTAAGGCCGACATAGGGAGGCGCCCCTCTCCTTCTCAGTTACCGATACCCTTCGGCCTCTGCGTGTCTGGATTTCTGGTCGTCTTATTCCTTGGCGGCTTTGGCCCCTTGACCGAGACCTTCGGTGCCACCATTATTATTGTGAATAAAGATAGTCCCGGGGAAGGGTTTAACGATCCTGCGCCCTTTACTCCAGTGGGTGGAAATACGGCCACCACCCTTGGGGAGGCACGGTTGAAAGCATTTGAGTATGCGGCAAATATTTTAGCACAGGTGCTGGTGAGCACCGTGGGCATTCGAGTCGATGCTCGAATTGATTCCTTAGGAGCAGGAATACTGGGATCGGCTGGCCCCAATACCGTCCATCGGAATTTTCCCAATGCTCCTGTGGCGAATACCTGGTATGTGCAATCTCTGGCAAATAAACTTGCAGAACAGGATCTGGATCTTACGACCAGTGATATAAGTGCTACCTTCAGCGCGAATTTTACGAATTGGTATTTTGGGCTGGATGCCAATCCCCCATCTGGACAATTTGATTTTGTTACCGTGGTACTTCATGAAATTATTCATGGCCTTGGTTTTTTGTCACTTGTTGATGTGCAAACAGGAGAGAAATTTCTAGGAAGCAACGATGCTTTTATGCGTTGGTTGGAGCTTCATGGAGCCAGTCCGGCCAATTATCCCTTAATGACCGATAACCAAAGGCAATATGCGAATGTTGCTGGGCCAAATCTGCATTTTATTGGTGTCAATCTTCAAGGAGCATCCGGGATACTGACGGCGGGACGAACAGGTACTCATGTTCAGATGTACGCTCCCAACCAGGTTCAATTGGGTTCATCGGTTTCTCATTTCACGAACACGATTAAGCCTGATCAGCTTATGGAGCCTGGCATAGCTTCCGGAAGGGCGATGCATGATCTCGGGTTAGCTCAGCCTCTGTTGCAAGATTTAGGATGGATATTTGAAGCCGGCGTGAGTTTCCCAACTCGAAATGATGTCAACGGTGACGAGAAGGCAGACCTCGTCTGGCGCAACACGAGTACGTGGGCGGTTGCGATTTGGTTGATGAACGGTTCTACGGTTGCTTCCTCCGGTTCATTGGGCGTGGTGTCATCGAAGTGGCAGGTTGCCGGTACTGGAGATGTTAATGAGGACGGGAAAGCAGATGTCATCTGGCGTCACAGCGACACAGGAACGGTAGCGGTGTGGCTCATGAATGGTCTCACGGTCATGTCGGTGGGTTTTCCGGGTAGTGTCTCTATGGATTGGCAAATCGCGAGTGTGGGTGATGTCAACGGCGACGGAAGGGCGGACCTTCTATGGCGAAACACGAGTAGCGGGGAAGTAACGATTTGGTTAATGATCGGCTCCATAATAGCGTCCTCCGGCCACTTGGGTGCGGTGCCACTGGAATGGCAAATAGCGGGAACGGGGGATATGAATGCCGATGGAAAAACGGATGTTATTTGGCGCAATGACCTTACTGGTGCAGTGGAAGTGTGGCTCATGCAAGGCCTCACGGTCATGTCAGTAGGTTTCCCTGGAACGGCTTCCACGGATTGGCAGATTGTAGGAGTGGGTGATGTCAATAATGACGGGATGGAGGACTTGGTATGGCGTAAAACGAGTAATGGGGAGGTTGCAATGTGGTTGATGAATGGCGTGACCCTCAGTGCGCCAGGCTTCTTTGGCGTGGTGCCTCAGGGATGGGAGATTGCGAGCACCAGTGATGTGAATGGGGATGGGAGTGCAGATATAATCTGGCGCAACAGACAAACGGGCACGGTGGCGGTGTGGCAAATGAATGGGCTTACCGTTATGTCGGTTGGTTTTCCTGGCAGTGCCTCACTCAACTGGGAAATCCAGCGTTAGACAAATTTTACCATAAAATCCACCTTCTCGTGTCCTAAGCTTAAAATCAGAAACGTACATATTTGGGCGTCTTCTCAGGTAAACGGGTCGAAATTCGAGTCGCATGTGAACTCATTTGTCAGGCGTCTGAGGGATGGTTTTTGATATAGAGGGTCCTCATCTCAGTTTTCAAGCTCATGCTGGAATTTGCCTTTTCCTGATGGCAAAATATTGTTTCCGAGTTCATTGTTTTTACACGGGCAAATTACTTCAAGTCATTTTTATTGAAATTAATCCAATTGGAAAGGCATGATCTGGTGATGACAAACATTTTTTCTTGTATGTGAGCATGGCTATGCTGATGGCCAATGTGAAATGGTGGTGGGCGGCTATGCTTGGGGGAAGCATCATGCTTGCGATTCCTGGTCATTCCGAGATTGGCGGAATCATAGGTGATGTGGTTGGGCATTTTTTTTCTGCACTGATTTTAGCCATTGTGCCGATACTGGGATATCGTCTGTTCTATGAACAAATCGGTGAAAAAGAAATCACATATATCTTTGGTGCCGCCTGGATCTATCTTGTGCTTTCGCAAATGTTTGGATGGTGAAAGCTTATTTTTAAAACACTGAGTACAGTTATTCCCTTGGTTGTAAAGCATTATCTGCCTACCCTCAATCAAATCGATGCGGTAAATTGTGAGATTGCCACATCGGATCACAATGATGCGTGATCGGTGATCTCCTTCAATATCTTTGAAATCGTTTGTCAGCCACGCAAGTTTGATTTTGATCCCAGCGTGCGGGGAAAAGCGCCGTTGATATTAGTAATCATTATGGTGTTAGCCTCCTGAGTATAGAAATTGGCTTACGTAACTGTTTCTTTAGGGACCGGATCATGTAAGGCCGATCCCGGACAGGCAGGTTGTGGGCAATTGCCCAAGTTGCCTGTGCTTCAGGTGTGGGTTGATCAGATCAGAGGATCGTTAAAACAGTGTTTCTGCTCAATCATAATATTGGGTCATGAATCATAGGATCCATTTTCTAATGTATATTCTTGTTTTTTGTGATTATGGGTTTGCCGTTTTCATGAATTCTTGAGAAATTAAAGGTTCTATTCCCGGGTATTTAAGGATCTGGCAAAAATTCCGATGAATCATCCAACATTTAAAAACCGTTATATCCTGAAAAAGGCAAACCAACTGAAAGTGTGGGACGCAAAGCCATGGGCCTACGTCTCGGAGTTCAAGATAGGGTTGTCAGGATGCCAGGCAAGCCACAGAGTCTCCCTGCTCATGAGCGGAGTGGCTTCGCTCGGCATGACTCACAGGCATAAAGGAGATTTCGTATGTCACACGATCAAGGTTTCTCTGGAATAACCTTACCCTGCCCCTTTTTTATTCGATCGACATTTAGTTCATTGTGGGTTATGGTTTTTTTTCTCTGTTTTTTTCCCACCAATTCACTGGCAGGAGAGGTCACCCTAGCTTGGAATCCGCCTTCCGCGGAATACGGAGGATTCATTGTAGCCTACGGGACTTCAAGTGGCAGTTATACGGAGAGTCAGGATGTCGGGGCCCAATCCATTTATACGGTGACAAGCCTGAATCCCGGTCAAACGTATTATTTTGCGGTAAAAGCTTACGACCGGGCTCGTAAAATTGAAAGCCCGTTTTCGAACCAGGTGAGCGTCACCTTGCCTATTATCAATGCGCGTCCTGCTCCTCCTAAGGATGTAAGGGTTTATTAAAATTCAACTTTGTCTTTTGCGACAAAGGTTTTCTGGTAGATTGTATTTAGGACAAGGTGTCTCAAGGAAAATGTGGCAAGTCATACTCCAGGAATTTGCGGGGGCCATGATAGCAAGGGCATCTACCTCAATCTCATTCCGTCGAATTTGTCTAACCTTCCACAAGTGATTTACATGAAATTTTGCATCAGCCTAGTTCCTAAAACTTAAGTGTATGCGGTACAGTTTTTTATTTTTCCCACCTTGATCACCTGTATCCTGTAATTTTGGTATTCATCCCTCCCTGAAAAACTAGCTGCGAAAAAGAATATTCTCATAAAAGGCTGAATGACTGTTTCTTGTGCGGGTTCCTATGGTAAGGTCCATTTCTTGTCAGGGAACTCACCTTGGAATTGACTTAACAGTCTGATGAGGGCACCATATTTAAGAGTTCGTCATGCCCAAAACTATCGAGTATTCCTCTGACACCACCCCCCCGCACTTCCATCGAAATGAGAACAAAAAGGTAATTGTAATGATTAATTCCGTATGGCGAAAAACAAGAGCGGTGCGTCTTTCCCTATTTGGCACATTGCGTGAGCGGAAATGGCCGTTTGCTCTTATTCTGACTGTTCTCGTTGCCTGTGAGATATTTTCCCCGGTCGAGGGACAGGCTCAATCTTTTTCTGATATGGGACTATTTTATTTTACCGGGTCTCACCGGCCTATTCTGAATCGGGGGGGGCTTTTTCGTGAATATATGACGGGAAATGGTTTAGGGGATGGTATCAAAGCCGGTCCGGTCCAACTCCACCCGTTTTTAGGCGTATCGGAAGTATATACCGATAATGTGTTTAGACGAGATACAAATACAAAAAGTGACTTTCTTACGGCCATAGCCCCTGGAATTCAGGCGTTCATGCCATTTGGCGGAGGTAAGCATTCAGTCCTTCTTGACTACCGGGCTGCCCAGTTTCTTTATGCAAAATTTACCGAAAATAATGCCTTGGCCCAAGATGCTCTGGGCCACGTCAGTTTGAATTATCCGGGTGGTCTAGCCATAGACTTGCAGGGAGGGCATTTAGAAGGGTTTGACCCGAGAGGGTCGGAAGTGGATACCCAGCAAACGGATATTACCAAATGGAATGTGAATCACTTTATAGGCCAAGTTGAATTCTCAGGGCAAAAGGCTGGTATCCGTCTTCGCACGAATTTTGATGATGTAAATTACACCAACAATGGACAGGCTGCCCCGCGGGACCGGAAGCGCGTTGGTGCCAATCTGAGCGTATCTGTCGCTTTAACCCACTCAACCCGCGCCCTCCTTGGCGTTCGAATAGTGAACAATGATTATAATACGAATAATCAACAGGATAGTTTCGGTTACGGAGCTTATACGGGCTTCAGCCTGGCACCTACACGCCAGCTCACAGGAGAATTCAATATAGGGTATCAGGTTTTAAATTTTGACCACGCGCCCGTCGATGAAGACTCAGCCCGTGGCCAGGCCCTCCTTGCAAGGGGTTTAAGCCTGGGATCGGAGCAGCGGACATTCTTTTACATGCGAGGAAACTTGGATTGGAACCCTACTTCCCGGTTAAGTTTTCGTCTCCGTCCCTTTTCAAGAATTAATCAGTCAGCGGTTCAGGGTACTTCCACGTATAAACGAATAGGCGTCGACCTTTATGGAAAACAGTCCTTTACGAACCGCCTTGCCATCAGGGGAAACTTTTACTACGCCAACGATAATTTTGATACGAATAGAACGGATGACCGATTTCGCTTCAGGATTGGACCGGAATACCGTACGGTCAAATGGCTGGGGTTTCGCTTAGATTATATTTTCGAGAAGAGAAGCTCAAATATCGCCAATTTTGAGTTCAACAGTAATACGTTTATGCTTTCGATCCAAGGAATTATTTAATAAAACGACATACACATGTGATTCATCCAATTCTCTCGATACTGTTTCTTGACCTTCCACATTTGTGGGAATAAGATTTTCTGGGTTATTGAAACGCCCTGTGGCGGTAGTCCTCCCATCCTGTTTGACCAACATGAGGTGAAATCCTCAGTGAGAACCTCAATCTATTGCTAGGTTCAAAATCCCCTATTTTTTCATATGTTTCCGAGATTGCAATCAATTA
>BQIW01000145.1 GCA_021604105.1 Nitrospirales bacterium | reverse complement strand
CCCCTTGATCGACTCAAGGGAGTTGGGTAAGGTACCACCCTATGACCTTAAAACAGCTCTATCAAGATATTTACCAGAAATTTCTGGATAAAAAAGATGAATATCAAGGGTATGACTTTCAAGAGTCACCGGTAGGGTCCGTGACCCCTCCCTCACCCACTTTCGCGGATCACGTCAAATGGTGGACCTGGAATCGTCCTAGTCGGCTACAAAAAATCAGGCAAGACCGGGATCAGCGACAACAGGACATCATCAACCTACAATCCCCTCCGCCAAGCAAAGATTAACAACTGCGGAGCCTTCCCTCGCCTCATGCAGAGTTTCTTCCAGGCAACAGTTCGACTGTACCACCAAGCGCTACTCGCCTCGCTCCTATCCTTCACACGTGCGTGGGTCTTGATTCCGGTCCTCCTCGCCTTTGCCTTAGGCCTCGTGCTTGTCGCCTCCCTCATCGCTCCGCTTGGAATGATCGGAGGGTTTATCCTGGGTGCCCTCAATGCGCTTGTCATTGGATCAACCCTGAGCCTGACCGAACAGGCTGTCTTGGGCGCACGTCGTGTGAGTTGGCCGGATATCGTGCCAAGTATGGGGCAATATTTCTGGGAGGTCATTTCGGTTGGATTTATGGTGTGGTTTCCCTTGTTATTCCTGGAAATGGGGCTCCAGACCAATCCCTACCAACCGCTGATCGGCACAGCCGTATTTTTCTTAATTTTCGTCTTACTCAATCCGGTACCGGAAGTTATTTACCAGAGCCGGAACGGATCGGCCCTCGAGGTTGTCCGGGAAAGTTATGAATTCGTCATTGAAAATTGGATCGAATGGTTTTTGCCTGTAGCCATCGTCTTCGGTCCATTCGGCCTGACGTTTTTCTTTGAAATGTCCACCCAGGCGGGAAGGCGGGGAGGGTTGGACTTCTGGAATCTCATCACGTTGCCCTTTTCTGTGCTATCCGAGTGGTTCTCTTTGTTAGGGATATCCTCCGACATGAGTTTTGTAATCGTCCTCGGACTCACTCCCATTGTGACGGTTTTCATCCTCTTCTTTCGAGGCCATTTGTTTGCCGCCCTACATCGGTCTTCACGACGCCAACGAATGTTCCAATCCCGAATCTCCTGAAAGATAAAGGAGTAAAAAGTAGGATCACGGTCATGATATGGCAAAATCAGGGTAAGCCTTCACCCTTCGGTCCTTGCTCGCCCTCCTCCCAACTATTCCTTCTCCTTGCTTGTCGCCCTCAGACCCCCATGGTAAGATGACAACCTTTCACCAAACAGATCCCCGGTGAAGAAGATAACTAAGGTGGGATAACAGATCCCCTCCAAAAGACAAACGGCTTCATCAGAGGTTCCGTCGCCGCAAAGCAGAGATTCATTCGCGGAGAGGTGCGAGAGTGGCCGAATCGGCGTGACTGGAAATCACGTGTGCCAGCAATGGTACCGTGGGTTCGAAACCCACCCTCTCCGCCATATTTGGTCTGCCGTGAGGATACCTGATATCCTCAAAATGAGGATTTTCGCCAGTCGGTAAGGCGATGGACCATCGAGCTGCATTTAGGGGCTGGGCCCTGTGCGACAGAATCCTGCAAACCCCGCCAGGTCCGGAAGGAAGCAACGGTACGTGGGCTAGTCTGTGTGCCGCAGGATCACCTGGCCCCGACTAATTTTATCGACTGACTCTCCGTGTTTGGTACCGGAGGTCAGTCTTTGAGGGTACATTAACAAACCGCTCTTTTCCTGATTAACGCAAATTATGGAATTTCAAGTTTCCGCGCGGAAATACCGTCCGATCAATTTCCAGGAAGTCCTGGGACAATCCCATGTCGTGCAAACACTGACCAATGCGATCGACCGCAAACGGATCGCCCATGCCTACGTTTTCTCCGGCATGCGAGGAGTCGGCAAAACCACTGTGGCGCGTATTCTGGCCAAATCACTTAACTGCGAAAAAGGTCCCACAAGCCATCCCTGTGGGACATGTTCGAGTTGCGTCGAAATCACCAGAGGCAACTCGGTGGATGTCATCGAGATTGACGGAGCGTCGAATACCGGTGTGGACGATGTTCGTGAACTTCGTGAAAACGTCAAATTTGCACCATTTCATGGCACGTACCGTGTCTACATCATCGACGAAGTCCACATGCTATCCAACTCGGCATTTAACGCCCTCTTAAAAACACTGGAAGAACCTCCAGGCCACTCCGTCTTTATTTTTGCGACAACCGAAGTTCATAAAATTCCCGCTACCATACTTTCACGTTGTCAGCACTTTACCTTTCGCCGCATTTCCCGCTTAGAAATCATCACCCAGCTACGCCACGTCGCCACCCAAACAGGAGTGACCGTGGAGGACCGAAGCCTGTCGGCACTGGCTCGAGCCAGTGAAGGCAGTATGCGAGACGCGTTGAGTCTGCTGGATCAAGCCGTCTCCTTCGGTGGAGAACGTATTCAGCATGGCGATTTGGAAATGTTGATTGGGTCCGTGCCCGACGAACTGGTCCGGCTCATGATAGACGCCATCCTTGGGCACCAGGCCGCCCAAACAATGTCTCTCGTGGGGCAGTTGGTCGATCAGGGTTTTGATGTGCGGGTGTATTGCCGGGAATTGTTGGAGCGATGTCGCAATCTGCTGGTGGCTTGCGTGGTACCATCACGCTCACAAGTGCAAACCCTTCTTGAATTAGGGGACGAGGAGGTTGATCAGGCCATCGCACAAGCCCAACAACTCTCCGAGCCCTATTTACAGGCCCTTTTTGCCATTTTCTCCAAAACAGAGGACAGTCTTCGAGGAAGTTCCCATCCACGGTTTCTGATTGAAGCCGCCGTGGTGCGTGCAGCGTTGCTAGATCCTATGGCAGCGACCGCCATCACGACGGAACAGAAAACCAGTGCATCCACTCAAGCATCTGTCCTACCAGCAAAAGTATTGCCACCGGTGGCATCTCCTCCGTCTCCCTCACAACCTGCTAAGATCCAAGCGCCTGCGGAAAAATCAGTGACTCCTCCAAGCCAACCCCGTCCAAAACCAGATGGCGGCGCCACCACAATGTTTCCTTCCTCAACACCACCAGATGCCAAAAAGCCGGCAACGACAAAATCCTCCGCTACCAACAACGAACTCTCCGTGGCCTCTCCCCAAACAGCTGCCCAGTCTTCCTCTGGCCCACCCGTGACCATAAACTGGGAACTCGTCGTTGAACGCATGATTAATGACCATCCTAATATCGGAAGTTTCCTGGAGAAGGGGAGTGTCGTGACCATGACAGCAGACTCCGTCGTTCTGGGATATTCCAAAAAAGATTCGATTGCTCGCTGGAGAACGGACAAACCCGAAAATCGCATGCTGATCGGGAAAATATGTGAGGAATTTGCCGGTCGGCCAATAAAAGTCCAAGTCATTGAATTTCAAGACGGCCAGACTTACCCGCCGTCAACCGGGGAATTGCGAGCAAAAAAAAAACTTGAGCAGGACCAGGATTTGATTGAAAACGTGAAAGCTCACCCTTTGGTGAAACAAGCATTAGAACTATTTGGGGGAACAGTTGTATCGGCAGAAAGAACCCCGCAAAACGAGGAGGTACGGTAATGTCTAAAAATCCATTCTCCAATATGGGCAATCTGTTAAAGCAAGCCCAGGCCATGCAGGAAAAAATGGGAAAGATTCAAGAGGAAGCAGCCACGAAAACGGTCGAGGCTTCAGCCGGAGGCGGAATGGTAACCGTGCAAGCCAGCGGAGCCATGCAATTAACCAAGCTGACCATCGATCCGGAAGTCTTGAAATCCGGTGACCATGACATGTTGCAAGACTTAATCGTCGCCGCATCCAATGAAGCCTTGCGAAAGGCGAAAGAGCTGATGGCCGAAGAAATGAAATCTCTCACCGGAGGGATGGGCATTCCCGGCATGTTCTAATTGACCAAGCGAGGTTTATTATGCTGGAAACCACTTCAACCAAACACACCAGAACCAATGGCCAACCTCAAGGGCTGGTGGCTCGTCTCAGCCGGGAACTCGTGCGATTACCCGGCATTGGGCAAAAAACGGCGCAACGATTGGCCTTTCATCTCATGAAAACAGAAAAGGAAGAAGCGCTACGGCTGGCCGATGCTATTCGTGATGTGAAAGAAGGGGTCTCCTTCTGTACCCAATGTCGAAATATTGCCGAAGGCCCGCTCTGCGAGATTTGCCTGGATCCGAAACGGGACACCACGACCATCCTTGTGGTGGAAGAACCTAGCACCCTGCATGCCATCGAACAAAGCCGGGCTTTTCGAGGCCTTTATCACGTGCTTTATGGGGCGCTCTCTCCGCTAGACGGTATCGGGCCGGCAGACATTCGCACGCATGACCTGGAAAACCGGGTCCAGAATGGAGCATTCAAGGAAGTCATCGTGGCCACTAACCCCACGATTGAAGGCGAAGCCACCGCCATTTACCTGACCAAGCGGTTAAAACCCCTAGGGGTCAAGGTCTCTCGTATCGCCTATGGCATTCCGGTCGGGATGGATATCGAATATGCCGATGAGGTCACCCTGCTCAAATCCATCGAAGGCCGGCGCGATCTCGGGTAGCCAGGATCACGCTACCGTTTCACTAAAAATTTCTGTTCTATCTGTTCGAACTGCTGTGGAAAGTAGCCCAACCACACCCCAACCTGCCTGATTTCATCCCGCCAATTTTTCTCATAGGCCCCTTCAGACGACGCAAACAAAATTAAACCCGACAGGATTCCACCGACCTTGTCCTGTCCTACGCCCTCCGCAAATAATTTCGGTATCGTCAATCCCTGGGACAGATGAAGAAGGTTATCTTTTTCTTGAGAAGGAAGATCCAAATGACCAAGCACGGCGCGAAGCCGCTTGAACTGGGGATCATTGTCCCGTTCAATCGCGCAGGCGAACAGACCACCCAGATTATACCTTTCAGTGGGTGAGAGGGGCTCAATAGGGGTTTGGGTCCCGGCCGAGCGGGTAGGGGAGGAAGCGGATGGCCTTGGAGCCTTAGTGACCACCTTTTTGGCTATGGTCGAACCTGCGTTCTTTTTGGACACCGCCCCCTCTTGCTTTGTGACCACAGATTTTGGATGAGAAGCCTTTCCTGAAACGGTTGTTTTCTTCGCGACAGCAATCTTCTTTTTGTGAGTTGAAGGTTTTTGAGCCGCAGGCTTTTTAGCTTTGGGCTCGAGAGCCGTTTTTACCAGGTTCTTCTTTGTGGTTGTCTTCTTCAATGCAGATTTTTTGGCAGACACCCCTTTTGAAGAAGTCGGTTTGGCTTTCGATGCCCCAGTTTTTTTAGAACCAACCGTCTTTTTACCGGATGTGAGTTTGGGGGCAGCCTTTTTCTTTCCCTTAGCTGCACTGGTTGTTCCCGCCTTTTTCGTCGCTGCAGATGTAGACGTCACTGTCTTTTTTATTTTTGCTGAAGGTTTCTTGGAAGCGGGTGATGAAGCCATTCGACGAACCGATTTCTTTTGAGCCATGCAGCATCCTTTCTATGAATCGATAAAGAGGCGAAAAAATTGAACCAACAGTTGGATCAAAAAAGAAATGATAGCCTTTCCATCGGACTCCAGCAATACGTTAGGGAAGAACCGGCCGATTTAAACAACTTCCACAGGATGGATCTGTCAGTCCAACCGCAAAAACCCCTTGAACATTTAGGAAATTCCTGGGAAGCTCAAAGGCCATTCAACAAGTTTTACCTCTGGTGGAGCATATATTAATAATCCGCGGTTATCATCCTCAAAACCCATATGAAAGTTTTCATCTCTTATTCCCATAAAGACAAACGGCATCGGACTCAATTAGATACCCATTTGTCTTTGATGAAGCGAGAAGGGGTTATTGAAGTCTGGCACGACCGGAAGATTACCGGAGGAAAGGAATGGGCCGATCAAATCGACGAAAACCTGGAGCAGGCCTCCATTATTCTATTGTTAATAAGTTCTGACTTTCTGGCCTCTGATTATTGCTATGACAAGGAAATGGGTCGTGCGCTGGAAAAACATCAGAATGGGGAAGCCCGAGTCATCCCCATTATCATTCGTTCAGCGGACTGGAGCACAGCCCCATTTGGCAAACTTCAGGCTCTCCCTCAAGAAGCCAAACCGATTGACAGCTGGAGAAAAAAAGATGAGGCCTGGACTGATGTGGCTAAAGGCATTCGGAAGGTCGTCGAAGAACTTTCCGGTCAACCCAACCCTCCCTCTATTCAGGGTATCAGTGAACTTCGGAAACCGGTTTGGAACATTCCATTTGAGCGCAATCCGTTTTTTACGGGGAGAGAAGATATTCTTGGAGAAATTCACGAGGCGCTTCTCGCAACAAAACGTGCGGCCTTCTCCGGGTTGGGAGGCATCGGCAAAACTCAGACGGCGGTGGAGTATGCCTATCGGTACAAGGACGATTACCAGCATATTTTCTGGGTCAAAGCCGAATCCAAGGAAACCCTCACATCGGACTTTGCCCAACTCGGCTCGCTGTTGAACCTTCAGGAAAAGCAGGCAAAGGATCAGCAAGAGATCGTCAACGCCACCCAACGGTGGTTAAAGCAGCATGAGCATTGGCTGTTGATCCTGGACAATGCCGATGATCTTTCTTTGACCAGCCCTTTCATCCAAGGTCTACAATCCGGCCATACTCTGCTTACCACAAGAGCGCAAGCCACAGGAACGATCTCACGGGTTGAAGTTCAGAAATTACCGGATCAGGAGGGAGAGATTTTTCTCTTACGGCGAGCCAAATTGATAACAAAAGATACTCCCTATGAAACGAATCCCCAAGAACTGCGAACCCAGGCTTTGCCTATTGTCAAAGAACTCGATGGACTCCCACTTGCAATAGACCAGGCTGGCGCCTTCATTGAGGAAACCCACTGTGGACTTACTGGTTACCTCGACCTTTACCAGACAAATGGTGCGGATCTTCTCAAGGAACGTGGTCTTTTCGCTCCTGAGCATCCCGATCCGGTGGCGACAACCTGGGTTTTGTCTTTTCAAATAATCGAACAGGCTAATCCAGCCGCTGCCGAGCTCTTACGGTTCTGTGCATTTCTTCATCCCGATTCCATACCCGAAGAACTCATCACCGAGGGAGCAACTGAACTCGGTCCGGTTCTCGGTCCGGTGGCTGGGAATGCCCTATCGTTTAACAACGCCATAGGGAACATTTTGAAATTTTCCCTCATCCATCGGGACATGCGAACCAAAACCTTGGACATCCATCGCCTGGTCCAAGCCGTTATTTTGAAAAGTCTGGACGATGGGGCACAACACCAATGGATTGAGCGACAGGTCCGGGCGATGGATCGTGTAATACCTAAGATAGAATTTGAAAATTGGCCGCAATGTGACCGTTTATTGCCGCAGGCCCAACATTGCGCATCACTAATCATGGCTCGCAATCTTCAACTTAAGGAAGGAGCACGGTTGTTAAACCAGACAGCCCATTATCTCTACGAACGCGCCCGCTACACCGGCGCCGAGCCCCTCTTCCAACGCGCCCTGGCCATTCAGGAACAGGACTTGGGGCCTACGCATCCTGATGTCGCCACGAGCCTCAACAATTTGGGGGAGCTCTATCGCAGCCAAGGGCAGTACGCCGACGCCGAGCCCCTCTACCAGCGTGCCCTGGCCATTCGGGAGGAGGCCTTGAGTCCCACGCATCCTGATGTCGCCACAAGCCTCAACAATTTGGGGGGAACTCTATCGCAACCAAGGGCAGTACGCCGACGCCAAGCCCCTCCTCCAGCGCGCCCTCAAAATTTTGGAAGAAGCCTTAGGATTTGAACATCCCGACACGCAAAAAGTGAGAAAAAACTATGAATTTTTGCTGAAAAAAATGGAGGATGATAAAAATTAAAAATGGAAGGAATAAACTAGAACAGTCGATAGTACCCAATGGGATGAATACTCCCCCCCTCACCCTAGCCCTTTCCCCACTGAGGAGAGGGGGCTTTTGAAAATTTCAAATCCGTTTCGAGACGTATCGAGACAATGGAAGCGAAGCGACCAGTTGGCAGGATGGTCAAAATGGCCATTCAGCGCGGCCGCAGCGAGCGAGGAGGCGAAACGTACTCATGTACGTTGAGTCTCCGAGCGAAGCGAGAACAAAGCTGATGGCCATTTTCACCTTCCTGTCAGGGAGAGACGCCGCTTTTCAGGACAATTTCGCATATATGATCCAACCGTTCGATATGCTCATAGGCCGACCAGGGGTCTGATGCCATGGAGCAGACTCCATGGTTGGCCTGTCCCACAATATCGTAATCCCCGGCAGGGTTCTTTTCGGTGACCCCTAATGCTTGCGCGGTGGCTTCACCCAGTTCCGAGCTAATCGCAGGAAGGGCTGGCACTGTTGGCCCGATACGAGTGTAGCGGTAGATTTCGGGAAAGTCTTTGCAGATTTTCTGGAGATCGAATCCCCGATAGATTGCTCCGACCACATGGGTTGGATGCACATGTACCACCGCACGCGTTCGATTCATCCCTCTGGTCAGGAGATAATGCATG
>BQIW01000144.1 GCA_021604105.1 Nitrospirales bacterium | reverse complement strand
GCTCAGCATGACACTAGATAAGAGGATTGTTACTTACTGAAGCACGATCTCTCCTTCAGGGGTGAACGAATAGGTCTCGGCTCCGATTAATTCCAGCACCTTTGCCAGATCCTCCCAGTTGGGAATGGCGGCGGTGAGTTTTTCGAAATTTTTCATCTTGGCGATCGGGATGCGTTCCAGTCTAAATGTGGGAATCAGACTCCCTTGGAAGTGGATTGTCAGATTGAATTGGCCTCTGGCTATTTCCACTGTCACCCGCGAGGGATTCGCGAATTTCAATTGCGCACGAACATTGGAGATTGTCGGTTTGCTTCCTTCCGGGTCGAGGAACACGAGGAGGCGATCCAGTGCTTCGTTTCCGATGTGCGTAATGTGCAGGTTGCATTCTAACCGGCTCAAATCCACGGCTCCCGTGGCTTCCTGCAATATGGTCCTGAGTCCAATGGTTGCCGCAATGTGGCTATCCCCGATGATTTGGGATTCTGTCTGGATGAGTTGGTTGGCATCGAGATTGGCCACTTCAAACTCCGCCGATAGACGCAAGGGTTGTTCAACGGCGATGATGACATTTCCCCCGATCCCTCCACCCAACACATTCATGGCGAGATTTTGCATTTTGAGAGATTGTTGCTCAAACGCCAGATTCGTCGAGAGGTTTTTAACCGTGAAAGGCCCGAGCTGTAGACGATCAATGGTGAGGGTCTGTCCTTTCCGGGAAAAGGATTTGAGCTGGGCAATACGGTCGGACGGTTGAAATGGCTTGTTCGGCGGAGAGGGGAGAGCATCCGGTTTCCAGTCCAGTGACTTTCTAAGCTGTACCCCACCGTTCATGTCATGTAGTTCTGTGCCATCCCTGGTCAGGGAGAGGGCTTCAGACCCGATTTCCACAGAGGCGTCCAGACGGCCTTGTTCTTTTTTGAGCATGGACAGGGTGACCAGGGCCTTGCCGTTTCCCTGTATCCCCAACGGTTGGAGAGCTTCCTGAAAAGTTTCCACATCCAGAGCCAGGCGGGTGCGCAGTTGGGCAAAAAGTTTGGCCAATTGGGTGCCACGAGGCGAGGTGGAGGACAACAGCTCACGCAACCCCACTACCGTGCTTTTCACGGAAAGGTCGACTCCCTTGGATGTCACATGGATCGGGTCAATCTGGATTTCATTGAGATCCGGAGATGACATGTTCACGTGCAGAGACGTATTGCCTAACTCCCGGATTGGAAGGGTGTCCGGCAGTTGAATATGATTGAGTGTGACATCCGTTTTGAGTTGGGTTTGAGGTGTGGCCCGTGGCGAATAGGCCATGGTCATGGTGCCGTTGCCTCCCTGAATCCGATATCCGGAGACGCCTCCTTCAAGATCCCGCATCGTAAGTTTTCCATTGACTCCCAACGGAAGGGTCAATTTTTTGAGATCGGCTTCATTGGGGACCTTACCCGCTGCCCGCAGAGTCAAACTGACCCGTCCTTTCGGATTCATTGCATCGACTCCCTTCATGAGCGGCCCCGACAGATGTGGGAGAAGGTTGCCGACATGGAGAAGCGGGAGCCGCAGGTCAACGTCAAATTGTTGCTTCGCCTGCCGATACCGGGCTTTTATCCCCATGTCTAATATTTCTTTGCTGGTCAGTCGCAGGCTTTCCAGTAAATAATCCTGCTTGAACACATCTTCCTTGGTTTTTACTGACAGTTTGATTGAAGGAAGGGTAGCCGTCAGGGAGGGATCCTGATAGGTCATGTTGCCGAGGGTGAGTTGGAACTGGTCCTCCGAGCGAAGACTGATGGGTTGATAGGTCGGCGAGAGATGGCCTTGGAAATTAGATTTCAGGACCACATGGCTGGTTCCGATTGTCACTGTATCAGCAGCATGGAGGTCAGAGAAATCTGATGAAAATCCGACTGTTCCCTGAATCGCACCATCGGTTTTCTGATAGCCGGAAGAAAGCAGGAAGGTGAGTTGGTGCAGGGTGCCTTCTGCGCCGAAGGGTTTTAGTTGAGCTTGAAGGGAGGATAGTTTGAGTGCCGCCGTCGCTTTTGCCCATTCGGGACGGAAATCCGGATGAAGTGCTCCGGTGGCGTGCAGCACAAAGGAATCCGGTTCGGACCCTTTCCGGAGATTGAGTCCTTGAAGCCGGTCCTTGGGAATGAGGGAGAGCAGGGCGTTAATTTTTGGTGACAGACGAAGCTTCAGCGAGGCGTCCATGCCTTTCTTCGGGGCAGGGTGTGGCTGTATTGCGCCATTCATTTGTAAGGTGCCATACGGGCTGAGGTCTGCGTTCAGATGCTTTACCTTTATGTGACGGGTGTGATGATTGCCACTGGTATCGAGGGTCATGGCAAAAGGAAGAGTGAATGGTGTGCCCAGTAGTTCGCCGGGTAATGCGGTGGCGCCCGAAACCTTCAGGTTTCCTGAAAAGGGTCCGGAGGCCTGGTAGTCGCTCTGGAGCTGTAAATCAAAGTTTTGGATTCCATAGGCTTGAAAAGTCACATCAGGGCTGGAAAGTTTTGCCGTGACATTTCCCGTTAAGGGAAGATTCTCCTTGATCTCAAGTTTCTTGGCGGTGAATGCCAGATCTGTCGGTCCTACGGTTAGTTTATGCTTTGGAAGATGCAGTTCGACATTTTTTCCGTCTAATCCTGCGTGGATGGTTCCCTCAAATCCGGAGTCGGGAAGTGAGCCGCTAAGGGTGAATGAGGGAGAAAAATTCCCGCGAATTAAAGCCGTGGCCAATTCCGGCGGTACAAAATCTTTGGCGAGGGCCATAATATTTCCAAGTTCAAGACGGGTATCGGTAAGGGTAAGATTCACAGCTTTTTGGGTTATGAATTCGTTGAGTGTTCCGGAAAGTGTGAGACGAAGGGCCGGATTCGATTCAATGGTGAGCTGTTTCAAATTAAAGTGTTGAGTCGGAAGATGAATCGCAGTGTCAAACTTCACGACCAGAGGCAGTTGGATGTGTTTCCCTTGAAACGCCACAGCGACTTTTTCAACCTTCAACGCGCCGTTGAGATGTGCATCATCCCGTGACACACCTCCCGAACTCTGGAGATTCAGATCGGTGAGGTTCACTGTGAGGTCGGGCGACACCACAAGCTGGATATTGCTCTCGATAATCTTCAGGGTTTCCAGATCAATCGAGACAGGGAGGGTGGGAAGCGTTGCCGGTTCGGAAGAGGGTGGGGGAGGTGGTTCCGGTGCGGCCTTCGTGAGTTGTGGAAAATTGAGTGATATGTCTGCCTGATCGATGGAAATTTCGTTGATGGTGAAGGTGCCCTTCAGTAGTCCGAAAAGGCTGTAATCCAATGTCAGGTGTTCGAGTGTGAGTGGGGTTTGGCCCGGCTTGGTCAATTCCAATTGACTGACTTGAAGGCCGGTCAGCAGATTAAACGACAGGGCTTGGATCCGAACCGTCCCTTGAAGCAGGTCGGAAAGACGAATTTCCAACTCTTGCCGGACCATGTCTGAAGGAAACCAGTAGGTCAGTAACAGACCCGCACAGAGAAGAAGGGTCAGCATGCCTATGCCTATCCAGATGAACCATTTCACCACTTTTCTTGAACGTGGTGGCGATGCCGAAGGAGGCGCGCGGTGTTGGGAGGTATCGGAAGCCATGGAAGTGAAAGTGTTCTATTGCCGGAAAGCGACGAAATCGTTTTTGTTATTGGAGTGAGCCTTCTGTTCTGTATGATCTGTTAAGTTCGTCAATCCAGATAGCGGCTATTACCTAAGAGTTTAGTCAACTTCATGTCTTAAATAAAGGAATCGCATGTTTGTAGGAAAAATGAGATTGGGCTTTTGACATTCGAGGGAAAAGGGGAAATCTTTTTGTAATGACAGCCGCTACGATCAGGTCCGGGTTGAAACTATCGATTACGGGTAAGGCTAGGGACACACAGAGAGGAATGGAAAATGACGATTGGTGGTAGGGAAATAATTACTTTCCTTTGATAATTCGGTAGGCAAACAGGAGGAGAAAGGCTCCGCCAACGGCAATGCCGAAACTGGGCAGATTAAAGCCGGTGACCTCGCCATAGCCAAAGTAGGTACTGATCAGTCCACCCACCATGGCGCCGGAGATGCCAATCAAAATGGTGATAATCATTCCACCAGGGTCTTTCCCCGGCATGATGATCTTTGCCAGGATCCCCGCAAAGAGGCCGAACACAATCCAGGATATGATGCCCAATGAGTACCCTCCTTGTGAGTCAGGATGAACGAGGATGTGTGTCATTCGTCCGCCTATGGCCGGCAGGACGAGTGAGGCATTGATAGGAGCAATGGCCCAAATTGTTACGTCTTTTCTTTCTCCATTGAGGCAATGAAGGAATTCGCTTCTTTAATAGACGCCTCCATTTCTTTGATGAGAGAAGCGATGTTGCCTTCCACCGAGACCAATTCACTTTTCAACGATGCAATGGCCTGGGCGTTCAGATTGTGTTTCAGAAAGAGGACCTGGTCTTTGAATTTCGCCAAGACCGGATCCATTTTCGTCTCCGCCCGTTTCATGGCTTTGATTAATTGAGCATATTGGTTCCGTGTTTGGGTGAGTTGCTTTTGGCTGTTCTTGCGCAGGGCGGCGCTGGAATATTCGTCGAGTTCAGCTTCCCATTCTTCAAATAAGGCCTCAGAGACATCTTCCACTGACGCGATGCGATCTCGAACCGCTTGAGCTTTGGCCTCGCTCTGTTCGTATTCCGCATTCAGGACGTCGTATTTGTCCTGTAACTCACCCCCCTCGATATTGAGGGTTTTGGTAAACCGGTCAAGAGCGGATTTAAATTGTTCTTTGGCTTCCTGTTGGGCGTCTCGAGCTTTTTCCACATCACTGACCATCAGGTCGCGTTTGTGATAGCCGATTTTTTCCATCGCATCATAATAGATCGTCTGGCAACCAAAGGTTGTGAGACTCATGAGCACGATTCCAACCGTCAGAAGAGGAAGGAGGCCGTGAGAGTATACAGGTAAATATTGCGGGTACATCATGGCATCCTTGTGCAAATGGTTGATAGTCATGGGGTGAAACATCAGGTTGTCGAAGTCTCAGGTTTCAAAACTTTTTCCAGAAGACCCCTCATGGAATCACCACCTTGATTTTGGACGAAGGAAAGGACGATCGGGAGAAATTTTCCAATCATGTCGGTGCTTAACCCCAGTTTCGAGAATCCACTTGCCAAATTGGCAAGATTTTCCAATCCCCCCATCTTCTCGCCTAATTCCCCGGCTCCGAGTGAAGAGGCGAGGCCTCCTAACGCCCCCATCATGCCGCCACCCGCAGAGGCGGCAGTGGAGGGAGCGGGGGCTGCTCCTAGGAGGTTTTTGACCTCTGGAATGTTGTCGGCAAGTTGTTGAAATTCGCCTGCGCTTAATTTGTCTTTGGCCAGATTGAACAAGAGACCGGCGCCACCTTTGGCTTGGCCTTCATTGACGCCCAGATTGTTAACAAGTTGTTGAATCAATTCCATGGCAAGATCTCCTGGTGAACAACCGAATACACGGACACTCGGGTGAAAAAGCAGTGAGGGGTGGGCCGATCACTTCCACTTCGGTTACTCATTGAAGCACCAGCCGTACTCGATAGGATACGGGATATGCTGCTCAAAAAGAAACCTGATTGCCCAAATATTTGGCTGGAAACCTTTGGGAGTCAAAGCCACGCAGGAGTCTGTTGGCCGTTGGTTTCTGCCCAATACGGGATCCAAGCCAAAGATATCAACTTTGTGGAAATGTTGGATTTTTTGGGGCGAACCCTGAGAGTTTCCAGTGGGATGGTTTGGACATCCCACTGAGCGGTTAGGGACTGAATCTCTTCTTGTAACTCCTTCTCTAAAGCAAGCAATTGTTGCTGAAGGGCGTCCACGTTTTCCTCGGCACGGTCCACATCCTTGCCTTCTTTCATGGCTCGGCTCATGCCTCGAACGGCCGATGTGGCCTTGCCCATGGAAGATCGGCTGACGGTTTTACGGCCCATGAATACTGACAAGAGAGTCGCGCCGATGGAAATAACCGTTTGGAGTTTTTGTTGTTTGGCCTGCTCGGATTCCCGTTGAACGGCCTGTTCGGCCCGCCGGATACGATCTTCGAGGGTGGCCATTTTTCCCACATATTTTTTACGGAGTGCGTCGGTCTCGTCATCCCGTCGTTCGCGGACGAGCTGTTGTAATCGAAGACGGAACTCTCGTTCCGATTCATATGGGCCGGATGTCACCCCTAACGAGGCATTCCGGAATATATCCAAAGATTGTGTGCGGTAGATCCAATCCTCAAAATCCTTTTCCCATGTCTTATAGGATTTTGCCTGGCTGGCGGCGCCTGGCAGCTCCCCAAACGTTACGCCCTCAGCAGGATGGGTATTCAAATCGGCAGGCGGAATATCGAGAGGGTCTGCCTGATCCCATCGGACCGGTACCGCGCCCGTGGTGATCAGGACCAGGGCTTGGACCTCACGGACTTCATCCAATTTCATTTTGGCGTCCTGGTAATGGATCGATGCGGAACCATACAGCCGTGGATGATAGATCAGCGAGGCGCCTGCGGGTCTGCCTCCCCGAATGGGTATGAAATGTTGGCGGATGTCCGGAGGAAGAACCGGTGGATGGGTGGTGGCGCTTTTGTCAGGTGTTTCGGCAGGAGTTTGAGAAGCGGTGGCTAGGGTATGGGTGGAAGCGGATGAAGCTGGAGAACCGGACAGCGCAGCTTTCACGGGATCCATCAAGGTTTTGATCTGCGTCCGGGTTAAAGGTCCTCGAAGATAGGACATGGCCCAACGGGTCTCAAAAATTTCCGGCCCATCGTCATGGACGTTGTTCAGAAGAAACACGCGGTTCCCGAGGCCGGAGATAATCTGCTCCATCTTCTGGCGATGGAAGGTTCCTTGACTGTTGGCCACGGCCCCTTCCAATCCATCCAAGACGCGGGCCATGTCCCGTTCGGTCTGGAGTCGTCCGATAAACCACGTTCCGGTATTGCCCAATCCTTTGTAATCCAGGTCTACCGGATTTTGAGTGGCGAGCACGACGCCAAGACCAAAGGCTCGAGCTTGTTTCAGCATGGTCAGCATCGGGGCTTTGGATGGCGGGTTTTTAATCGGAGGAAAAAAGCCAAAGACTTCATCCATATAGAGCAGGGCGCGCAGACTGGTGGTGCCCGATTGGCTTCGCATCCAACTGATCATTTGCGTGAGCAGAAGACTGACAAAAAACATGCGTTCGGTGTCATTCAGGTGTGCGATGGAAAAAATGGCGATGCGGGGCTTGCCGGTTGGGGAATGCAAAATCTGATCGATATCCATCGGCTGGCCTTCCAGCCAGGCAGAGAATCCTGGTGCTCCCAATAAATTATTAAAACGCATAGCCAACGCGAAGCGATCCTTCGAGGAAAAAACCGATTCCAAGTCCATGACGCCCAACTTGGAAAACGGCGGAGTTTGAATCTGCTGGATCAACGAGGAAAGTGTGAGGTCTTGTCCGGTTTCCCAGGAGGTTTTCAGGATATTGGCCAGCAGAATATGTTCGGGGCTTTGCAGCGGGTCGGCATCCAGACCGACCAGATTGAGTAAACTGGTCGCCGTGGTATCCACCCGGTCCCCTAGGAGTTCTGCGTCTTCAAGAATGTTGGGAGAGGGCACAGCAAACGATTGGAGAATGGACACAGGAAGTCCTGCCGTGCTGCCTGGGGTATAGACCAAAAGGTCTGCTCCTTCCCGGAGTTTCGCGATTCTGGCTCCATCCTGCCCCCAGGACTCCAAGCCCGCTTTCCATTTAGCGGCTTCCCTGTCCGCGAACGCTTCCGGGGTGAGATCTCTTTTTTTCGCGTCATCGGGATTAATCCAGGGAAGAAAATCGCTGCCACGCAGATCCGGAAAAGTCAATAAGAGGTTGGCGATATCGCCCTTGGGGTCAATGATGATGGCCGGAATATTATCGATCGCGGCTTCTTCCAACAGGCTCATACACAAGCCGGTCTTGCCGCTGCCCGTCATGCCCACGCAGACGGCATGAGTCACAAGATCTTTCGAGTCATAGAGAAGTAATCCGGGTTTAGCTGATTTGGTGGTGAGGTCGTATGGCCGGCCTAAATAAAACACCCCGAGCTTTTCAAAATCAGCCATGGTCAGCTACTCCCTTCATTCACTTGCAAATTGAAGTTCCCTGGTTAAAAATGGGTGAGGGAAACTCGTTTCCTGGTTATTCTTTTTAATGGCACTGCAGCCCTGAGCGCGATTTGCCCTGAGGCAGGGATACGATACCAAAGAAACCAGGACCGCCGCATCAGGATTAAGGAGACCAATACCAGTTCAGCCAATTTAGAGCTCAACCTATAAGCCCTAGGGCAAATTGATATCCTTAGTCAGTTGACCATCAATCACATTTGTTAGACGCGAATATTTTTTAAGAAGCCAAGAGTTTCATGACCATAACGAATAAGCAGTCAGGAACCAACGTGCATGAGATTGCTGACGGGATTTATCGCATTCACACCCCGGTGGTGATCGAAGGTGCAGGCGGGTTCTCGTTTAACCAATATCTCATTGTGGATGATGAACCACTGCTCTTCCATACCGGTCCACGGAAAATGTTCCCATTCGTGCGTGAAGCGGTGGCGAGCGTGTTGCCGGTTGAGAAGCTTCGATATATTTCGTTTTCTCATGTGGAAGCCGACGAATGTGGGTCACTCAACGAATGGCTTGGCGCGGCTCCCCAGGCTGTGCCGTTGTGCGGCACAGTTGCGGC
>BQIW01000143.1 GCA_021604105.1 Nitrospirales bacterium | reverse complement strand
GCTCCGGGTCGGTTCAAAAAAGCATGCCCTGAGTCTTCCCGAAGGGTCCGTCCAGCAAGGCCGCAGCCGTTTGTACGCGCGGAGCGTACGCTGAGTACGTGAGCACGGGAAAATGGCGAGAACGCCGCTGGCGGCTTTTTTCAACAGACCCAATATGACAAAGGGCGGCCACGTCGCCGTTGGACATATTCAACGGTCTCTTGGGGGGAGATCCTGATCACTCATGAGGGTTGGGCAATGTAGTTAGGCACTAATTGACAGGGATGATAGGCCATTTTTGTCCTTGCTAAACTCGGCAGCCCGGAATCATCCATGGTATTCACCAATGGATATGCCTGAAACTCCCGACAGAATTCACGGAAAAGATACTGGGCTAAACCGTAGACTGATCGATCTGCCACTTCCAGCAAGACACAAAACACCTCCGGGGAGCGTGGGAACCCGAACGTATACGCTTTGACCGCTCCATCTACCCACACGATTCGCCCGGTAAGACCGAGTTCACGAAACTCTTGCAGTGTCACTCGATGGGCATTGGCCGCATCACGAAGCATCATGCGAGCTACATCCTCGTTGGGTCCTAATCGGGAAATAGGGATAGCTTCCTTTTGTTGTCTCCAACGGTGAAAAAGGGCAAAGCACTCATCACGATCGATAATCTGGTAGGGGGCAATCCGGATGCGGTGCCCACGAATAAATCGATTGCACGCGGCGCGTGGGGATTTGTAGGAATTTCCTTTCAGTTGGATGAGATCGGCAGTGCGATAAAGGTAATCGGAGTCCTTTGGTAGGAGGGTGTATCCCCATTGTTGAATTTCTTCTTTTAAACCAGCGGGAATGTTTTCAATTCGCGTAACGCTGGATCCACGATTCCTGATTTCCATATACGCGGTGACCTGATTCAGCACGTTTTTAAGAGGGCTGCCGGAAGAGGATCCGATTGCTGAATAAGGCCCGACGGGAGGCAGAGGCATAAATATCCCATCGGAATATTCCGCGAAGAGGCATAACCAGCCGTCAATGTCCGTCCAGGATAAAGTGAACAGGTCTTTCCAGATATAATGCGGTGGAAATGACCAGGTGCTCAAAAGTGTTTTCCCCCCTATCCCTGTGGAGGCAATGGCCCTGTTCAGACGAGCCTGATCGGTGATGGTCAAGGGATTGAGATGAATGGACATGAAAGATAGTTTTACGGGATGGGAAACCTGTGGGAAAAGAGCGGGTTCGGGGTCGTCACCGCGTATCGTGCACATTGGAGGAACGAAGAGCCGCGGTCAGTCGGTCGAGTGTGTGCAATACAACAACCTCCGGTTGAAATGGGGTCACCAATCGAGGATGAAGGGCAAGGGCATTCAGAGCGTGATCAGATTCCAGATAGATCGCAACTCTTTGGGCCTGTTCCATGAACGCCTTTGGAAGGGTCAGGGCTGAAGGTTCTAGGCTATCGCCCCTGAGAGGGACTTCTTCCACGGCTTGCTCGAATAGAAACGGGCACAACGTATCCCACCCAAGCACGACTCTCTCGTGTTGGGCATTCCACATAAGCGCGAAGGGATACAATTGGCAGTCCAGAGGACGCATCTCATAAATGCGACAGTGTTGTGTGACGGGATCAAATGCCGGGCAGAGAAATCCTTCTTCATTGGGATGTGGGACGACTTCAATCTGACTTCCCAGATGATCAGGAAAGGATGAGGAAGAGATGCCGTGTGTGACGGCCTGTCGAATTTCATTTTCAGTGAAGTACGGTCTGAGGATGCTGTCTTGTTCGGGAAAACGACAGCATACGTCGCATCGAAAACAGACGGCGGAGGGAACGACCTGTGGACCGGGGATTATGGGGATGACCTGAGGCATAAGCGTAAAACTTTCATGACGACAGGGCCCGCCATTTCCCTCGGGTGCGTGCCTTGTCTGGTTTCAAGAGAGCGTGCTACGATCTCTCTTATTCTAGCAAAAGAACCGTCGTCAAGGTCCAAGCTTTTCTTTTCATGTTAAGCCCGAATTGAAGTATTTCGTGCAGGTCCAACCTCTTGTGATCGACGAGTGAAGGACATCAGGGTGCCTGGTCCGTTACACCCGTCTTCCATGATTAACCCAGGATCGGTTATTTCTTCCCACGTAGAACAATCCGGCCCCATTCTGCCATTGAGTCCGTCGACATCTGACAGCCCTTATCCTCTATTTCGGGACAGGCTGATCAAGGACGGATTATTTGTGAACGGGCAGGATGATCATTGGCGCGTGGCATGCGGACCCTTTGCGCTTTCCACCGAAGAAGCCAAATTTTTTGAAGCATTAGGGCAGCACCTGTTGGTGTTCTACCAGGCCTTGAACCGGTTGTACCTGGAAAGCCTGAAAGGTCTGCAACCTGCCTGGGTTCATGAATATTTAGATATTGGAAAGCCTGAGGACCTTCTGGTCCTTGCACGGATGAATCGATTCAAAAATCACCTTCCAGGTGTCATTCGTCCCGATCTTATTCCCACCAACGCCGGCATGGCCCTGACGGAACTTGATTCCGTCCCTGGAGGGATTGGCTTAACCGGCAGTCTGAGTCGGATGTATGCCCAGCAGGGTTTTTCTGTGTGGCCGCAGGCCGACGGGTTGGTTCAAGGGTTTTCCCGTATGTTACGAGGGGCATTGCACGGGCAGCCTCCTCGGGTGGCCATTGTGGTCTCGGATGAAGCTGAGGCCTATCGCGCCGAAATGGAATGGGTGGTGACACAACTCCGGCAGGAAGGTTGGGAGGCCTATTGCGGGCATCCCCGTGATATTCGATTTACGGAAGAGGGCCTGTTGATTCATCATGAGGGACAGGAACAGCCTCTTTCGGTGGTTTACCGGTTCTACGAACTGTTCGATCTGAAAAATATTCCCAAAGGGGAATTGATTGCCTACAGTGCCAAAAAAGGCCGGGTTGTGGTCACCCCGCCGTATAAGCCCTGGATGGAGGAAAAGCTGGCCTTAGCGTTGTTCCACCATCCGATGTTGGAAAAATATTGGGAGCACGAATTGAAACCCGACACGTTTGATTGTCTTCGAGCCATCATTCCCGAGACCTGGATTTTGGATCCCAGACCCCTTCCTCCTTCTGCGGTGATTCCCGCCTTACGTCATGGAAATCGTGCAGTGTCGGATTGGCAATGGTTGGGAATAGCCACCCAAAAAGAACGTCAGTATGTCATCAAAGTATCAGGATTTTCCGACCAGGCTTGGGGGAGCCGGGGCGTCTCAATCGGACATGATATGTCGCAAGTCCAATGGAAAGAAGTCGTGTCTCATGCTTTGGATCAATTTGAGGTGAGCCCTTCGATTCTTCAAACATTTCACAAAGGGCGACTGGTTGTGGTTGAATATTATGACAGTCATTCCGGTGACGTCGCCAGTATGGAAGGACGGGCGCGCTTATCTCCGTATTATTTCGTGAATGAGGGGCAGGCCCGGTTAGGCGGTGTCCTGGCCACGATCTGCCCAAAAGATAAAAAAATTATCCATGGAATGCGGGATGCGGTCATGGCGCCCTGTTCCATCATGGACTAATACTAAGCTCATAAGGCCCAGGGCGACTGGTTCTTTGGGTCCTTGAGTAATTTACCCTCTCGTGGGGAAGACCACGAGTTGACATGTCTGATACTCTTAAACGCATGAAACTGTATCACACGGAATGGTGCCCTGAATGCCAAGTCGTCCGCGAGAGGTTGGCTGAGTTGGGTTTGCCCTACGAACATGAAGTTGTGCCCGATGTTCGACCGTTCCGGAAGAAATTGTATGAAATCTCGGGACAGAATTATGTCCCGGTATTGGTTCATGGAGAAACGGTGTTGACGGAGACATCCGATATCCTGGCATATCTGGACGACTACGAAGACCATGGTATTCCTTCCGGGGAAGCCACCAAGCCACCCTCCAGCAACCTTGATGAAAGGAATCATTAAGCTATGGATGATTGGAAAAAGGTCCTCGCTGCAAGTATCACCAAACCCAAGGATTTAGCCAAACATCTGGGAGTCGATCCCAAGGAGGTGGAAGCCGTCGTCGGGCCCTATCCAATGCGAATTACCCCGACAGTACTGTCCACGATTAAAAGCAAAGGGGATGCGATCTGGAAGCAGGTAGTACCTGAGGCCATCGAATTGGATGATATTGATGCCCCGGACGATCCGTTGGAAGAAGATACGGACAGTCCGGTTCCTCACTTGGTCCACCGATATCCTGATCGCGTATTGTTGATGGTGACCAACCAATGTCCAATCTATTGTCGGTTTTGCACAAGAAAGCGACTGGTGGGGAAACCGGGGTTTCTCAAAAAGGGTGAACTGGATCGAGCGGTGGCATACCTCAGAGAGCATACTGAAATACGGGATGTCATCCTGTCTGGCGGTGACCCCTTATTGTTGCCTGATCGTCTCATTGAGAGAATTTTGAAAGGCCTTCGGTCCATTCCCCATTTGGAATTGATTCGGTTTGGGACCCGCGTGCCGGGGACCCTTCCTCAACGCATTACCCCAGAATTGTGCGCGATCGTGAAGCGCTTCCACCCCATATATATGAACCTGCATTTTAACCATCCGGATGAGTTGACAAAGGAAGTTAAGGAGGCCTGTGGTCGATTAGCGGATGCCGGAGTGCCCTTGGGTGCCCAAACCGTTTTGCTGAAAGGCGTCAATGATGACCCGGAAATCATGAAACGGCTGATGCAGCAACTGTTGTTGGCCAGAGTGAAACCCTATTACCTTTATCAAGCCGATCTCACCAAGGGGACGAATCATTTCCGGACGCCGGTGGAAACGGGGTTGAAAATGATTCAATCCCTTCAGGGGCATACGAGCGGCATGGCTGTTCCCCACTTTGTCATTGATGCGCCCGGAGGTGGCGGAAAGATCCCCCTGTTGCCCAACGATTATCTATTGAATTTGGATGAGGACGGGGCAGTATTAAAAAATTACGAAAATAAAACCTATCATTATCCTCAGCCGACATCGGGAAACGGGCGCGAACTCCCCATGGTCGGCGCGCCTGCATCCAAAGATATGTGCGGGGCCGGTGCCATGGATGACTATTAATGGTCGATACTAAGAAGACGGGTATTCTATCCATTCAACACCTTCGTGCGCTGGTTCGTCAGCAGGCGATCCGAGCCGATGTGCCCATCACCTCCCGGCAAATTCAACCCGCTAGTCTTGATTTACGGCTGGGAACGAAGGCCTACCGTCTCCTGAGCAGTTTTTTGCCAGAACCGTCTGATCAGCAATCCCAGTTTACGATTGAGGACCTCTACCGGTCGGATATGGTGATGTACGATATGGATCTGACCAATGGGGCCATTCTGGAAAGAGGCCATGTCTACCTCGTCCCCTTGATGGAGCGGGTAAAGCTGCCCAAAGATATCCGCGGTCGAACCAATCCAAAAAGCTCCACGGGGAGGTTGGATATTTTTACCCGGGTGGTGACGGATCTCCATATGGGCTTTGATGAAATCCGCTCCGGGTATGAAGGTCCGTTATTTTTGGAAATCGTGCCTCGTTCGTTTACCATACGTGTGCAGGCTGGATTGGCCCTCAACCAATTACGGTTAATGTCGGGCAAACCCATGGTCTCGGATTCAGGGTTGCGAGCCGTTCATCGCAAGACCCCCTTGCTGTATCATAATGGAGATTCGGGAAAAACGGATCTGGCCTTATCGGCCAAGGAGCTCCGGGTGAACAACGGTCTGTTTTTAAGTGTCGATTTGCAAGGATCAAGTGACCATTCCGAGGCGATGGTGGGGTATCGGGCAAAAAAGAACAGTCATGTTATTGATCTCAGTCTGGTAGGCCATTATGCCGCCTCCGATTTTTGGGAGCCGCTAAAACGCAATGCTACGGCCACGATGCTGTTGGAGCCGGAAGAGTTCTATATCCTGGCCTCCAAGGAACGTATCCAGGTTCCACCCGGCTATTCATCGGAAATGGTGGCGTATGAAGCCGCCTGCGGGGAATTACGAACCCATTATGCGGGGTTCTTTGATCCTGGGTTTGGCTATGCCAACCCAAACCGGAAAGGCACCCAGGTGGTCTTGGAGGTTCGCCCTCACGATGTGCCCTTCCGGATTCATGACGGACAGACGTTTTTTAAGGTGGTCTATGAGAAGATGCGTGATATTCCCACGCAGTTATATGGATCGGCGTTAGGGTCTTCCTATTACCAGCAGGGGCTCACACTCAGCAAACATTTTAAGTGGTAACTATGAGTACAGAAACCGAAGAACCTCAGTCAACTGATCCTGTTGCCCCCAAGCCAGTCCCTCCCCGTCCGCCGGTCAGGGATGAGGACCCGGAAGATCAGGAAAACCTGCAGATGCAGGTGGCCATGCGTATGGTTGGATCCGCTATGGTCTTTATCGGGTTTTTGCAGGTTTTTTTGTCTGCCAGTACCGGTGCGGAAATCAGCATCTTCCCCATGATTATATATTTTTCAGGAATGGCGATGTGGGCCTATTCCTCCGTTGAGAACCTCACCGTCCGTTATACGGTGATGGCGTTGTCTCTGCTTTGTGCGATGGCATTTATGCATTTTGGAGAAGTGTTGTTTTGGCATAAGTATCTGATTTACTGGGGCACGATCGGGGTCGTCGTGTTTTTTATGTTCAAAAGTCCCAAGAAACCCGCCGGCTCGTAGCCGAACGTTCCTGATTCTTTGTCTATCCTGTGTGTCAGCCATTAGGTTTTCCATGGGCATCGCCGTGATCATTCCGGTCTTGAATGAGCAGAAAGTTTTGCCGGATTTGTTGCTTGGATTGCTACCTCTAGGGTTCGAGGAAATTATTGTGGTGGATGGGGGAAGCCGGGATGGAACAATGGACGTGGCCAGAAAGATGTTGGAATCGACATCCGGCTCCCGCTATCGGATCATTTCCAGTTCATGTGGGCGGGCTTCTCAGATGAACGCCGGGGCAGCTCTGGCCAACTCCGACATTCTGGTATTTTTGCATGCGGACACTCAATTGCCTGACAATGCCAGGCAATTGGTAGCAGGCACCATGGCTGATCCGCAGTGTGTCGGTGGTCGATTTGATGTACGTTTCCCACAGGATACCGGTTATGCATGGATGGTGAGCCGACTTATGAATCTGCGTTCACGCTGGTCGGGGATTTCCACCGGGGATCAAACCATATTTGTGCGACGTTCCGTGTTTGAAAAGTTGGGGGGATTTGCGAATATTCCTCTTATGGAAGATATTGAATTCAGCCGCCGGTTGAAGCGGGTTGGCACGATCGCGTCTCTACGAGCAAGGGTCATCACCTCGTTTCGGCGGTGGGAACAGCACGGTCCTCTTCGCACGATCGTGCGCATGTGGACACTTCGCGCGTGGTATTGGTTAGGATGGGATCCGCGTCGTCTTCAGCAGTATTATGACACCGTCCGGTAACGACCCAGCGGTACGGCGATCACGCCCATCACACCAGAGCCAGGGTGAGAAACGCCGATCTCTCCCGCCTGCGACCTCGGCGATTATTGTCTTTGCGAAGGCACCGGTTGCCGGTCAAGTCAAAACACGCCTGAGTCCTCCTCTTACGCCTGATGAGGCAGCCAGTCTCCACGGAAGTCTCGTCTTAGATATCCTGGAGCGATGCCAATCTCTCAGAAACTATGATCGCATCCTTGCCGGAACGCCTTCTCCCCATCACCCCTTCTTTCGGGCCATGGAGGCTCGATTCAAGATTCCGGTCTGGGATCAAATAGGGGACGATTTGGGAACCCGCATGTCATCAGCATTCAAACAAGCGCTCGGTTCGCCATATCGTTCGGTGGTGGTCATTGGAACGGACATTCCCGGCATACATGGTCCACTCCTCACAACAGCAATTGACAGTCTTCAGTATCATGATGTCGTGTTAGGTCCCACCATGGATGGGGGGTATTATTTGATTGGCCTGCGTACTCCCGTACCGGACCTGTTTGAGAACATACCGTGGTCCACGGAGCAGGTGTATGCCCTCACGGAGCAGAAGATAAAAATGCTGGGCCTATCGTTAAAAACCTTACCGAAACTTCGTGATCTTGATACGGTGGAGGATCTTCACGTGTGTATCCGGGATTCGAAAGATCGGCAGAATCAGATGTTTTCTTCTCGCACCAAAAATGTGTTGCAGGAGTTAGCCAAGCGTTTGACCAACCGTGAATAAGGGAACAATCATTCTTTTTGAATGACGAGGGTTCCCACACGAGTACCACAGGAGAGATGAGAAATGATTGATCGTGTGGCGTTGATCACTGGCGGGGCCAGAGGAATTGGACGGGGAATCGCGCTGGATTTGGCGGACAAGGGTTGGCGGATAGCTCTTTGCTATCGTACCAGTCAGCAGGAAGCTGAGGAAGTCACACGTGGTATTGAGGGACGGAATGGAAAGGCGTTGGCCATTCAATGTGATGTCTCTGACCCCGTTGCAGCAACACGGCTTGTTCAACATGTGGAAGATGCCTGGGGTAGGATTGATGCGCTGATCAACGGGGCCGGGCCCTACCATCGGATCTCACTGTTTGAGGAATCTGTTGAGGGATGGTCGGACATGTTCACAAATAATCTCCACCCGATCTTTTATCTCGCGAAGGCCGTGGCGCCGGGGATGAAAACCAGAAAATCGGGACGCATTATTTCGTTCAGCATGGCCAACGCGGACAAAATGGAAGCCCAACCGCATGTGACCGCGCATTATATTGCTAAAGCCGGCGTGCTCATTCTTACCCGGACCCTGGCGAAAATGCTGGCCCCGTATGGCATTACCGTGAATGCGATTTCACCGGGATTTATCGATTCCGGGAGCGCGCCACCGGGAGAGCTGGATGGCATGGCTAAGAAAATTCCGGCAGGATATATTGGTCAGGTTGAGGATACCGTTCAAGCCGTTCGTTTTTTCCTATCTGACGAAGCTCGATACGTGACGGGA
>BQIW01000142.1 GCA_021604105.1 Nitrospirales bacterium | reverse complement strand
GGGAAATGCTCTGTTTGACAATCCTAATTCGTATTTTGATCTGTTGATCCGTTGGAAGAGCGTCAACGGCGTCGTGAAGGACTTCTTCTCTCACACGGGCCTTATCTTTCGGGATGGAGGACGCTTGTCTGCAATCCATGCGGACGAATCACAGAGTCGCCGATCTCTCTGGATTGAAGGGCTCCATCGGCTCTACCTCCTGACTGAGTCCGGTCGCCAACCGATGATAGATGAGGGAGTTCACGTTAAGCGTAACCGGAGTCACACCCGATTCTCATCGACCCTTTCATGATGCTTGAGGAAGCATCGAGGACCCTATCAACATTCCCCCACTTTGCGCCGATGATCAGTAAGGATACCTGTTGTGGCGAGATTCGAGGTTCAAAAAATCCTGTGCCTAGAGAATGGTTTCTGACTATAGGAATGCGCTGTATTCAGTCGTTGATTTGAAAGTCCCCAACCAGGCCCCCGACCAAACGTACTTCACCGAGGGTTGCCTAAGAGGTACGCGACACATAAGAGTAGGAGTCCCTATGTGCGGATTGTGCGGCGTAGTGTATTTCGATCCTAAGAGGCCGGTCGATCGGGATATGCTTCATCATATGACAAACATGATGGCCCATCGTGGACCGGATGGGGATGGGTACTTTGTTGAACCGGGTATCGGTTTCGGCTTCCGTCGACTGAGCATCATTGACTTGGAAACCGGCGATCAGCCTATTTCCAACGAGGATCACTCTGTCACCGTTGTATGCAATGGAGAGATCTACAACTACAAGGAATTGCGTCAAGATCTCGAGGCTACCGGTCATCGTTTCAGGACACATTCGGATGTCGAAGTCCTTGTCCATTTGTACGAGGATTATGGGGTGCGTTGTGTGGATTTTCTGAGAGGCATGTTCGGCTTCGCTATTTGGGATTCCCGGCATCGCCGTCTCATGTTGGCCAGAGATCGATTCGGAATCAAACCCCTCAGCTATGCCATCAAACCTGGTGCTCTGTTTTTTGGATCAGAGTTGAAGTCCATCCTTGCAAGCGGTTGTATTGACCGTCAGGCTGATACCGCAGCCATGAAGGAATTGTTTGCGGTCGGATTTGTTCAAGCGCCGAAAACCCTCTTCTGTTCAATCCGGAGGCTCCCACCCGCGCATTATCTTCTCCATGAAAACGGGAAGATCACGATTCAGCGTTATTGGGATCTTTCCTTTCCATTGATGGGAGAGGACGGCTTTCGACGAAGCGCCCAGGAATGGGCCGAGGCGGTGCGGGAAAAACTGGAAGAGTCCGTTCGCCTCCACCTCCGAAGCGATGTGCCATTAGGTTGTTATTTGAGCAGTGGAATCGATTCAAGTGCAATGGCGGGATTGATGACCCGAGAAATCTCAGCGCCTATCCACACTTTTTCTGCGGCGTTTGAAGATCCGTTGTTTAATGAGATAGGTCCGAATAGGATTCTCACAGATTTCTCGGGCTACAATCTCCGCAATCACATCACCACCTGCAGAACCGCCGATTTTGATCTGTTACCGGAAATGATTTGGCATCGTGAAGATCCCAATATCTCATCGGGGGGCATCCCCCATATGTTGCTCGCCAGGATGGCGGCACAGCAGGTGAAAGTCGTCTTGACCGGGGAGGGCTCTGATGAAATATTCGGGGGCTACCCTTGGTACCGGGTTGAGCGGTTACTTGAACCATTCATTAATCTTCCCCTCAGTGTGCGTCAATTCATCGCAAACATCCCCTTCCTGAGGAATAAATATTCTCGATCAAGCCGGGCCTTCGCCGCTCACGCCACGATGGACCGGTCTCGATACACCAAAATAATCGATAATGCCTCCCACCGAAGTTACGATGATTTTTTTTCCGATAACCTTAGCAACATCCATACTTCTTCCACCGATTCAGAACCGCCTTTCTCTCTTCCAAAGGATTTTGCAGGATGGAGTCGTTTGGCTCAATTACAGTATTGGGATATCAATGTACGTCTTTCGGACTTCATTACGAGAACCCTGGATGCCGCCTCCATGGCTTATGGCCTGGAGGCACGCGTGCCGTTCCTCGATCATGAATTTGTCGAATTATGCAGCCGGATTCCATCAGACCTGAAAATGCGAGGCCTTCAGGAAAAGCATATTCTTCGACGGGCACTGGAGGGTGTCTTACCCGCGCAAATTCTGAAAAGAAAGAAACGGGGACTTTCCGCTCCATTCTGGCCATGGGAAGGTCGTCTGCCGGAATTTGTCGCTGACGCTCTGTCCGAAAACAGGCTCCACACCAAAGGGTATTTCAATCCTCATAAGGTTCAACACATGCTTCAGCAACATCAAAATGGCAAGGCGAATTTTGGAAGAGAGTTAATCGGTGTCCTCAATATTCAATTATGGGATGACCTATTTGTTCAAGGGTGCCGTCCGTCGTGAGATGCACGAGTGTGTTGGCCTCCAATCCTGTGTCCACGCTCTATTCCATGCTTCGCCATCCGCATGTCCGACGGGAGCAGCTTGTGGCCTTTCAAAACGAACGAGTTTGCCGGTTGGTCGCACATGCCTATCGCCATGTGGCCTATTATCGTGGGCTCTTTGATCGACATGGACTAAAACCCCAGGATATCCGAACGGTCGAGGATCTGCGGGCCGTGCCCATCACCTCCAGGAGTGATTTGCAAGCCTTGCGGGTCGACGAAATCATCGCTCGGAATGTGGACCCGGGGTCTTTGATCACCCGCGCTTCCAGCGGATCCTCCGGGCGACCATTTATTGTGCGCCGCACTTGGCTGGAGGAACGCCTTCATGGGGCCTTTCGGTGGCGTGCGCTTCATGCGTTGGGCCTCCGTTCGAGCGACAAGATTTGTTATGTGATGGGAAACTGGAATATCCAACGACAGGACCAGCTCGCCAAGCGTATCCTGGACACTCTCGGAATGGCCCGGCGAAAAGTCATTGATGCCATGCAATCACCCGAGGACATTGTCCAGGCTCTGCAGAAGTTCAGACCTACGGTCCTGGGAGGGTATCCCGGCGTGTTAGCTAGAATCGCGCAGACTGTGAATCGGAACGCACTACGGTCCCTTCAACTCCACTTTGTGAATCCCGGTGGAGAAGTCCTGACGCCACTTATGCGCCAACAAATTCAGGACGGGTTTTCCGCGCCGGTCTATGAAACGTATGGAAGTATCGAATTTTACCTTCTGGCCTGGGAATGCCAAACAACCGGGGAGTATCACACATGTGACGATGGTTTAATTATTGAAGTGCTGCGGGATGGGGCCCCGGCGGGTGAAGGAGAGAGGGGAGAGCTTGTTGGAACCGATTTGCATTCGTTTGCGATGCCGCTGATCCGATACCAGCTTGGCGATGTCGTTACAAAGGGAAGCCAGACTTGTCGATGCGGACAACCATTTTCGACGATTCGATCGATCCAGGGACGTATGATCGATTATTTCGTGCTTCCTGGCGACAGGGTCGTCCATCCCTATGAGTTGGGGATCAGAAAGGTCCCCTGGATTCGAGAGTTTCAGGTGACTCAGGAACGCTTGCAATTCATCATGATGAAAGTCGTCCCGTTTCATACACCTTCTGCCCAGGAGATGGCAGCGTTGGTTCAACCGGTGATCGGGTTGCTGGGATCGGACGTGCAGTTCCAGGTAGTGTTGGTGGACACCATCCCGAGGGAGGCGAACGGGAAATTTCGGGTCTATCGTTCTCATATTCGATCGGCTTATGACGCATGTGCGGGGCCGGATCAAAAAATGGTTTCTCCTATAGTTAATGACGACTGCTAATTCTCGTGGGGATAATGCGGTGGATAGGGAAAACCAAGTGACTTTTGCTTGCAACCTATCATGACATTTTCAAGAAATGCGGATATCTTAATGTTCAAGCGAGGACAATGTCTCCAGAGGGTCGTGTTGAAGAGCCTGGTCATGTTGTCTGCATAGGCCATCAGGAAGGACAGGAGGGATTGCCTGGGATGCCTCATCGGGTGCTGGTTACGTGAGGAAATTAGTTGATCCAACGGCGACTCTCATCCATATCGAAATGTCCGAGGTGTGGGCTGATCTCTGTGAAATATTATAGCCTGCTGTGTTGTACCAGAACGAACGGTTTTTTTTGAACGTAACGAGCGTCAGGAAGGTGAGCCACTTTAACGATTGCCGAGGAGATGAGTTGCTTCGGTCATCTACCCATTACCAATAACCGAGATGCCCTGGTTGTTTTATAGTTGAAAATCCCAACCAATGCACCGGCTATCATTTCCGGGGTATAGAACAGGACCCCAATATTCGCCGGTGACTTCGCCCTTGTTTGCTTGAGGCTGGTCATCTGAGTAATGAGACTTTGGGAGTTGGAAATGGGCATGGCTAACCAAAAATTTCCCCGCTTCAACGACTGGGCGTGGTGGCTCTATGAGCATGCTCCAGATAGCCTGGACGATGCAGCCAGGAGATGTGCCCCTTGGGTCTTGCCATGGGTTGCGCTTCGCGTGCCTGTGGCTATTCTGCGAGGGCCAAGCAGACATTCCGAGCGACCGGGAACCATCGTAGTGGCCGGACTTCAACCCTGGGCCGATTACCTGCCGCGTCGCTTCTTTGCATGTGCGCCTCGGCGGGAGGTCCTTGGAGCCGTGCCTGTATGGGCCCTTCCTTCGTTCTTGAACCGTTTGGCTGCCAATGTGGACATTATTATCGCGCGGGTCGATCGTGTCTCTGCCCGCCTATTCTTTGAAGACGGTTACCTTGGAGTGCCCGAAAGCATCGGCTGCCGACTGTCACTGCCGGTCGATTTTGACAAGCTCGCACATGCCAGCCGCAGCGTAATGGAAGATTTGGGGACGCTCCGGCGTGAGGGTTTCACGATGGAGGTCTCACATAAGGAGGCAGACTGCGAGGCGTTTTACTCATCGATGTATCTTCCCTTCGTCCAGAAGCGGCACGGAGAGTTCGCTGTGATCCATAACGTGCATCAGCTCCGTCGAAAGTTTCGTCGTGGGGGACTCATCTGGCTGCGGCGGGGCGACCATTCTATTGCCGCTGCGCTTTTTGAGCAGGAGGGTGACGTCTTCCGTGGAGTGGCTTTGGGCACAGCTGGGGGTGACCTCACGCTGATGAAGCAGGGTGCCCTTGCGGCACTCTACATTTTCGAAATCCAGTGCGCCCAAGATGGTGGATGTGCAAGCATTGACTTCGGTGGCACCCCGCCGATTCTCAATGATGGACTTCTTCGCTTCAAGAGGAAGTGGGGAGTCCAGCTCATGGATGAACCTCAGACTCCCTATGACTACCTGGTCCGGTGGGAGCGACCGAATGAGCAGGTCCTCGACTTCCTTGCTGACGTGCCGTTAATTTTCAGGAACCACGGTCACCTGGCGGGTCTGACCGCTCTCAGGCTCAATGGGGTAGCCCACGAGGACCAAGCGTCTATGATGCATCGCTCGTTCTGGATCGGCGGGCTGCAGCGACTCTTTGTGGCGGTGCCAAACGGATGTGGTTCACAGGAGATGGGTTCGCTTCCCGGCCAAAATAGAGGCGGGATACCTCATGTTGGTGATACGGAGTTCTGTAGTTTTGACAGGATTCTTTCTACGTTAGGGGGGAATCAGCGGACATCGTCAAAATCGCATCGGAATCCCGAGGTGGGCAAAAGAATACGTGGTGATTGATGTTTTCGGAATATCGCACAATTTTTAAAAAACGAGGCCATCTATATCATCAAGCAATGACCCTGTACCCGAGCGCTCGTGCAGAAGAATTCCTTCATATCGTCCGTATGGCGGACATGAAAGACGGAGATATCGTTTGTGATATTCCTTCCGGCGGAGGGTACTTAAGGCACTTCGTGGATCGGACTACGACTCTTTGCCATATCGAAACCTCAGAGGTATTTGCCGATCTCTGCAGAGCGAATGGCATGTCCCACGTGTTGCTTTCAACTCTGGAGGATATTCCTGTCGAGACCGGGACGGTGGATAAAATTATCAGCCTCGCGGCATTGCACCATGTCGATGAAAAGAACCGGTTCTTTTCAGAGGCCTATCGAATGTTAAGAAAGGGGGGGACGCTTACCATTGCTGACGTGCAAGCGGGGTCGGCCGTTTCCGAATTCTTGGACGGTTTTGTCAACGAACACAATACAATGGGACACAAAGGGACTTATATCTCCCCCGAAACTCAAAATGAGATCGAACGATGGGGATTTACGATGAGGGAGTCTTTGTTGATCCCCTTTCACTGGGATTTTGATTCGCCCCAGGCCATGGGACGATTTTCTCAACTGTTGTTCGGGATCGATAAAGCCGACTCTGCCCAGGTAGTAGAGGGTATCCGAAAGCACCTGGGCTATGATCTCGATAGCCACGCGTGTCGCATGAACTGGGAGCTGTTATTCGTCAATGCAAAGAAGCCCTAGACAGCAATCGTGTCCGGCGATAATGGGTACTGGCACACAGGCAATAGCTCGGTTAGTAGGTGCTGCGAACCAGTAAAAAGATCCTCTTAAACCAATGTCCGATCTTGGATGATTCTTTAGAACATGAAGTTTGGAATGAATTTCATAAGCCGCGAGCAAAAAACGCCCGTACTTCCGAGAATCGTGAATTTTGTGACCGGTGGATCTGGCAAGGGTGCCCTCTTTTGTGTATACATATAAGGCCATTGTCCATCACTGTCACCAACTCACCTTGACGGCATTCTGTCGGCAGCACTTTTTCTATGGACGTGGGGCATTTCAGTTCCATCGCACGCGGGCACGATGCGGTCACAGTCTCTCGAACCCTGAGCCGGGGTTCTATGCCTCGGTATTCCGCCGTGCTCTCCTATGGAAGCCATTCCGCATGGCCGGTTTGCTGGGGTTGTGGCAGATGGCGAATCTGGCAGGGTTTTTATGGCAAGCCGCTCATCCCACACCTGAAAAAAGTGCCTTTAGGGAGTAAGACTTGACCATTGCAAACCAATCATATGGCGGCCATCGGTCGTCATGATCCAGGGACGACAAGCAACGGATGACAAGAAAGCTATTTTATCGGTCATCCTGCTTTCGAACTATGCAGCGGGGGAATTTATAGGCTACATGGCTGGGCCTGGCCAAAGTCCGCAAAGGTTGGCCTGAATAAGAAGGCACCATCAATGCCAAAACGATTGAAAAGAGCTCTTTTGTATGGTGGTTACCTGTTCCTCGTGACCGTCTCCCTCCTGGAAATCGGGGTCAGGGTCTGGGGATATTCGGAGCATCATATTCATGATCCGATCTATACCTCGTTTGAACCGAGCGAAGACATTCCCTATATACATAAACCTAATCTTATGCAGGCCAGAGCCCGGGGTCTTGTTTTCATTAACACGGATAGCCTGGGATTACGTTCGAAAGTCTCCGGAATGGTCTATGGTACCAAACAACCACAGGAATATCGTATTGCCATCGTGGGTGATTCCGTTACGTTTGGGGAGGGTGTTCCCACTGAGGAAACGTTCACCGAAGTTCTGGAACAATTGCTGAATCAACACCAGAATCTCTTGACCGTGAAGGTGTTTAATTTTGGTGTATCGGCCTATAGCGTCAAAGAGATGGCCGCCATGCTGCAACACCGTATGGTGGATATTCGGCCGGATCTGGTTGTGATGGCTATTATTCCGCCTGATCTGAATCTCGCCCGGACCCCCATCATAGACTCAACCGGTTATCTGGTTGGTCAAAAAATTGCCAGTCTTCTTGATTCTCCGGTTGGAGAGACCTTAAGAGGAATCCGCCTTCTGTATGTGCTCCGGGATATAGGGTCACGGTGGGTTTCTCCACCTCAATACTCTGAACCACTGCTTTCACGCGGCGAAATTCCCGACTCCTACCGTTACATTCGACAGTTCAAGGAGACAGCAATTCACCATGGACTTTTCCCCTTGATTGCGCTCCTTCCACGAATGGAAGAAAAGGCCTGGGGTCCTCTTCCTGACAAACTGCGACAAGACGGTATCAGGCATCTTGATTTATCAAACATAAGTAAAGAATTTACCACTGAAGAGTATATGGCAAGTCGGTTTGACCGGCATCCTTCTCCTGCAGTTCATCGCCGAATTGGGGAAGCATTAGCCCTGTATGTGGAACACCAACCAGAGTTTCCCCAGTGAGTCCCTTGTCGTCCCAACCAGGTCGCCATCTTGTTGATGGGACAGTCCGAGTCTTTCTCGCCGGGCTCCTGTTTCCCCTTACGGGCCTCATTACCGCCGGGTTCCTCACCCGACGACTCGGTACGGATGGTTATGGCTTATTGGTCCTCTCTGCAACGTTGTTTGGATGGGTGGAGCTCGGGATCAACTCATTTTTTGCTCGTCCGGCGATAAAGTTTATTGGGGAAGCGAAAAACTGGCTTCCAGTTGGTAGCACCCTCATACGGTTACAATTTGTAGCAGGGGTTGGCGGAGGGGTGTTACTAGGACTGCTGTCATTTCCTCTTGCCTGGCTCCTCGACGAACCGTTACTTGCGCCCTATCTCGCCCTCTATTCTCTCCACATCCCAATCAGTAGCCTGACTCAAGCCCACCAGAGCATCCTCGTGGGAATTGGGAGTTTTCGGCAGAAAGCCGTGACAAATGCCTACCGTTGGATTGCCAGGCTGCTGTTGATTCTGTTCCTGGTTGAAATGGGCCTGTCTGTTTCTGGCGCTATACTGGGAAGTCTTGGGGCGGCCCTGGTTGAACTCGCTATCACCCGTCGATATGTCAGGCCTCCCTTCTTTGGCAAACTTGTCATTCCCATACGCCCATTTTATGACTTCGGTATCCTCCTGTGTGTCTCATCAATATTGTTCCTTATTTTTTCCAGCATGGGCTTGGTTATGCTGAAAATCCTTGGCGGAACCCTGGAGCAGGCAGGAGTCTATGGTGCGGCCCAGAATTTGTCGATCATTCCCGGTCTGTTTGGGGCATCTTTTTCCCCGCTGTTACTTTCGACGGTGAGCCGTCTGCTTTTTGAGGGGAAAACTGATCAGGCAAAAAGCATGGGATTTGGTGCAATGAGAATGGTTGTGGGATTATTCCCGTTTGGAGCTCTCGTGGCGGGCGCTGCTCCTGAGATTGTTACATTAGTATTTGGCCAGTCTTTCGAGCTTGCTGGTCCAATCCTGGGGGTGTTGATTATGGGAGCCATCGCATTTGTGATGGTCTCAGTAGCC
>BQIW01000141.1 GCA_021604105.1 Nitrospirales bacterium | reverse complement strand
CTGGTCGGGTAGTTGCCTTCTCCATTGACACCTGGTCATAATGTGTACAGTTGATGCTCCCTGCTGTCCAGTGGTGTGGCGTCAACGAAATTTTCAGGAACATCGCCATGGCGAGTCGATCCGGAAAACAGGAAATCTCTCACAAGAGTATAGACCTCCCTGAAACATTTCTGCTTCAGATCAACCAGGAGCAGGAATTACGAACTTTGTTACAGCTCATTGAAAAAGAATCACGCCGGTTACTACAGGCAGAGGGGATCAGTGTGTTTCTGCTGGATCGGAAGGAATGTGAGTTGTGGTTTCCCCTCCCTGTGAGCGGGAAGGTGCTTCGACTGGATGCTCGCTTAGGAATTGCCGGCGCCTGTGTGGCGACCGGAGAGTTGATCAATGTCAAAGATGTCCAATCGGACTCAAGATTTTTCTCCGGCATCGACGCACAAATCAAGCAGCAAACGCAAACTTTGTTGGCACTGCCGGTTCGGGACAGAACCGGCGACATCATCGGGGTGTTTGAAGCTGTCAATAAAAAGGGCAAGAACTTTACCGCCCAGGATGAAATGGTGGCTCAGGCGTTGGTTGATCGCATCGCCATCCCTCTTCAGAAATTCCATGTCATGGAACAATTGCGGCGGGAACGCGAACGGTTGCAACAGGAAAACGCGCATTTGTGGAAAGAGGTCGAAGGGCAGTTCTCCACGAAAAAGCTCATGGGGAACAGTCTGCCCATGCAGCGAATGATCAGAGTCATCGATCAGGTCCGGGATAGTTCAGTGGATGTTCTGATTACCGGAGAAAACGGAACCGGGAAAGAATTGGTGGCCAAAGCCATCCATTACAGCAGTCCCCGAACCCGCCAACCGTTTGTCGCCATCAATTGTGCCGCCCTTCCCGAAACGTTAATTGAAAGTGAATTATTCGGCATCAGCAAAGGCACCGCGACGGACGTGGAGGCCAGAATAGGCAAATTTGAACAGGCCAATAAGGGCACGCTGTTTCTGGATGAAATTGGAGACCTTGGTGTACGCGCGCAGGCCAAAGTGTTACGGGTGTTGCAGGAGCGAGCCGTCGAGCCGGTGGGGAAGCGAGAGGCGGTTCCCCTCGATATCAGGATCATTGCAGCCACCAATAAAAACTTAGAAGCCGCCATTAAGGCCGGCACGTTTCGAGACGATCTTTACTATCGTCTCAAAGTCGTTCATGTGCATACGCCGGCCTTACGGGAGATCCCGGCAGATATCCCCCTGCTCGTCAATTATTTTCTGGACCGATACAGCTCGCAGATGGAGCGACCTAGAAAAAAACTGTCTGCCAAGGCGATGCAGCGGTTCATGGAATATTCCTGGCCGGGAAATATCCGTCAGTTAGAAAATGAAATAAAACGGGTAATGGTCATGGTTCGTGGCACGACGATAAATGAGGATGTGCTCGAAGAAGGCATCCGATGCCCGGTCCAAATGACCGGAGGCACCGTAGATCCGAAAGGCCGGAGTCTTCATCAAGCCGTTGATGAATTGGAGCAACGCATGATCAAGGAGACCTTGTTGGCCTGCCGGTTCAATCAGGTCCAAACGGCCAAACGGTTAGGCTTAAGCCGGCAGGGACTTATCAAAAAAATCAAACGTCATAACATTCAGGTCAACCACTTGCGGGATGAAGTCTACGAATCCCCTTGATCACTGAATTCCACTTCGACGGGGTCTCTAAGATCCAACCAGTCCCACAATTTCACACTTCTCTCTTCCTCTAATAACACATCAAATACGAAAACCTATTCCTTTGTCTAAAAGCGTAGGTCCGACTCAAGTGGGATTGAGGCGTACGTCTTCGTTCCGTTTCCTGGGAAATGTGGCATGAAAAAAATTCAGGACAACTTCGTTTTTCGGACCTTGCGCAGTCGAAATGCCCAAGGCGATTCTTCCTCGCTGAATTAAACCAATTGTGTATCCAATCAGATAAAAAGTGTATCTGATTAGATACGCGTTCCACGCTGAACAAGAACAGGACCCGATCTCTTATTATTTCGACCTTCAAGAAAACGCTTTTAAAGAGAAGCTTAGTTGAGTGGAGGTCAGGGTGCTATAAGTTATTGCCGAATGCGGCATTGCAATTGCCTTTATTGCAATAAATATTTGGTTGCGAAATAATTCCGCGCAGCATGCCATAAAAATATAGGGAGGCCACAATTCAAAATTGAGTGGTCGGAAAAAAGGGGAGCATCGGTTCTCTGACAACTGCAATACCGTGAAGTAAGTAATCTATTTTATATTTTATTACGGTATTACTGATCCCGGCATTATACTCGAAGTCTTCATTTCCCCTTTCTCCTTCCTTCCATCTTCCATGTGAAAGATATCAGCCTTTCTTTGAATACAAATTGGAGCTGTGTAGGCGCCATCAAAAACGAAAACATCAGGGTATGACCTGGTTATGCGATTGAATGATGCAACTAACGCGAGAAGCTAAAAGTGACTTTCTGAGCTAGAGAGAATTATCCGAAATACCTATGAGGTCGAAGCGGGTGTTAAAGCACGTTTGCAACTATTAATTCCCGGGCACAAAACTCCTGTGATAAAGACATGTGAGGGCACATGCTATCTTTTAACCTTTGCCGTTTAAGAATGCTTTATGCAAGTGGATCTTAGCGACCAGAAGATTTAGGTGCGATGGATTACTTGGCAATACTGTTACGGAATCAATTGAACCTTTCTCTTATGATCCCTCAAGGTGTTCGTGCTGGTAGCCTACTAATAGGAATAATGAAAACATTCAGCCCTAATTTTATAGGGGTTGATCATTGTGGGAGAAAAAAGGAGTTGGAATGAAAATCGCCCCGGCGTTCAATTTATTTTTGTTCACCTTGTTCTTGGGAACGATCCTTACTACTAATGGCTGCGTGAGAGTTCATGTTCATGTGGACGTACTTGAAGATTCCAACCTGCAGTGTTCTAGTTGCCCAACAACATCTCATGAACCTCCGAGGCAGGAGCCCGACCTCGGGCCTGAAAAAAAGATATCTCTTAAAATTAAAAAGCATGAATTGGTAGAACTGACTGAAGACGAAGCCCTGGGAATTTTAGAGCAGGCGACCAAAGTGGCGAAGACTGATGGCCAATGCAATCTCCAATTAGTTCGTGACGGAGAGGGAGAAATTGAGAATTTTACATGGCTGCAAGATGGTGAGAAAGTAGGCGTAGTTTCAAGCGATTTTGATTTTGCTATTATTACCCATTTACCAGGGGTAAAAGTGGTTAAAGATGTTCAATGGTGTGATAGGCCTGGCCCCTGGATAGGTTGTGCTGAACTGCCAGGTGATGCTTTGGCTGTGGAAATGTTAAGGGAGAAAGAAGGGGAGCAAAAGCCATTTTATCAAACGTTAGGTGTTCTGTGGCTCCATGAATATGGGCACAATAAAGGTAATTACCATCGATTAAATTCTACCGCGGTCATGCATCCCCAAATTTTCTCAGAACACAGCGCACTAACTTCCACCGAATGCGGGAATTTCAAGCTACCATAGAGAGCATGATGAAACATAAGATCTGGTGCCCTTTAACCACCGAGAGAAAAGAGAGAACCCTCATGAACAAAATAATATTAATAGTGGCCATGCTCTGGGGGATTGTAGGAGGGTTTTACTTCAATCATTTTTCTTTGGCCCAGCAGATAGAAGATGAAAATGCTGTACTTAGGCCCGTTGAGCAGTTCGTGCACCTAAGCTTTGTTGATAGCTTGCCTTTCGAGAAAATCAAACAATATAGCGCTACACCTAAAATCCAAGCTGACACAGTTAAAAGGTTAGCTGAAATGTTGAAGACAGATTGCACCCCGTATTGTACCAATATCCTCACTATGCTGGGCATTATTGGGGGACCGAATTCAGGAGATGCCATTATTACCTTTCTTCAACAGGACAATGAAATTTTATTTGCTAAGGAAAAAGCAGATGTCTTGATGATACTGGGATATTGGATTAACAATGCGGAAGAAACAACGAAAAAGAATCTTGTAAAGATTAAAGCCCAAGGTATGGCCCAAGGTGAGGAAATGGGGAGTGAAAAAGAAAGTGCAGATAGACAAATGCTCGGGGAAGCAAACAATGCACTAATAAACAAGGCAACTGAATTCAGCAATTGTTTGGTATCTGAGATTCAGAACGGGAGGAGTGAGTGTTCAGGGATGGACCAAGAAACTGACTCATTTTCTCCAAGCCAAAAGATAATCAGAAAACGAGCAGCCATTACGGGGCTTGCCCTAACAGGGTCCAAGCACATAAAAATGGAAATAGAGGAAAATGGGGAGAATAAAGAGATGGCAGTGAAAAGTTACCTTGAACTTCTCCTCAAAAATGCTGAAGTTGGCACCTCCTCACGGGCACATATCATTGAGGCGCTCGAAGCCCACAATGGGATTGCTGCTTTGGGGCTGGCTTGCTATTACGACAAGCGGAGCAGTGAATGTCAGGGAAATATAAAAAGGTTTATCGGCCAAAAAATAACTAATGAAAAATAGTTTAAATAAGTCTAAAAATCTGGCGAAACCTGTTTCACCATAGATTCGTACTCAGAATTTGAGAAGTTGAAAGCTTTTATCGGTCAGACATTCAAGGTAGATTTAGGAAGGAAACAATGCTTCCCTTCTATTTCGGGGAGGGCTTTATACCTATAAACAAAACCCCAATGGTTCTTTGTTTGCGAATTAAAATATCATGAAACTTACGAAACCAAAGAAAGGAAAAGAAAAATCCTTCTGGAATGAGCATTCCCTGCCCCAACCTCAAATTTCTTTTAAATTATTTACTACATGGAGAAAAAGATGAGCATTCCGAGAATTACCATTGTCCTCATTTTTTTGTTTGGTATGTTGACTGGCTGCGAAACACCACTAATTGACATCCACGTTGACGTTCGTAATGGAGTACAACCTGGTGGCGGTGATCCAAATGGACCGGCTGGTGCCTGTCCACCAGGTTGGCCGCCTCATTTAGCTTATATGTGTAGTGGTGGTGGTACTCCACCTAATACTGGAGTTCTCGAAAAAATTCATGGTACTGGTGCGGGGAAAGTTTATGAAGTTAAGGTCGAGGTTGAGGGGCAGATCAGAAAGTTGTATTTCTCTGTCCCGCCTGATGACGTTCAAGATGATCTTGAACAAAATGATGAGGTAGTTTTTTCTTTCGACGATGCTGGTACTAGGAAATTACGTAAAGCACCATAACGGTGCGGTGTGCCGCTTGTATTGATTAAATGGGAAAGGCGCGTTCGATGTCCGAATCAGAATTATTTACTGAACTCTTTTCAGGGAATAGCAGATTAGACCAAGAATCTAGGATTAGAGGGGAATATTAAACCTTTGGAAAAAAGTTGAGATTATAAATCCTTATTCTGAGGGGCTCATGGTTTTTTCAATGTTGGTTATTCATAAACGAATGTTTTTACGTTTTTTTGTCGCTCTCATACTGGTCCTGACGTTGCCATTGACCTTGCCGCCTTTCAGCCGGAGTCAAGTGACGACGGCTATTACATCCGATGGCACGATGGGTACCGAGGTTAATCAGCTTGGAATCCTTCATGACATTACAGGCGGAACGCGGCCGGGCAATGGCCCTAATCTATTTCATAGCTTCGGTCAATTTAGTGTGGGGGCAGGAGACATTGCCAATTTTCAGAACAATACCGGACTTCCAACAGAGAATATCCTCAGCCGCGTGACCGGTGGCAATCCCTCGAACATTTTTGGAACAATTCAGACCCAGGGCTTCGCCAATGCCAACCTGTTTCTTATGAACCCGGCAGGAATCGTTTTTGGCCCGAATGCCTCTCTCAGTGTAGGTGGAGCCACACATTTTACGACCGCTGATTACCTACGACTCAGTGACGGAGTCCAATTCACCGCCCTCCCGAGTGCCCAGGATTCCCTGCTCAGCGTTGCGCCGGTTGCCGCATTTGGATTTCTGGAATCGAACCCTGCTTCTATTGTAGTTGAGGGAAGTTCGTTAACGGTTTCCGAAGGACAAACGTTTTCGCTTGGGGGTGGGGACATCAATATTATTGGCAGCGAACTCAACGCACCAGGAGGCAAGATAGTCTTAACCAGTGTGGCCTCGCCTGGGGAAGTGTTGGCCGACACCTTTGAAAGTGCCCACAATGTCAATGGGCAGTCCTTCACCGCAATGGGAAACATTTCATTGTTGGAAGGCACCAGGCTGGATGTTTCCGGCAACCCGGCAGGGACCGTTATTATTCGTGGTGGTCAACTTATGGTCGATGGGTCAACTATCTCTGCCAATACCACAGGACCTGTAGATGGTCCTTTAGAACATCCAGGAACCGGAATTGACATTCAGGTTACTGAAGACTTGTTTGTCGATAATATGGGTGTTATTGAGGCAAATGTTATAGCCGGTTCCCTAGCTGGTAATGATATCTTCTTGAAAGCCGGCCAAACTTTGGAAGTAAAGAATCACAGCAGGGTTTACACGTATGCGCTTGGTGGATCGGGGAACGCCGGGAATATCGAGGTATATGCGGATAAAGTCCTAATTTCTAATGCCTTTCAACCTTTAGAGAGCGTGACATGGGGTGCTTTACTCGGGAATTCAACAGGAAATGCCGGGAACATCTCGGTGATCGCAAAAGATTTCCAAATGACTGGAGCAGCCATGACGGCTACGACGTTTGGTGGGACGGGGCAAGCGGGGAGTATTAATGTCAAGGCAGGCGAGATGTTTCTCGATACCGCTATCATCTCGGCGAACAGTTTTGATTCGAGTGGTAATGCAGGACATGTCCAAATCACAGCGGACAAATTAACCCTTACGAATTTTACTAACATTGAATCCGCTTCTTTTGGGGGTGCGACGGGTAATGCTGGTAGCGTTAATGTAGTGGTCAATGGCCAACTGACAATAGAGGGACGCTCGTCAATAGTTGTGCGATCTACAAGCACGGCTGCAGACGGTGATCTGACGATTAGAGCGGAAGATATTTTCATCACGGGTATTCGAGAGTCAATGAGGCCATTAGTGGGTCAAGCTGGTGGGGATTTTACCGGACTGAGCACGAGGACAAGCAATGGCCAGGGTGCGGACATGCATATCACGGCTCGCAATCTCCAAATAACGAATAAAGGTTTCCTTAACGCGTCCACCGATGGCCCTGGGCCAGCCGGAAACGTTTCAATTAATCTTTCAGGAGGATTGAAGATCGCTGATGGCGGAGAAATAAGAGCCATTACCGAGGGAAGTGGTGCTGCCGGCAAAATCGAGGTGGTCGCCGATTCGGTTGAGCTTTCCGGAAAGATTGCGTTTCCCTTTATTGAAAGGGATGGCACTACGGTTGCTTTAGGTTTTAGCCGAATCTCTGCACAATCCGATGACACAGGCACTGGCGGAACAATTAGGATCACGGCCCGTGAGATCAACATACTTGATGGAGGTTCCGTGATTTCAAATTCCTTAGGCGAGGGGGACGGGGGAAATATTCGTTTAAGTGCCAACATGCTTTCGATTTCTGGCAAAAACCCGGAGAAGACGGCATTTGGGCTTGATCCGCGTGCGTCCATCACCGCTGAAAACGAGGGTCACATTCCTGGTCCGGAAGCCACAGGCATAGCTGGTTCTATTGATATTCACGCTGGGACGCTTGAACTAAAACAGGGACTAATCAGTGCTCGAACGTCAAGTGCGGGGCAAGGGGGAAACATCGGAATTGGGGGAGGAGAATTCTCCCTCACTGAAGAGTCTTCCATCACGGCAGAGAGCACCGCCACCGGGAATTCTGGAGGCATTAAACTTATGGCTGGTGGCCCAATTTTAATACACAACAGTAAAGTCACAACCGAAGCCGACGAGAGTGTGGGCGGCAACATTTTGCTCATGGCTAATAATGTTACCCTAGAGAACAAGGCAATCGTTTCGGCATCAAGTTCGGGGTCAGGTGACGCTGGGGACATTAATATCAATGCCGAGGGTACAATTCTGTTAAATGACAACAGCTTTGTGACGACTCAAGCCGAAAAAGCCTCGGGTGGCAATATCACACTCACCGCAAACAAAATGATTCAACTGGTGGACAGCACCATTTCCAGCTCGGTCGAGGGGGATGTGACGGCAACCGGTGGAGGCGATATCAACCTAGATCCGGACTTTATCGTTCTTCAAAACAGCCAGATTCTTGCTAAGGCGGTGGCCGGAAATGGGGGCAACATTTTGTTAACGGCCAACAAGGCCGTCTTATTGGATTCGCAGAGTACCTTGGATGCCTCTTCGCAAACCGGGATCAGTGGCTCGGTCACAATTGAATCACCGATTCAAGTACTCAGCGGAACAATCGCGCCGCTGCCGGATCAGCCAGTGAACGTGGCGACACTCTATGCTGCCCGCTGTGTGGCGGGAGAAGGGGGACACTTCAGTACCTTTGTGGATTCCAAATCCGACAGTGTGGCACCCACGCCAGGCACGTTCTTAGCCAGTCCGTTCCTTTCCCAAGTGAGTTCATCCCCTGGGAGTGTATTGGGGCAGGCCGACACGCCATCCGGTGTTTCCGGTATCGACCAAACTCCTCCTATCCAATTGGCGGCCTATTCTCCTCCCGTACTGTTCGGGAAAGGTGATGGGATGGCTTCTGCCTGTCCTTGAATTCTATTGTGGGACTTCAGAATATCCCTCCTGTTAACTCCTTTCGTCTGAATGAATTCCTAAAGAATTTCCCGACATCGTCCTGCCTGGATGTTTTTTTCACAGTCAGATTTCTAAAACTTGTCATGTCCGACAGTTGTTGCCGGAAATCTCTCTTGGTTTGGGGACGGATGGATTTTGCTAAAGGACCGGCAGGTATGACGAAGAGAGACGGGAGTGAGGGAAAGAGGAGAAAGATGCCATGCAGAACACTGTCATTCGTTCCGGTTTGATAGAAAAAACACCCAGGCTACTGCCAGTCCGATCACGCAGCTTATCGAAATTCCGAGGGAAATAATTTGATAAAGCTCATCGATTTGCATGATAGAAACCTTATAACCGTTAGAGAGAAGGCTCTAATTGAATTTCTGGTGTATCCTTCTGGTGACTTCTCTTTAAAGCAACCGTGATGCCGTTTCGGCGCGAGAGCCATGTTGTAGTTTGTCATGAATGAATCCAACGGTTTATGAACGAAATAGCAATGCCAACCGCGAATTCGGCATTCAATTCTGTTTGTCTCCCTGAACACGAGGTTGTCATCCTGTCAATTTCCGTTTCTCTCTGATTGAGCGAAGGGAAAG
>BQIW01000140.1 GCA_021604105.1 Nitrospirales bacterium | reverse complement strand
GGTGGCTGATTTATCATTGTTGGCGGTTTGGATATACGCGGCACCCTGGACCAGAGTAGGGACTGTCGTATAAGTATAGGAGCGGTCGATGTAAACCGTACTTCCTGCTTGAAGCCCGGAGGAGGGCACCACATAGGTTTTTCCACTGGCGACTGTCAAATTTGAAATGTTCAGTGAGGAGGGCGGCGGTGGCGGGGGCCCTGTGGGTATGGAAATTTGCTTTTCTGTAGATGGAGAACTCTCATTTCCAGAAGTATCAAATGCGGTTGCAATAAATCCATAGGTTTTACCCTCAGAAAGTCCGGTTACGGTCGTTGAGGGTGAGGACGGATTACTGGGCATACCTGAAAATGTGGGTTGTCCAAAATCTTGAGAGGGTAGCGTCCTTTTGTAAATTTTGTATCCTGCTAAGTCTGATTCGGTGTTTTTGTTCCAAGTTACCCCGACGTTTGCTGAAAAAACAGGGGCGAAAGGGGTTATAGTTATCAATGCTACAAAGAGAATGCAAAACGAAAATTGGGGAGTGGATTTGAAAGAAGTCAAATTCCTGATGGATTTTGTAAATGCCTGTACGACATTTTTGGTCAAACAGTGAGAGGTTGGCTCAGGTTCAGACGTCGGATCCTGATGATTTTTAGTAAGGAGGCTTTCGTTACATAAAGTGCTAGTGCTTTGGAATTTCATTATTCATCTCCTGCTTTTGGTAGACTATTTCCCATTTCATAAAAACAGCGCAGGAAACCCCTCAGCTTGCTGAGATGAGGATTGCGCGATTGTCAGACAACACATGTAAAAGATGCCCCCCAGCTTGCTGGGGGGAGAGCTTCATTAAAAGTTTTTCGAACGAATTATTTTTGTGCGTGGATATTTTCACGTTGCCCTTTCGTAATGTGATTTCAATCTGAGGGGGAAAAATGGCTTTGCTTGTGCCCAAATTACCCCTAGGAGGAGAAAGGCAAGCCGAATAATTTATTAAATCCGACTAAAGAACTTAAACTTCCAAGTGCTACCTAAGAAAAATTGGAAGAAATTTTTAATTCAGGGGGAGGATAATGAAAAATTATGAAGATGGATAAATTTTGGGGGGAAAAATAGAGAGACACTAAATGAGTAGTTAAAATAGTTGTCACGATAGAAATCATGCCCACGTCAAATTTTCGCACAAGACATGTGGGAATATTTAAGACGTCTGCTTTGATAGAATTTGAAATTCTTTCCAATTATTAAGTTAGCTACGGTGGCCATTGCAATATAGGGACCAATGGAGTGACGACCGAAATATGTTATTGTTTCTAAACAAAAAATCCGTGGTAAGTCTTACGAAAGCTTCATGAAACATTGGAATTCTGATGTAGGATTACTCAATCTCATGTAGGAAATACTATTCAGCATTGCTACGTAGCCAACTTTTATGTGAAAGTTCTTGGATGATTCTGAGAAAGAAAGATCTTTGAATTATTAGGGAAAAGAAAAAAGCAGGTTGTTTGGAACACTTTTCACCCAAGGCTAGAGTCCACAGATTCTTTTGTTGAAACGATCCTGATCGTTTTGGTGTATAAAAAATGTTGCCACGTCTGTCCATATTTTGGCGATTAACTCTTGGGTACCTGACAATCCTTGCGTTGGTGGTTGGCGTGAATTTATATATTCTCCATCAATTTCGTGCCTTAACGGAATTAGGTGCTGAGTTAGCGACTCACCACTTTCCAGCTGTGGAAACGGCTAAGCGACTCATTACCAGTCTTTATGCCCAATTAAAAAGTGATAAGCAATATTTGGTGCTTCGGGATACCACCCTTCTGAAAGATTTTCTTCAGGAGGCGGAAAATTTTCGCAAAACTTTAAAAGCCCTTCAAGATCAGGAAAATCCTGGCAGTACGTTGGAATCACTTGCGAAGACCAAAGAACTCCATGAAGAATTCCATACCTTATTCTTGAGTGTCGGGGTTGAACAGGCTGATCGTTCTCCTCAGGCTATCGCCAGCTATGAGCAAAACCGGGATACGTTAATTAATGCCATTACCCAATCCATCACCACTTATATTACTGCTCAGGAAGCAAGTGTCGGCGCGATTCTCAAGGATTCCCATCTTCGCTCGGTACAGGCCCAGGAAATTACGAAACAGCTTCTCGTGATGGCTTTGGTTCTGGGTCTTGGCTTGGCCGGGATCGCCAGCTATAGTATCCTACGGCCCCTTCGACGAGTTAAAGCTCAAATCCGCAGAATTGGACAAGGTCAATTTGGAGGGACGATCTCCCTGTCTGTTCCTCAGGAGTTACGCGAACTGGTTGGCCAGGTAAATTGGATGGGCGAAAAACTACAAAAATTAGATGAGATGAAGTCGGAATTCCTGGCAAATATTTCCCATGAGTTACGGACGCCGTTAACGTCTATTCGTGAGGGTTCACAGCTTCTGCTGGATGGAATTCCTGGAACATTAACGAAGGACCAACGAGAAACGCTCACCATTATTTCTGAGAGTAGTCAACGGCTCAATCACTTAATCGGGAATCTCTTAGATTTATCCAGGATGGAAGCCGACATGGTCTCCTACAATTTTAGTCCCACCGACTTGAATCGTTTGGTCGTGCGGTCGACAGAAAAAGTCAAATTTCTCGCAGAACGAAAAAATATTCATCTAACTCTCGATTTATTTCAAAACAAGATGAAATTCTATGATCTGGACGGACCAAGAATGGAACAGGTGTTGGAAAATCTCTTATCCAATGCCATTAAATTTAGTCCTGAAGGAACGACGGTGTTGATTCGATCAAGGCCGGATAGTACCGGAGCAGGTTTGCAATTTACGGTGTCTGATACGGGACCGGGAATTCCCGAAGCCGATTTGCCTCATATTTTTGAACGATTTTACCAGGGAAAAACCCAAGAGGGCCGTGTGTATGTGGGAAGTGGAATCGGGCTGGCTTTGGCGAAGCGGGTGGTCGAAGCCCATGGTGGAAAAATCTGGGCGGAGAGTATTTTGGGAACTGGGACTGCATTGCATTTTACCATTCCGAAACGAAAACATACGGGGAATGTTCATTGACACGCAAAAAATTTGAGACATTAATCTTGGTGTTTTTGGGATCCACACTGGTCCTGAGCCTTCTTGAATGGGGTGAGTGTTTCACCAATTGGAATAGTTCTGCCATGGCTCAAACTGGTTCAACCGGCTACTCTGCGGGATCCTCGGTGTTAACTCCTGACCCTGAAGATATTCCTTTTTTTCGGGCAATTGCGGATGACCAGGAAAAGAAGCTGAGTTCTTGTAAAAGTGAAGATGAATGCCGTGCCGTTCATTTTCTTCTGGGAGTTGCCGCGTTATATGAAAATAGGGAATTAGCGGCGCTTCATTTTCGAAAAGTGGTGGCCTCCAACCCCAATAGCGTGTTGGCGGGTGAAAGTCGATTTTGGTTATGGTTGTTGGATGTACTGAATGCTCCAGGAGGAGGAGTTGCTTCCGAAACCTTAACTAAACGATTGGTTCGTGAAATTGTGAATAAGGAATTGCTGGTCCATGAATTAAGTCGTCAATTGGAAACAGATTCGGTTGATGTCCTGAAGCAAGAATTGACGAACCGGGAAAAGGCGGTCGAAGAATTGAACCAGGCACTCTCGAATCTTTCCAAACAAACAGAACAATTAAAAAAGGAGCAGACACTTCGTCAGGATGTGCAGCAGGAGCTGAAGTCCAGTGAGAAAAAAGTTCAAGAACTGACGAATCAATTAGAGGCCTTGCGCCGTATTGATCAGGAAATTCGCGAGAAGGCTCCGCCGACCCGTCCGTCCGAAAAAATGGCCCCAACCCCAAAACTCGAAAGAGCCGAGGAGAAAGAATTACCGAATGAAAGTGACGGAAAAAAATAGAGGAATAGTGATGGCTGATGAACGAATTCTTGTTGTTGATGACGATCCAAGTTTATTGACCCTCCTGAAAATGCGCCTGGATTCCATGGGATTTGCGGTAACGGCGTGTGGCTCCGGGGGGGATGCGTTAAGCCGTATACAAGAAGATCCCTATGATTTTGCCATTCTGGATCTTCGATTGCCGGATGCTGATGGCTTGGATCTGATGGAAGAATTGCACCAGCATCAAACCAATCTTCCAATCCTGATCTTGACGGCGCATGGCTGTATTCCTAATGCGGTGGAAGCCATGAAAAAAGGTGCCTATGGGTACTTAACCAAACCGTTTGATGATAAAGAGTTACTGGAGAGCATTGATAAGGCTCTCACTACTAAACGAATGAGTCAGGAGATTCATCGACTCCAATTGCTTGTGAACGAATTATATGGGCTTGAAAATGTTGTAGCCAGGAGTGCAGAAATGCATACGGTGTTGAAACAGGTGGCTCAAGTGGCGAAGACGGATACCACCGTCTGTATTTCCGGAGAAACTGGAACCGGGAAAGAAGTTATTGCACGCGTGCTTCATTGTAATAGCCCTCGAGCGTCAAAGCCGTTTATGGCCGTCAATTGTGCGGCTATCCCGGAAACGTTGTTTGAAAGTGAGTTGTTCGGGCATATGAAAGGTTCCTTTACCGGAGCCCATCAAAATAAGCGGGGATTAATCCAAAGTGCTGATAAGGGGACATTATTCCTAGATGAAATTGGTGAGATGCCGTTATCATTACAGGGGAAACTCCTGCGGGCCATTCAAAATCGGGAGGTGGTGCCCGTCGGCGGGCAAGTGCCCGTGAAGGTGGATGTGAGGATCCTGGCCGCAACCAATAAGGATCTGGAGTTAGCCGTGCGTGAAGGACGATTTCGAGAAGATCTATATTATCGGATTCACGTCGTGCCTTTGTGGATTCCTCCGCTTCGTCAACGACGTGAGGACATTCCTTCGTTAGCACAGTTTTTTCTCAAACGGAGCATTGAGCATCACGATAAAATCGTCAAAGGATTTTCACCGGAAGCCATGCAGGCCTTAATTACGTATCCTTGGCCTGGTAACGTTCGGGAACTTGAGAACATGATTGAACGGGCGGTTGTCATGTCTCCTCAAGACATTATTACGGCAGAATTTCTTGCCCTTTCTCCACAGGAACAAAGCAAGCCAGGTGGTCTTCAGCCATTGACGGATGCGAAGGAAGCCTTTGAGAAAGAGTATCTCCAAGACCTGCTTAAGGCCACACAAGGAAACATCTCTAAGGCGGCACAAATTGCCGGGCGCTATCGGGCAGATTTTTATAAACTGCTCAAAAAATATGGACTGCATCCTTCCGATAGACAAGATGACGCATCTCCTTCAACCAGCCAACCAGGACTCCAGTGACTTGGGTAAAACTGTCTAGAGGCTAATGCCTCGCTAAAGGATCGGGAAGGTTTCCGATGCGCTTCACTCTAAAATCAGCAGTTTAGCCGTCTCACTTTGTTTATACTTCAAAAGTCTACGCAAGAAGGGGACACATATATGCCTGGAATGTTCCTTTTCAGCCATTCCTGTACGTCTGCCGGATAGCCCCATGTTCCCATTAGAACGCATAACGAAATTTATGGGCTGTGGTGGGACTGATCACTTCTCATAGATGGGAAAGTTAAAAGTACTCCTCTTCATCAGAATCGACCCCTAGCTTTCGTTATCAGGCGAAAGGTGAGGTGGATTTGGGACGCCGAACCCTACAGTCCACTTCCTTATCTTCCGAAAAAACTACTACAGTTTCATTCTGAGTAATGTCCTGTGAGGCAGGATAGGGTGGCGCTCCATCTCCAAGGTAGGACCGTCTTATAGACCAATTGGGAGAAATTCCTTTGTCTATTACATCACGCTTAGTAGCTTGAGGACTGCGTCCTATTAATGGTGATAGAGGAGATAATCTTGCCATGATACAAAAGGGCACTATGGCCAGTTTGGGCAGGAGGATGATTTTACCATGAACCCAGGTGTACCCGAGTGAAATAGCATGGGTTACGCACCATGTATCCGTCTATCAGAACAGCGCAGAAGCAGTATCCATCTGTAGCCCCGTGAAATGAATTTGGGGGAGTTTCTAACTTTCAATAAAATTAAGGGTCAATATGACTGTATGGGTTATTCCATCTATTCTCACGGCAGTAGTATCCCTCTTTTTGGCGACGAATATATTTATGAAGAGAAAAGATGGTCCACATTTTTTTCCTCTACTCGGGCTTATGATAATTATGATTTGGATCCATGGACTGAATGGAATACAAGAAATGCTTCCTGCCCATCTCCTTATCTCCAAGAAGTTGATTTTAATTGGTGAGGTCATTCTGCCGGTCATGATTGGCTATGTCGGTTATTCATTGTTGAATGAATTTTCGGCGAATTCTTTAGCATTGGGCAGGGGTTGGTGGAAGATCATCGCGGGTGGAGCAACTCTCTTGGCGATGCTGATCCTGGGAATGCCAGATGGATTTATGCAGGTCAATCCTGACCGGGAAATTGTGTTCGGCCGGCCCGAGGGATTGATGATTTGGGGGTTTATCCTATTAGCCTCCTGTGTGGGAATATTTCAGCTGGAACGTATCCTTCAGTCTTTTCCCGATCCTCTCCGATATCGATTGAAGTATGTGCTGATTGGATTGGGAGGGCTGGCCTGCATATCCATTGCGCAGGCCTTTCTTCTGGTTGTGGCCCCGGTGTGGCGACAGGAAGATGTGTGGGCAGGGGAAATCGCATCGTTCAGTTCTCTGGTTATCATGGCACTGGGGTTGAGGCGATGGCGAGGTCCGCAGATGATCCAGAAGATTCAAATCAGTCACCATGCTGTATATGCTTCTCTGGTCGTCGTGTGTGTGAGTGGGTATTTCGTTCTTGTGGCTATGGTGACCGTAGTGGTGCAACAAACCGATTGGGCGGTCAGGGAATCGCTGGGAATAGTCCTCATGTTCCTCGCCGTGATGGGCTTGGTGGTCGCCCTGCTTTCCAGGCGTATTCGTGTCGAGTTTCAGCAGGTCGTTTCTCGTCATTTTTTTAAGGCGAAATATGATTATCGAGAAAAATGGTTAGAGGTCACAGAGACGTTTTCGGCCTGTCAGGATGTCCAAGAACTTTTAAATCGCTATCTTGAGTGGCTGAGTCGAACATTCGGAACGTCTCGAGTCACAATTTGGAAATATTTTGATGTTGATGGACGATATCATCAAATACGAAAGGAACGGCGTCAAAGAATGTTGAAGGAAAATAATCGATTGCCGCGTATGTCCGAGCCTACTCCCATTCCTGAAACTCACTCTCTAATTCATCACTTAAAAGGACAGCGAGAGCCCGTGTTGGTAGGAATGAGGCAGCGGGCGGCCGAGGATTGGAGGGAATTTCTTGATTGCACTCACGCCGATGTGTGTGTACCCATGGTGACTGAAAAGGGGAGACTGCTTGGGTTTTGTACGCTTAGTCAGGAACCGGTTTATGACGCCTACGATCAGGACGATTTTGATTTGCTGCGCGCTATTGCGCACCATGTGACGATGCTGCTCATTCAATTTGAATTAGTTGAAGAGCGGAGTTCATCCGCTAAGTGGGAAGCCGTGCATCGGTTCTCTGCCTATTATTTACATGATTTAAAGAATCTGGCGTCGAGTTTATCCCTGGTGGCTCAGAATGCTGCACAATATGGGAGTAATATTGAATTTCAGGCATCGGCAATGCAGACGGTTAAAAATACCTCTCAGCGAATTATCGATTTGATGGGTGAATTATCTCGTCAGGCGAAAGAACCGAATTTGAGTGAGGGGGGCCCGATGGAATCGGTGGATGTGAATGTGTTGATCAAGGACATACTGGCAGCCGTCAGTAGCCCTGGATGCCAACCGTATTTTTCCCCGGGGGTAGAGGTTCCGGTCCTTCAGCTCAAAAGGGAGGCAATCAAACAGGTTTTGTTAAATCTCATTTTCAATGCGCGCCAGGCGACAGAACAGCAAGGTACAATTGAAATATCCACCGCTTATGATGGCCAGCAGGTAATCGTCGAACTGGTTGATACCGGGAGTGGAATGTCCGTGGCTCAGCTTGAAAATGTTTTTCAGCCATTCAAAAGTTCAAAAAAGAATGGATTGGGTGTGGGGCTGTTTCAATGTAAGCGAATTGTAGAGGATCATCATGGCGTGGTTCACATTGAGAGTCAGGAAGGGAAAGGTACGACGGTGATAATTACATTTCCGGTACAAAGTGCCGATAACGCAAGTACTGCGGTGTTTGGTGTGTCTAAAACCGGTGTAGATTATGATTCAAATAGAAACGAATAACCATGAAGTCTGATCCTCTTCCTGAACATTCACGTCTTCCTTCTCTCCTTCTTGTTGATGACCGTCAGGAAATTCTTGAACAGATGAAGTGGGGATTGCATTCCTCCTATATGATCTATGAGGCGGAGCATCGCGCTGCAGCAGTCGATATTCTTCAACGGGAAAAGATCTCACTGGTCACCTTAGATTTAGGCTTGCCACCTGATGCCGGTGGGGTGTCGGAGGGATTGCTTGCCTTGGAACAATTGCTTGCGGTGAATCCTTTGGTGAAGGTGGTTGTCATCACGGGAAATCAAGATCGAGCGAATGCCCTCAAGGCTATCGAATTGGGCGCATATGATTTTATGGAAAAGCCTGTAGACTTGGAAGTATTAAAAGTTGTTTTGCAGCGGGCCGTATATTTGGCTGGCCTGGAAAAGGAAAATCAAAAGCTTCTGGATCGGGAAGCGAAACGGGGGTTTCCTGAAATTATCGGAAGCAGTCCGGTCATGGTTAAAGTGTTCGATACCATTCGGCGAGTGGCAAGGTCGGATATTTCTATTTTAATTGTCGGAGAAAGCGGGACAGGAAAGGAGTTAGTGGCCCGGGCGATTCATCAGCAAAGCCACAGAAAGGATGGCCCGTTTATCGCGATTAATTGTGGAGCTATCCCCGAAACGTTGCTAGAAAGTGAGTTGTTCGGTCATGAGAAAGGTGCGTTTACCGGCGCCCACCTCCAGCGTCCAGGTCGAATTGAGTCGGCCCAGGGCGGGACGCTTTTTCTAGATGAGATCGGTGAGATTTCTCCCGCATTACAAGTTAAGTTACTTCGGGTTTTACAAGAACGAAGTATCGAGCGGGTCGGCGGACGCGTAGAAATTCCTGTTGACACAAGGGTTCTGGCAGCTACCAATATGGATCTTCAACTGGCAATGAAAGACGGCCGATTCCGGGAAGATCTGTATTATCGATTGAATACCGTAACCATTACGGCTCCCCCCTTACGGGAACGGGGTGGCGATATCGTAATGTTGGGCAAATCGCTGCTTCAGCGGTATTCGGAAGAAGCGAAAAAAAAGATTTTAGGATTTACGAGGGAAGCCTTGATGTCCCTCGAACAATATCATTGGCCGGGGAACATTCGAGAATTAGAAAACCGGATTCGTCG
>BQIW01000139.1 GCA_021604105.1 Nitrospirales bacterium | reverse complement strand
TGCCCCATGGTCAAACCTACACACACCACCAGGACAGACAGAAGAACGCCAAACACCAGTCGTTTGTTACGCGTCTGCACCAATCTCATAATGACGCATCCTCCTTTGATAAAAGATTAAAACCGAAAAGACTGCTAACTAACTGTCTCCTCAAACCTGTCGCCACTAAAACAAATGTTCAAAAATGACTTAACCAAAAATTCACTAAGCATTTCCTGATTGGCCTGATGCTCCACTTTCCTTATCCAAAAAAGCATCAGCCCCCACTTCGCTCATAAGGAGGCTCAGTTCATTTCCTTGATCCTGAGCACCACATTCAAAGCTTTGACCCTCAGGGCTATTGTATGTCGCCGGGCGATAATCAGTTTCCGAATAAGGCTGAGGAGTCACTCCCAAAAATGCAATATCAAAAGCAATCCAGTGTGAGGTAAAATCAGCCAAAATTTTATAAAAACCGTAATCAGCCTTTCTATTTAACATTCCTGAAAACAAAGGCACCCATCGACCAATATGCTCCTTAACGAATTTTTTTTCCGCATCAACGACGGTTTTAAGCTTTTCCGCTCCATCATGAAGAATGGCGTATGATTCTTTGTAGGCCAGATAATGCATGAATTCTAATTCTACACTCAAATGATCCAGGCGCTCATGGATATCAGGAGAAAGTTGAAGGCCAAAGGCACTATAAAAACCGGCAATGTCTCCCATCACGTATGACTGGCCGAAAACGTGATCATTTCCAAATAATGTCTCGTACGGAGGACAATCCAATGCGATGACATTGCTGAACACTCGGCGATGCTCGTCACGTAAGTCTTGTAGGCTCCAGTTTTCCCCTTCTGATGATATCCAAGATTCAATTGCATCAAAGTTTCCAACTAATGCATCCAGACGCTCATGCGCCTCTTCGCCCCCTATATTTTGAAGTTCTTTTTTCAACCCTTCCAGGGCCGATTTCCCATCCTCAACAAATTCCCCACTCTGAAGATAATCCAAAAACTCTTCGTCTTCTGGATATAGATACCCCCACGACACCAACAGATAAAGCTTGCTCCGACAGAGTGCCCGATCGACAGCTGGCGCTACTTTTGGAGATATCTTAACGGCCTTTTCATTTCCGGAAACTGGCATCCCGTTTTTCCCTGCTTTTTTCACATCTTTAACGCCTGATGTCATATTTCACCTAACTTTTAAAATTTTTTTTCACAAGCATTTGCTTCAATTAGGATCGTCCTCAGGGCTATTAAGTATTCATGAAAAAGGGATCAGATAATAGGACAACAGCCCTATGAAGTCAAGACTTCAATATCCCTCATAGCCCCACAGCTTTCAAAACTTTCGAGCAGCCTTAACCTCCTAAATCTTACTTTAGGAACCCCCCACAGAAAAATCCCTTTTTACGCTTCCAGCCATTTTCCATACCTCCCGGCAAAAAGATCCATAATTCATACTTTTCATTATCAAGTCATTCCAGCCATCAGCACAACTAAGTGTAAAATACCGCACCTTCCTTACCTGGGAACAATCCGAATTGCGGTACGGTCATTTACAGTCTCACATATGTATTGGCACATACCACAACCCACGCAGACCGACTCATCTACACAAATGTGATAGGAGGCAAAATCCATCGAGAGAGCCTCCGTAGGACATTTAGAAACACACGCATTGCAACCAGTTCCTGCCGTACACATTTTTGCCAAAACTTTCGCCACTCCCATATTGACCTGAAAACGATCCCCAACGGGCAAAAGAGCCTCCGTAGGACACGCCCCAATACAAGGAAGATCTTCACATAATTTGCATGGATTTTCTCCTGGATAGATAACTGGGGTGTCATTACTTAATAACACTTGAATCGCATCGTGAGGACAGACTTCCACACAATCAGCGCATCCGGTACAACGCTCCAAAAACAACTTCTCTTCGACAGCCCCTGGAGGACGGAGCCACCCTGTTTTCTCTGGAACAGGCTGCTCCTTTTTTATCGGGGAAGGAGCATCACGATGTTTAACGAATTCCTGAACCGTCGCACCTATGGAAATTGCGGATTGCCGAAGAAACATTCTTCGACCTAATGTCGGATTCGACGAAGGCTGGTTTGGTGGATGGGAGTCCGACATTTCGACGCTTTCAATAGTCTATAAACCAGTAAAACAAATGGGACACGAGGAGAGGGTAGATTTCGAAATTATACCACTCCGGAGGCCCGAAGCTTATACACCTCTACACATCTGTCACAGGCCCCATACTCCACATCCCATCCTGGGTGGTTTTCGCGAATAAAATCTAAGACAAAACTTTCGAGCGTCTCATCCATGTTTTCTACCCAGGTGTAAGTTGGGAATCGGCAGAGAGGACACGGGAACCCCGGGAGTAGCATGGGTTTCGTTGGCACATCCGGAACCTCACTGTCCTCAACCTCAATAGCTCTTTCAATAACTCGTATCGTATCCGAAGCCATTTCGACTAATTCGGCATGAGTAAGATAATCGGTCTGCCAGATCCCTTCAAACACGGATTCCACCTGGCCAGGAGGAATTTTTCGATACCAAGAGCGGAACTCCCGAAACCGATATTCCTTGGAAAACATCGGCTCTTTTCCTGTTCGGGCAATCCGGCTATCGACATGAAGGTTCCACAGCACACGGTAACGATTTAAAATCAAATGTTCTTCCCCGGGGTTCAACCCTACTTTTGTGTCAGGATCATACCCAAAAGCCTCATCTAACATGTCAGAAATATGCGTTAACTCATGTCGCAGATAACGGGTGATGGCTGGATCATAAAATCGCCGAGGGATCAATTTAATCCCCACCCCTTTTTTCCCGGCCTCTTCAAATTGTCGAGCGAGCTTTTCTTCAACCACTCCCCACTTACGAAGGACATCAACCCCTTCCTGATCTTCTTTCAATACGCCTCGCACCAAAACAATCCCAGTTTTATCTCGTAAAACCGGGAAGTCATCAAAAGCATCTCGAAGAATTTCGGCAAACCCCCATTTGGCAAATAAATGCTGATAGAGGCGTTTGAACTCGGGATCACGGTCATCAAGGGAAAACTTCTCGTAAATGGGATCGGCAAACTCATGAAATTCATTAAAATAAGTCGGATCCCCTTCACGCTCAGTTTTTTCAGCAAACGAATCAATCACCTCCTGAAGGAGGGCGGGTTGAAAACGAATTTCCATGAGCAAACCTCCGTTTTCCGCGAGATCACCACAAGACGAGTTTTATTTCTCGGAAGATGATCACCGTAACAATAAATTCACAATAATTTTGGGAGGTAGCTACCTTGACTCCCTCGAAAAGCGCCGTTTAGTATCATAACTAGTTGAATTATAGGAATGCGTTTTCCCTTTTGGCAAGAGAATCCCATTCATCCATTCCTAAATCCGTTTAACCAATCCATTTGATGTCAATCTGTTTCCGAAGCGAGGAATTTCATGACCCATCCAACAAGCCCAGACACACTGAGTTCCAATCCCGGGTTCATCCATAATCCTGATTCGCCACCCCCGCCACCCATCGATTCACTGGCCTACTGGAAAAACGGTGCGAGGGAACTGAAGTCATTCCGTGGGCACACACAAGAAATTTGGTCTGTTACCTTTTCCCCTGATGGTCTGACTCTCGCGAGCGGAGGAAATGATCGCTTTATTCGGATTTGGGATATTGAGACCGGCCGCCTCCTTCGTTCTCTACGAGGCCACACACATGTCGTTCGAGAAGTCAAGTATAGCCCTGATGGCCAAATAATCGCTTCGGCAAGTGAAGACCGGACCATTCGGCTGTGGAATCCTCAAACCGGAGAATCCCTTCGGTTACTCTTTACTCGTTACGACCATGCCGTATGCAGCATTTCCTTTTCCCCAGATGGTCTCATGCTCGCCAGGGCGGGGCAAAACAAAGACATTAAAATTTGGGAAGTCACTACAGGCACCGAACTCATGACTCTCCTAGGTAAAGACCAATACGACCATAATTGGAGTGTCTGCACCGCGTTTTCACCTGACGGCATTCACCTAGTGTCTGGTACTGATATCGGGAAAATCAAGCTTTATGAGGTTTTGCCAAGCGGGGAAGAAAAAATTGTACACAACGGCCATTGGAGAGATGAGGCCGATGACGAAGAAACTGAAAATCGTGGTTTTTACGTTGACGATCAAGGCGGATTTCAAAAACCCATGGAATATTGGATTGGGGCCCTTACCTTCACCCCGGACGGGGGCACCATGATCTCAGGAAGTCGTGACTGTACGATTAAATTCTGGGACATGCCGACGATGAAAGAACGTCGCACGCTGAAAGGGCACTCTGAATGGGTCAGAAATCTTCTTGTGACCCAGGATGGACAAGTGCTTATCAGCGCCAGCGATGATGGGACCGTCAAAATGTGGGATATCCAGTCCGGCCGTCAATTCCGAACGCTTCGATCACACAAAGGACCTGTCAGGGGAATCGCTCTTTCATCTGATGGGAAATACCTCGCTACAGCTGGAAATGACCGGATCATCACCCTTTGGGATGGTGGAGAATAATCTATTTCCCCTCACAGAACCCCTAACCACCAAATATTCAGGGCAGCTCTATGTTCTCTATGAGAGCTGCCCTTTCAACCGTCATCCCCATTCTCAGAATCGGTATCGTCGCATGCCCGAACAATTCCATATCGTTTACATTTTTCCCAAAGTCCTTTTCTTGATAATCCCAAAACCTTCGAAGCCGTCATCCGACTCCACCCGGTTCGATTGAGTATTTCAAGAATATGCCCCCGTTCAAAGTGCTCGCGCGCCTCGGCCAATGTTTCCATCGCCCCAATATTCACCCCTCTCCGGCCTTCCTGGTTCCCGCAAAACCCGCATCCTTTTTGCGGCTCCCCTCCCGCAAATGGACATCGACTTTGTCCGCAGAGATCCCACACCTGTATTTCTTGAGTGTGTTGTGCCAATGCCAACCCCCGTTCAATGGTATTTTCTAATTCGCGGACATTTCCCGGAAAGGAATACTGCAATAACACCTCGCGAGCTTGGCGTGATAAGGATTTGGGTTCTTGGTGAATTCGACCTGCCATCGTCTCTAAAAAATGGTTGGCGATCATGAAAATATCTTCTCGACGTTCCCGGAGGGGGGGAAGCTGAACCGGTACCACATTCAATCGATAATAGAGATCCTCCCGGAATCGTCCATGTTCAACTTCTTTCCGCAAATCCTTCTGCGTTGCACACACTAATCGCACATCCACTTCAATTGTGTCATTTCCCCCAACACGTTCAAATTGCCGTTCTTGTAGAACACGAAGCAACTTAATCTGGACCAACGGGGAAATTTCGCCGATCTCATCCAAAAAAAGGGTTCCCTGATGAGCAAGTTCGAACCGGCCCTGCCGTTGTCGGAGGGCCCCCGTAAAGGCCCCTTTTTCATGCCCGAACAGTTCAGCTTCCAACAGCGTTTCCGGTAGCGCGGCACAACTGACTTTGACCAAGGAATGATTGCGGCGAGCGCTATTGGAATGGATGGCATTGGCAATCAACTCTTTTCCCGTTCCACTTTCGCCGACCACTAAAACCGTCGCGTCAGTTGCCGAAACTAACTTGACTTTCTCCAGCACCTGTCGCATCCGCTCATTTTTTCCGACAATCCCTTGAAAACTAAATTTCTTTTCCAATGCATCCCGTAACACCCGATTCTCTTCGCGAAGAGCCACCACTGCGCAGACCCGCTGCACACTCAACAATAATTCATCCATAGAAAATGGTTTCGTAATGTAGTCGTAAGCCCCGCTTTTCATCGCATTGACAGCCGTGTCTACAGAACCATGTGCGGTAATGACAATAACTTCGGTGCCAGGACACTGCTCACGGCAATGTTTCACGATATGCAGTCCATCCACACCGGGCAATCGCAAATCAGTAATTACCAAATTAAACCGTGAAGTCTGCAACCGCTCGAGTCCCTCCAAACCGGAACTGGCTTCCTGTACCACATAGCCGATCGCCTTCAGCGCATCCACCATAGAGACTCGCATCAGGGGCTCATCATCAATTATCAGGACAGAACCGTGAGTCATGTGCCTACCTTTACCGCAGTACCCGCACGAGATCGCACTAAAGGCAAACGAATGGTAAAACGAGTACCTTTTCCCTCTTCACTGTCGACCACCATTTCACCTGCGTGCCGCTGCACAATTCCCAAACTCACCGACAATCCCAACCCGGTCCCCTCTCCAGTCCCTTTCGTCGTAAAAAATGGATCAAAAATATGAGGCCGAATCTCTGGAGGTATTCCGCACCCAGTATCCTCCACCTCAATTTCATAGCCTTCTGCCTGTTTTCGAGTACGCAAGGTCACCTGGCCACCATCCTTGAGTGCCTGAACCGCATTCAGCACTAAGTTCATAATCACCTGCTCAATCATATGCGCATCGACCATTACCATAGGCAGTGTCTCATCATATTCCTTATTCAGAGTGGCATGCTTGACTAAGAATACATGCTCGGTCAATACCAGCACTCGGTCTAAAATTTGATGAAGATCTGTCATGGCTAATTCCGGTTCGCGTTGCTGGGAAAAATCCAGGAGCTGCCGGACGATGCGTTGAACGCGTCGCAATCCATCCTCCATAAAATGCAAATATTCCTGAGACCGCTCAGGCGTCAACGTTCCCTTTCGAATATTGTATAAACAATTCAAAATCCCCCCTAACGGATTATTGATTTCATGAGCAACCCCGGCGGCCAGCTTCCCAATGGAGGCCAATCGCTCGGAATTCTGCACCTGGCGTTCCAAATGCTTGCGTTCCGTAATATCCCTGGCAATACCCAATACCCCTGTGTAAACGCCTTCATCATTGAGAAGCGGGGCCACACTCACCAGAACAGACCGCAACTCTCCCTCCCGACTGACCACTTCCACTTCGTAGACTTGCTTTGTCCCAAGATCCAAGGTCTCCTTCAAATACCGGCCACGATACCGCTTGGAGAGTAACGAGAGGTACGGCTTACCAATCAAATCTTCTTTTAGATATCCCCATGCGTCAACTTTCCCATTGACATAAGTAAACCGTAAATCAACATCCAAGGTGTAAATCACGTCATTCGCATTTTCCAACAAACTTTCAATGTACAGCTTGGCTTGCTCAATTTCCCGCGTGCGCTCAGAGACTTTCTCTTCCAGGACTTCATTGTACCGTTGCAGTTCAGCTTCAAGCTTTTTATGCTCGGTAATATCTCGCAACTGCACCATGATCGAGGCTTTTCCTCCCATATCGATGCGAACCAGGTCCATTTCCATGGACTTCATAAGGCCTTGCCGATCATATACCTCAATCTCTGTCGTAGGCACTTTTGGCTCTTCACCGCTGACTCGTTCCAACAAACTCTGACTGATCATCTGGAATGCCGGCGGGACAAGCTTCACAAAGTAAGCGCCTTCTAAATCCGAAGGGACATACCCTAAAAGTTCCCGTTCACGCGCATTGACATCCAAGATCCGGCCTTCAGAGTCAACCACAAAGATTGAATCGGCAGCCAAATTAAATAACGCCTTATATCCCGCCTCTGAGTCAGACAGTTGTTGGGTTCGTTCGGCCACAATCCCTTCCAATTGGGTGGTATATCGCTCAACTTCACGCTCCAGAGCCTTTCGAGCAGTAATATCCCTCACAAATCCTCTCGAATACACCACCAAATGGGTTCCAGGATCCATCAGCGTTGTTGAATGAATTTCCACATCCATCACTTCACCCGATTGCGTACGAAAAACGGTTTCTATGGACCGAGACCCACCTAAGGCCAACCCCTGGACATAGACTCGCACTCCCTCTTGTTGTTCCGCCGGGACAATATCCCAAAGCGACATCTCAAGCATGTCGACAAGCGAATATCCCAGCTTTTGTAATTCAGTGGAATTGACATGTACGAACCGCCCTGCGGGATCTAACTGATGAATCATTTCTGGAGCATTTTCAATGAGATCACGATATTTCTGCTCCAATCGCCCAATTTCATCCACTTTCTGGTTCAACTCAGAAAACGATTGTTGAAGATTGTCGGCCATGGCATTGAACGTATCAGCCAAGCGTTCGATTTCATCCCCGGTACGGATCGCAATCTTTTCCGAAAGATACCCACCTCCAAATTGCTCAACTCCTTGCGATAAGGCTTGAATGGGCTTCACGATCCGGCCAGCCACCACGACTCCGGCTCCCCACAATATGATAAAAACAGAAATTCCATAAAAAATGACCTTACTTAATAATTGATCCAGTGGAGCATATGTCTCAGCAGAATCTTGACTGGTCAACATATGCCAGGACTTCCCCCCAAAACTTTCTGGAGCAAGTGGCATCCCCAAGTGAAGAGGAGCATAGCCAACAATGGCATTCGGCATCCCATGAGAATCCGGATCAGCAACCAACCACCCAACTCCCCCGTGTTGAATCGCACTGACCACAGTGGGCGGCATTACGTGTTCTTCCAAAGAAAACGCCGGGCAAAGAATCGGCATTCCATCGGATGCGGTTAACATGGCATGACCAGTTTTTCCCGCGGCCACTTCAGAAATCGAACGAAACAGCGAATCCCTCCTCAGAAGAATACTGATAGCTCCCACGACGTGCTGCCGATGATCATCCCAAATAGGGACACCAACATTCAGGACATGAGTCCCAAACCCCGGATCAAATGACAAATCGCTCACAAACGCCTGTGCATCATGGTGTTGAACCACTGCTTCCCACCAGAGACTGTTTCCATGGAAAAAATTAACTTGTGGAAACGAGCTCAACACCAGCGCTCCCTGGGTATCAACCACCACAATCGCGAGATAATCCGATTTTCGAATCGCATGCCATTGAATCAGGTAGTCCGTCGCATATTTGTTCAGAAAAACCGGGAACTCATCCTTATTGGATTGAGCCCGCCAGCTTTCTTGCCACTGCTGAATAAGAGCCTGAATTTCATCTGGATTTTTATGAGCATAACTCCGGTTCGAATTCATGACAGCACTTCGAATAAAGGGAATCGTGGCCAACTGCTGCGCTTCATTAATTCCACGAATAATCTGGGTCTCGACCTTACGGGCCACTTCCACCGCGATTCCCCTCATGGTGATACCAGCGGCTTCCTTTAGAGCACGTTTTTCTTCAAAATAGGTGAGGAGGAGAGAAAGAATAAGGGGCAGAAGACCAACCAGCACCATAGCCAGAATCGTCTTGCCCTTTAATTGGAGGGGAAACCCAAAGCGTTTCACTTTGGTAACATCGCAAAATCCATAAAAAAACGTCTAACTCCCATGATTTTCTACATTTTGGTACTCCTTTTTCTTAGATGTCAAGAAATGGTAACAGGGATGACTATTTACCTCGGCTTAGGAGCCTTCCCTCTCCACCAGGCCACAGTAAGAGGAGCGGACTCGCAACAAAGATCGAGGAATAGGTCCCGACGAGGACCCCCAATAGTAAGGCCAATGAAAAATCATGTAAGACTTCTCCGCCCCAAATGGTCAATGGTACCAAGACCAAAATAACAGTCAGAGTCGTAATTAATGTTCTGCTTAAGACCTGATTGATTCCATTATTAATAATCGTCGTCGTCGTTTCCCGTCTCCTCTGACGAAGATTTTCACGAATACGGTCGAACACAATCACCGTATCAGTCAAAGAATATCCTGCCAGAGTCAATAATGC
>BQIW01000138.1 GCA_021604105.1 Nitrospirales bacterium | reverse complement strand
CATATTCCGCTCTCACGCGCCATGGGCGTTGAAGTCATTGAGGCCGGCTGGAATGGCGTCACCTTACGTGCTCCTCTTGCTCCCAATATCAATCATCGGGAAACCGTGTTTGGTGGAAGCGCCTCGAGCGTGGCCATCCTGGCGGCTTGGTCCATTCTATATGTTCGGCTACATCAGGAACATGTGAAGTGTCGTCTGGTGATTCAGCGCAATACGATGACCTATGAGCGTCCTATTGCGAGTATGTTTGAGGCCTCTTCCACCATTCAAGACTCACGGGACTGGGAAACGTTTCTACGAACATTTGCACCGAAAAATCTGGCGAGAATCAGCGTCGCAGCCACACTGAGCTGCCACGAAGAACAGGTCGGGAAATTCGAAGGGGATTTCGTGGCTTTAACGATGAAACAGGGCTAATGGCAGCCTCCATGGACCATCAATACCATGGCACCGCACATGGGAAACCATCAGCGTCTTTTGAAGATGGGGGATTCTCGAATTGTGGTCAAGAAACATTCTGCGTAATTTCGGGACCCGTTACACCATGGCATTCTGCCTCTCTTGCCTGTAATGCCCTGCACAGGAGGCTACTTTCGATCCCACTGAGGTTAATGTCTGCATGCGTATCATCCCAATGATTTCTTTGAGGGTTTTACCGGCCAACTCATTCGCCACCTGACAGGTGCCCGCGTTCCGGTGCCCTCCGCCGCCATACGCCAGGCAGAGTTCTCCCATATTGACCGTTGAACTCCGGTTGACGATCGAAGCTCCAATTGCGAACACGGTGTTTTGTTTTTTCAAGCCCCACATCACATGGATGGACATATTGCAATCCGGATACAAGGCATAAATCATAAACCGGTTGACGGCATAGATCGTCTCTTCATCCCGCAGATCCAGCACAACCAGATTATCATGGACGGTCGAGCATCGCCGTATCTGTTCTTTCGCCAATTCAGTATGTCTATGGAAGAGCTGCACCCGCTCTTGCACGTCCGGCAGGGCAATGACTTCATCGATGCTGAGGGTGTTACATTTTTCGATGAGTTCCATCATCAACTGGTAATTGGAGATACGAAACTCCTTAAAGCGTCCAAGTCCGGTACGCGCATCCATAATGAAATTCATCAATGCCCAGCCGCTCGGGTTGAGGATTTCGTTGATATCGTATTTGGCCGAATCGCCTTTATCGACCGCATCCATCATCTCATTCCATGCGGCTGGAAAGGTATTTTCACCACCGTAATACTCATAGACCACCCGCGCAGCAGAAGGCTCCCTGGGATCGATGATATGATTGCTTCTTTCCCCCTTATTGCGAATGATCTCACTCAGGTGATGATCAAACGCGAGGTGGACACCCTCAACATAGCGAAGATTGGTGGTAATATCCTTGTCCGAGATCGCCACCTTGCCATCCTGCATATCTTTCGGGTGGACAAACTTGATGTCCTCAATGACCCCCACTTTTTTCAGCAGAACCGCACAGACAAGGCCGTCAAAATCACTGCGGGTCACCAATCGAAACTTTTTAGTGTTCATAGTTAGATCCTCAAAGACAAACAAAATAGATAAAAGCAGGGCGCGAATTTCTTCATGATTGTTCGGATTCCATTCATGAGGCATCAGGTTCCAAGCCCGGACCTCATTAGATTTATTATAATTTTCGGTCCTGCCGTTTAGATCTTAAGTATTTGAGATTATCGTGTATTATTTTTCCAACCGGAAAAAGGCGGCTTGGACTATTGTGTTTATTCTTTCCTGATCACACTCCGATATCTTTGTCTAACTCAAAAAATACGGATTTTACTTTTCACCTTGATAAATTTTTCATATAGTTCGATACCTTTTACGTCTCTATCAAGGCACTCTATTGAGTGCCTTGACACCTAAATCAATAAAAAATACCAATAAATTCAATAATAAAAACATTAAAAATACTTTAAACAATATTAATATATAAATTAATTATACTGTTAAAAGTATTTTTATGCATTGATTAAATATTGTTTACGATATATATTGTAGAAATGACGAAAAGACATACCACAATTTTCGATGATATGGCCTTATCACAATTACGTATCGATTCCTCAGTTGAGGATCACAATCTTAAGCCCAACGATTGGATCCGGCTTCTGCGGAATTATCTTCGGATGACGCAGGCGGAACTCGCTAAACGAGCCAAGATCACGCAAGCCAACCTCGTGGCAATTGAATCCGGAAAAGTCGATCCGCGAGTCGGCACACTTCAACGGATCTACCAGGGCCTTTCCTGTCACCTCAGCGTCGAGCCCAGACCTCAAAAACCTCTGGAGGAATTACTCCGTGGCCGAGCTCGGGCTATTGCCCTTCAACGGTTGAAAAAAACGATGGGGACCATGGCACTGGAAGAACAGGCGCCGGAGAAAGAAATGTTTAGGAAGCTTCTGGAAAAACGGACGGACGACATTCTTCGCGACCCTCGCGAAAAATTATGGCGCAAAGAACATGGCGGATGACACCCGGCCCATCGGTGCGACATCCGGCGGAGATATCTCAGGCCTAATTCTCAGGCATCTATCAACCCCGGCTGCCCGCAATGCCGCAGAGACCGAAACCATCAGCCGGGCTTATGATAAACATGTGTTTCGCGCACGCAGAAAGAAACGCGGGACTGAATGGCTGACGGATGACTACATTCGTCAAGTGCATGCGGATATGTTCGGGAACATCTGGGAGTGGGGAGGGCAGTACCGTCAAACCCGATTGAATATTGGGGTTGAACCGCATCTGATCCGCGAACAGATTAAACTTTTAACGGGAGATTTCCTTTCTTGGAACGAGGCGAACTCCACTATGCCGGTTGTTGAGATCGCGGCACGACTTCAGCATCGCCTGACCCAGATTCATCCGTTTCTCAATGGGAATGGTCGCCAGGCAAGACTGATGACTGACATTTTTTTATACTCCCGCCACTACGGCATTCCTCAGTGGCCTCAAATCCAACTCATGTCCCAGGGAAACCAGGTTCGTGAACACTATATCAGGGCCATGAAAAACGCCGACGAGGGCGACTTTGTCGGACTGATTAAATTTATTGAAGAATGTCTGAAGGAACCTAACTAGGCTTTTCCCTTTGTTAGTATGTTCCAAGAGAGACACTACACCACGCGGCAAACCCACCGATTCATCACGCTCCTCGCTCCTCTCTTCAACGTCTGAAATGGAAGCGGCGGAAGACGGAGAACGAGAAGACAATGATATCAATGGCATGGTGGATAGCCCGGATCACGTTGGTGATCTGTTCAATTACGACGACTTCAGTCTTTGCCGAGGAATTGGAGAGACTGACCCAGAACAAGGAACGCTCACAGGCTCTCTCAGACCAAGCTCAGAAACCCCAGCCGCCTCAATGGCACTACGGCGGATTTGTGGATCTTGGCTACTCACACGACTTCAATTTTCCCGACAATCACCTCTTTCGCAATCGCGCCACCACACCCAGAGTCAACGAGCTCGAACTCAACATGGGCGGTGCCTATATTAGGAAGAGTGCGACCGAACAGTCCCGATGGGGTGCAGAGCTATTGGGGCAGGGCGGGCAGGATTCCAAAGACTTCGGGTTCGGGACCAATCTCCCTCATGTTCCAGAGTCCGATGTCTGGCGTCACTTCGGTCGCGCGAATCTCTCCTACCTGGCTCCGGTCGGCAACGGCTTGACGATTCAGGCCGGACTCTTTAACAGCTTCATCGGTTATGAATCACTGTACGCGAAGGATAATTTTAACTATACGCGCTCCTGGATGGCCGACTACTCACCGTACCTCATGTTCGGGGCGAATGCGGTCTATCCAATCAACGATCGGTGGACCGGTGCGGTCTTTGTCATCAATGAATTTTTCCATCTCCAAAACGCCAACGATCTGCCGAGTTATGGAGCCCAGGCGACATACACACCCGGTGGCTCCTGGACGATAAAAGAAACCATCTATTATGGACCTGATCAATCAAACACCTCACTGGAATTCTGGCGATTCTTTTCAGACACCATCGTTGAATGGAATGGCAAGGAGGTCACGATTGCGGGTCAGTATCAGATGGGCACTCAAAAGAATGCCACGGTTTCTGGCAATCCACGTTCAATCTTTATGGGAGCGGCGCTCCATACGCGCTGGCACATCACCAAACCATGGTTTGTCGCTCTTCGACCGGAGCTCTATTCGGACCCGAATGGTCTCATAACCGGCTTTGACCAATTTATTTGGGCGGTCACGGCCACTGTGGAATACAAACTTCCGTACGAGTGGACCAATTCCATCTTCCGGCTCGAATACCGCCATGACAACTCTACAGGTTCCGGTGGCGGGTTCTTCAAGGGTGGGCACAACACCCTGACGCCATCTCAGAACTTAGTGATTTTCTCTGTCATCTGGACATTCGACTCACAATGACAGAACTCCCCAGGCTCTTTTATTTGATCGATGGATAGCCCATAAGCCACAGGAACATTTGTTGTGGCCATGATCATGGCCTCATGATACTGTTCTTTTGATTCAACCATTACGCCCTAATATAGAATACGGACTTTTATTCTTAGTGAGTTACACTCGTCATTCAGATGACAGAAACGTTCCCTTTCCCGCTGATCTTATTGAAAACATGAAACTCTAAAAATTTTCCATTAACGTCCTTACATGTTTTTTGCCTGCTCAGCATGGACCTTCGCCATCGCTTCCGCAACTTTCGCAGCTTTAGTGTAATGGTCCTTTAAATTCTTGGCGTGTTCCACAAGGCTTGATTCATGCCCTTCTTTGGGGGTCCCCAAGAACTCATACTCTTTCTCAATGTGGCGCATTTCTTCTGCCCGTGCATGAAGATCACGCGCTTCCTTCTGGTACCAGTCCGCCAATTGGGCATGATTGTTTTGTTTCACCATTTTGCTTGGCGGGCTGAATGCGCACCCTACGATCAGGACCATCATTGTGGAGGCCAGCACCAATTTCCAGTTTCCTTGCATGTTCATAATCTCCTCCTGTGTGATGAATGATTGTTGGTTATTCCTGTGTTTCTCTCTGCCAGAATTCGGTAAGAAATCGGTTGTCAAAAAGAAAGAATCACAACGGTCTATGCCTAAGGATAGGCATGCTACTGCAGGATATCCCCAAAAAGCATTCACAATTCATCGCTGGGAAAAGATTCACCGGAATCCGCGCCAACCTTCCTGAAATATAAACCAATCAGCTGGAGAATGTGCTCTCTACAAATATGCGGATATCACCCGCTGCCACACATTTCAGATCGCACAATTAATCTTTTACCAACTTCCTCAATACATCGCCATATTAAAAATCGTTACCCATCTTTTCAACATATGAGGGGGTAACAAAAGGTGGGTCTTTTTATTGGGCTATGGACCGGCTTGGCAGCTTCCGGCGTGCGATGTTGGTAAAACAAGGCTACCTGCCGTATGGCCGGGAACGGGAATTCAGAAAGAATCCTGATTAATCTGCATGGCTTTCTCACCATCAACCCCCTGCTCCAAACCGGCCATGACCGAAGTGCCTGCACGATGAATGATCCGGGGGGCCCCAAACCGTTTGGCGAGCGAGCCGCCTCACCACACCTCCTCGTGACTGAGACAGATATACCGAATCCCGCATTTTGTCTTTACATGCCTGAACCAGGTGTTTGAGGAAACGGGGAGAATCGACGAACCAATTTCCTTGAGGATATTGAATGAAATCGCTATTGGTACCAAACGATTTTTCCGAATTGAATCCGACGTTGAATACTCCGCCTCCTATATTGAGGGGAAAGGAAGCGTGAGCCTCTGTGCATACCTTGTATCCTTCTTTCCGTACCGTTTCTGGCGGCCGGGAGATGGTTAAATATTTGCCGTCATCAGCAAACGTGGAAGGATCCCATTGCCGTCCGATGTCGCCATCCCTACAGGTGGAGTCGACAAAAAATTTACCTTCGACATTCGTCTATAATCGTGTGGAGAGGTTAGCCATGACTCGCTTCGGATTTCAGTATATCGGCCTTAAACACGTCTATGCCATAGTGAGAAAATGTGCCTCGTGTAAAGGTCCGGTGAAAGTTGAGAGATGAGAACTGCCGATTTGCGTCTACTATGGCATATCCCGCAAATCTTTCCCGGCTTTTACGGACAGCCGGATTTAATGTTCGATTCAAACCCTGTTGTTTAACTCTGCAATCCAAGATACCCTCACATGAGAAATTAACAAAACCGCCCTTGACGGGACATAGGAAACTAAACGCTACCGTACCCATTCACCTACACGATGGAGGGATTTATGCAAAAGATCGCAGCCATGCTACTGACAGCGGCCTTAATCATCGGAGTCAACGGGTGCAGCTATGTTTTCTATCCGCGTGCAGATGAATTTGCCCAACAAGCGAAAGGGGACACCAGCGTCGAAACCGTGCTGAATCTCACCGTTATGATGGAAAGTAGTGCGGAAGCAGCGATGGGCGGAACAGGGTACGATCAGCCCTTGGACGACCTGCACAATCAATTTCATGCCTTCGACAATTCATTGTGTTGTGTGGACGAGGCCAAACGTGAAACACCGGCCTATGCTCTCGCGGTGACCCATAATAAGGAATTGTGGGCTATCTTTAAACGGCTATGGAAGTTCAAGGATACGCAACCCCAACGGGATGAACATCTGGCTTTATTTAAGACAGAGGTCCAAGAACTCCGCGCGACCCTTGAGGCATTGAAATAATCGGATGGGGTGGAGTGATCCACTAGGGCCGAATCGAGGCTGTGCGAGAGAGGTGCCTGAGGAGAACAGCGATTTCCGGAAGATTGGCTCTTCCTAATAGCGGGAATAACTCGTCGTCTGTCGGGGACGTGCCTTGAGAATAACTCCGATTAACAGGCCGATGAGTACCAGAGCGCCGCCATACAGTAGCCACTTGAGTTGCAAGTTCTCTTCGAGCTGCCTGGCTTTAGCGGAGAGCTCTTCAACTTGGCCCGCTAAGCGTGTATTCTGCTGAACAAGTTCGATGTTACGGGCATGTTCGTTGATAGAATCTCCCGATATACGTTTCAGTTCCGCGAGTTCTTTCGACAGGGATTGCACCTGCACTTTGAGTGTCCGGTTGTTGGCGTCGGTTTCTTTGTGCTCAGTCTGGATATTTGCGCGCGCTTCGCGTTCTTTATCGATTTCAGCTTTAAGAGCTTGAAGGCGTTTCTCGGCTGCGGCCAGCTTGACACGGGCGATGGGTTCCCCCACGAGGTACTGAGACGTTACCCAGCCTTCCATCCCATCCTTGGTCCGAACCTGGGTGAAACCGGCCTCCTCATCTATCGCGAGAATGGTCAGTTGGGTCCCGCTTGGTAGCCCACGGTGTAGAATGCGATGGGCAGTAGTAGGCCCACTCCGTAGCGGCACCGTAACTACGTCCGAGATGTAATTCACGTCTCCGACAGCAGCCGATGGCTGTGTAGTCGACCCCAACCAGAAGAACGAAAAAAATACGAGATAGATGAAAAATTTCAAAGCGTTTAACCTCCTCATGATGTCGCGCATTTCGAGAAAGGAGTTCTTGGGGCGAAAGGTAAAGTGTCAAACTCACTGGGAAAAGGAAACGTCCAGACCCTGCAGGACAAGCCGATAAGTAGCAAAGGAACCGTAAGGTGTCAATGACACCAAAAATCGGCTCATGAAAATGGAGGTTTAAAAGAGTTCAATCCTGCATTGCCTCACTAGTTCATCCCTTTTTCGGTATACGAATATAGACGTCCCGGAAATGTTCATGCCAACAAACCTTAGAGAGGGTGGATGAACTGCTAAGGATGAAAAGGAAGGCTCAAACACAGCCTGATCTCCAACTCAGGTGAACATTTGAAGACTGCCTGTCAATGAGCTACCCGAGCTGAGGTTTAAAGCAAGGAGCGGACCTTGGTTGAGCCAGGCAAGTTGGTCCGCCCCTCCACGGAATGCGTCAGAACGATTCAATGTGCCGACTTGGGTGGAACTGTCTTTGCGTTCTTTAGCCGAATCAACAGGCCTGCCCTGAACCAAACCGAAGAAGGCTCGGTTTCCGGTCCGGAACCCGGTTCTTCTCATAGCCAAAGCCAAACATACATCCATGGCCCACAAGACAAGCATTAGGCCTAAGAAACCCTTTATGGAACAACGCCGATGGATGCGAATTTTTTATTGTAAGTTTCTCTGCCATTTCTTTTGAAGCACAGGATATCCAAACGAATAAATCCATTTATCGGCATCCACAGCCTTTTTCGGCGCCACCTCTCTGGCCGGAGTGTGGCAGGGTATGCAGTCGGTCTTGTAATCCTTGGACACTGTGTGTTGAGGATCATCCGGATTAAAGAGGGACCAACCCCAACCATCACCCCAAAGACTGGATTGTTTAAACCTCCCCTTCGTATCCCTGACCAACACAAACCAGCCTTTAATAGTGGTCGCATGACCGACTGCCGGTCCGGTGGTCATCGGTATGGTGTCGGCGTTGAGCAGTTCTTTCACCAACACCGCGCCATCCGGAAACCGCTTTTTCTCATTGTAATACTTAATCGTGTCCGGCTGAGTATACACGACGTGGTATTCCTGCAAACCTGGCGAACCTTCCACCTTCGCGTGAGCCCAGGTCCCTAGCGTGGGCCATTCCCGGTAATTTTCAGGAACACTGATGGCCCCGGTGTTGGGGTGAACGTTGGGGGCAAAAGGTTGCTTTTCATTTGTCATCGCCCGTCCTGCCACACCTCCCAACCCCAGGATGAGGACGATTCCTATGGTCACAAACCGTTTCATGCACTTCTCCTTACACCATTGTCTTTTAAAAAAGCCTGGGGTCCGTCACCTATACCGTGACGGACCCCGGCTCCTTCCTTTATAAATCCGACGGCGCCTTATCTTTGATTTCTTTCCAATTGGCCTCGGACTTTTTGAGATATCCCGGAATATCCCTGGCCCATTTGCTTTGGATATCCCGATCCAAATTCAAATACAGTTTACCCTGAACGATCTTCCACGCCTCAGGGTCGAACACGAATTTTTTCCCGACCGCCACACCATAGGCACAATATCCGCCATAGGCCGGCACATACTTCCCAGGGCTGGCCTCGAACATCTCTTTGTGCTCTTTGGTTGCAAAGGCATAGGTCACTCCCTTGTGCTCGACCACGTGGTAACCGGATCCCCTCATCGGTTTGCCATCCGTGAAGTAAGCGACCGGATCATAACCGCTGATTCCTGGAGTGCTATTGGTGACATCCCCCGCGAAGGCGGGTGTAATCACCATGGCCAGGCACATAACGAACAGGGAACTTAGGATTGTCCTCATTATTTTCATGATGGATCTCCTTTTTGAAGGTAAAATGGTTAGTAAAGATTAGTATACAGATCTGTATCTTTTATGGAGCCTAGTCAGCTGAGTCCCTGTTTCGTTACACTTCCTTTCCAGTCGTTTTAACATTGCAGACACTAGTCATAGTCAAGGCCATGGAATACAAAGACAAATAATATGGATATCTGTCAGATATAGTTGTGTTTCCACAAAAATTAAAAAAATATGGGTAGACCTGAATGTCTAGTCAAATGAAGCAAAGAGGCGCGCGACCCTCAAAGCGGGAGCAACTCATCCAGACCGCGGTGAACTTATTTGGCCAATACGGGATTCATGCTACGGGGATCGATACCATTGTGGAACACTCGGGGGTAACCAAAAAAACCTTATATGCGCACTTCCGCTCAAAAGAGGAATTGGTGCTCACGGCCTTGCGGCACTATGACGGACAATTTAGAAATTCGTTTATGCGGCAAGTGGAGACCAAAGCACGCAATCCAAAAACTCGCTTGCTGGCCATTTTCGATGTGGCCGAAACCTGGTTTTCCCAACAGAGTTTTTATGGATGCATGTTCATCAATGCCGTTGGTGAGCATTCCACCCCCGGCACCTCACTTCGTTACGTCTGCAGGGATTTCAAACGGATGATGACGGAGTTTATCCTTAAGCTATGCATTCAGATGGGAGCGCGGAATCCCCAACATTTGGCCGAGGAACTCGCGCTCTTATTGGAAGGCGCCATTGTGACCGCCCAAGTGTCTCAAAAACCTGACGCAGCCAAAATTGCGAAGCGTGCAGCCGCTGTACTGATCCAAAAACACAGTTCACATGAAGCATTCTAGACACA
>BQIW01000137.1 GCA_021604105.1 Nitrospirales bacterium | reverse complement strand
AAGTATGACCAGGCTCCCTTCAACATGGAGTTCTTTTACGATGAACCCCATGACCGTACCTGGCTGCTGGAAATCAATCCTCGTATCTCTCAATCGCATTGCGATGTTTTTCGAAAAGTCGACGGCGCATCTCATCATGAGGTCATGATTGATCTGGCACTTGGGAAGAGACCTGAATTTCCGCATAGGCAGGGGGAATGGGGGTGTGCGGGGAAAATTTTTCTTCGGGCTCATGAAGATGCGGTCCTGAAGCATGTTCCGGGTGAAAAAGAGATTCAACTGGTGAAAGAGCGGTTTCCCGGGACCCTCGTCAATATTCATGTAAAGGAAGGGATGCGACTGTCAGAGTTGCTTAACCAGGAAAGCTATAGTTATGAATTAGGCTATGTCTGTCTGGGGGCAGCGAATGAGCATGAGCTCCTGGAGCGTTCTCGAACATGTCAGGAATATTTGAAATTCGAATATTCTCCCTCTTAGGTTGGAGGCACAACCGCCTCCTTTGATTCTCCATGACTGTCGCGTTGAAAACCGTCACGTCCTTCCTCTGTCAAATTCGTGAGATTGAAAACACCTGGATTCCCATGACGGATGGGGTTCGCCTGGCGGCGCGCATCTGGCTGCCGGAGAGTGCCGAGGAGAAGCCGGTGCCCGGGATTTTGGAGTATATCCCCTATCGGAAACGTGATGGGACGGCTTATCGCGATTCCATTACCCATCCGTATTTTGCGGGCCATGGCTATGCCTGCGTGCGCGTGGATTTGCGGGGAAGCGGGGACTCCGAAGGGGTGTTGACCGACGAGTATTTGGAGCAGGAGCAGCTGGATGGCATAGAAGTAATCCGATGGATCGCTCAACAAGCATGGTGCACGGGGGCTATAGGCATGATGGGAATTTCCTGGGGCGGATTCAATGGGTTGCAGATTGCCGCTTATCGCCCGCCGGAACTGAAAGCCATTATTAGCGTATGTTCCACCGATGATCGCTATGCCGATGACATTCATCATATGGGCGGGTGTCTTTTGGGAGATAATTTGTCCTGGGCGTCTACGATGTTCGCCTATAATGCCTGCCCACCCGATCCGTTAGTGGCCGGAGAACGGTGGAGAGAACTCTGGATGGAGCGGCTCAAGGGGAGCGGCCTCTGGCTGGAGACCTGGTTGCGACATCAGCGGCGCGATGACTACTGGAAGCAGGGATCGATTTGTGAAGATTTTTCGGCGATCACCTGTCCGGTGATGGCCGTCAGCGGGTGGGCGGACGGATATTCCAATGCGGTGTTTCGGCTGTTAGCTGGTCTGAAAGTTCCGCGAAGAGGCCTGATTGGTCCATGGAGCCACAAATATCCCCATTTGGGAATACCGGGTCCTGCCATCGGATTCCTTCAGGAGTCCTTACGCTGGTGGGATCAATGGCTGAAAGAGATTGAAACGGGCATGATGGAGGAGCCGATGCTGCGGGTTTGGATGCAGGAAAGCGTTCCTCCCACGACCTATTATGATGAGCGACCGGGACGCTGGATTGGCGAGCCTACCTGGCCTTCCCCTTCCATTCTTCCTCGAAAATATCCTCTGGCGGTTGGGAGAATAGGAGAGCCTGATGAGCCTGTACCGGAGAATCCTCTCAGGATTCAGTCTCCGCTGAGTGTGGGATTATTCGCCGGAAAATGGTGTTCCTATGCGGCTGGCCCAGACTTGGCCCATGATCAACGGGAAGAAGATGGGGGGGCTCTGGTGTTTGACAGTGCCTTTCTTGAAGAGACCATAGAGATCCTGGGGGCGCCTGTGGTAGAGCTTGATCTGCAGGCCAATACACCCATTGCTATGGTGGCCGTGCGTCTGTCCGATGTGGCAGAGGATGATAAGGCGACCCGGGTGACCTACGGGTTGCTCAATCTGACGCATCGAAACAGCAGTGAACATCCCGAGTACGTGAAGCCCGAGGACCGGTATCGGGTTCGGGTGCAGCTTAACCACATCGCACAAGTTTTTCCGAAAGGGCACCGTCTGCGCCTCTCGCTATCCACATCGTACTGGCCTCTGGCCTGGCCACCTCCCGAACCTGTCCGGCTCACCATCTATACCGGGGCCAGTAGTGTGTCTTTACCCATACGGAAGTCGGAAAAATTGGATGCACAACTTCCTGCCTTTGAAGTCCCGGAAGGTGCGCGGCCTCTTGCGAAGACCCTAATCGAACCGGAACACCACAATTGGCGAGTCATTCGGGATTTGGCAAAGGATAAATCGACCTTGGAAGTTATCAACGACAAAGGCGTTTACCGTCTGGATGATATTGACCTGGAGGTACAAAACAAAACGGTCGAAACATATACCTATCAGGCGGATGATTTCTCATCCGTGAAAGGGGAGACCTGGTGTGTCCGTGGGTTCAAACGGAAAGACTGGGCAGTCAAGACCATCACCCGCACCGTCCTCACTTCTTCTCCCACCCACTTTCATCTTCTCGCCGACCTGGATGCCTACGAAGGGGAGAAGCGCGTCTATTGCCAAAGCTGGGATACCACCATTCCTCGCGATTTTATTTAGGTGAGTACGTCGGCGGTGCTAATACGCTTAGGTGCCCCCCTCGTCCCGGAGGCAAGCGAAGCCGATTAAGGGTCTGTTGAAAAAAGCCGCCAGCGGCGTTCTCGCCATTTTCCCGTGCTCACGTACTAAGCGTACGCTCCGCGCGTAAAAACGGCTGCGGCCTTGCTGGACGGACTTTTTTGAACCGACCCACCAGGGAAAAGTTGAATGAGCTGGTGGGAATTGCGTCCCATGCCACTCGCCATGATCTCTTATAGGGCCGGCCGGAGTTGGGCCAAGGGGCAGAGTTTCTTGTAGAATAGAGGATGGCCATGGGCTATCGCATGTGTCGATGCCTTCCAGGTCCGATTGATGGAGAGGGAGAAAACCCTATCTCCCGGCGACCTTGGGGCTCAGGCAATCGGCTTCGACGATAAATTCGACTTCGGATAGTATTCGGAAAACGATTCCACCTCCCCGGGATACCGGGGCCAGAGCAGGAAGGATGGACAGAGATGAGATTGACAGAATTCTGGGGGTATCCGGGTAAGTTTATTTCATAGAAGATGAAAAAAATATTGTGGAGGGTCATTTATGGAAGAAATCATTCATCATACTGATTACATCAATTGGGCCGAAATTCGGGGATTTCCTGGTCCGGCCGACGGAAAAATGTTGCGTGATGATCCATCGACGGGAGCCAGAGCCATGCTCGTACGAATTCCACCTGGAGGCGAGATTATCCCCCACGGGCATCGCGGGATCGTCCAACATTATATCCTGCAGGGGCAGTATGAATCGGATGGCAAGCTTTTTGGCCAGGGCTGTTATCGAATGATACCTGCGCACATTGATATCCCTCCGATGACTACGGAAAATGGAGTGACAATCTTAATGATATACGATCCCGTCGCCTAATGAGTCTGAACGGCTCCTCCGGGACGAGTCTGGAAATAGATGCCCAAGCCCTTTGTCAACGTGGGTTGACACTCCTGAGAAGGGCAACCATCCTAAGTCGGTCCTGTTGTGGTGCACAGTCCCAATGCGTGCTAATCCTGCATCAGCAAGGGAGATGTTTTGAATGTCAGAATGTCATATTCCCTATGGTCCATTGCGTCACTCATTCGAGTGAAAAAAATCCGCTGTTCGGGCTGAAAGGGAGGCATCATCTACAAAAAACCGGAATGGTCTGTGAGAGACTGGTGCAGATAGGAATGACCCTGAGTGGAACAGCGGAAGGCCAAGCGATTCACCCGAATGAAGTTCGAATGGGCCGGTCATTCTCCTCGCACAAACGGTTACCGTTCTTCTCGCATGCGGACCTTTTCTAAAAATGCCTCAAGTTCGGAATTAGCGTAAATGCCATAGGCATCGACGATGGTTCCTCGCAGACCGTCATGGGTTTCGACGGCATACACCACCGACTCATCATCGGGATCACTGACCCCTTCAAACCGATGATGCTCACGAATTGTGAGTTCTTCCGGTTTGAACGTGTTTCCGCTTTCGACTGCACAAAAGGCATGGTGAAGAAAGGCAAAGTTGGTGGTATAGCCCCGGCTCCTTAATCCCTTTAACGCCTCGGTCATTGTCATATATTCAGGATGCGACATGGTGTTTATGGCTCCTTTCTCTTTGAGTGGGTACGTGAGAGAGTGGCAACCCCCCCCGTTCGTGGTTAACTTTTTCGGATAATGCCGGAAGTTCGAATACCGAAGTCCATCATCCGCTTCGGGGAAAACTGCCGAGCCCAACGATGAGCGAATGGAACCGATGAGGCGAATCCCGGCGGGAATTTACGGATCATAGTAAAGGACAAGACCTCACGTTCTTACAGAACTCTTATCTAAAGTCTGTTCCATTTTCAGAATTGTGAGGGTGGTTTTGAGGACGGCATCGGGATTCAGGGAGATGCTGTCGATGCCCTGCTCCACGAGGAACTGCGCAAACTCGGGATAGTCACTGGCGGCCTGACCGCAGATGCCGATCTTCCGCCCTTTGGCCTTTGCAACCTGTATGACCTGGGCGATGAATGATTGGACTGCGGAATTACGCTCATCAAACACATGGGACACGATTTCTGAATCCCGGTCCACGCCAAGCACCAGCTGGGTCAGATCATTTGAACCGATGGAAAACCCATCGAAGATCTCGGCAAAGTCTTCCGCCAGAATAACATTACTCGGAATTTCGCACATCACATAGACTTCCAGGCCCTTGTCGCCACGTTTCAGTCCGTGCTTGGCCATCTCCTCAAGAACCTTTTTACCTTCCTCAACTGTCCGGCAAAAGGGAATCATGAGTTTCACGTTCGTGAGGCCCATTTCCTCTCTGACTTTTTTCATGGCCTGACATTCCAAGGCAAAGCCGTCCCGGTAACGGGAATCGTAGTAGCGGGACGCGCCACGAAATCCGAGCATGGGGTTCTCCTCTGTCGGTTCATAAGCCCTGCCGCCAATTAAATTCGCGTATTCGTTCGACTTAAAGTCGCTCATGCGGACAATGACATCTTTGGGGTGGAAGGCTGCCCCGATCATGCCGACCCCTTGAGCGAGTTTGTCGATGAAGTATTGTTTTTTGTCGGGATACGCAGTGGTGAGACGATCAATTTCAGCTTTTACGCTGGCATCCTTTATGTGGCCATACTCCAGCAACGCCAAGGGATGGATTTTTATGAAGGTGCTGATAATAAATTCGAGGCGAGCCAACCCGACGCCGTCATTGGGAATGGCGGAAAGCGAAAAGGCTTCCTCAGGATTTCCGATATTCATCATGACTTTGGTGCGGGGATGACCCAAATTTTTCAGAGAAACCCGCTCGACATCAAACGGGAGCCGGCCTTCATAGACGAAACCGGTGTCACCTTCCGCACAAGACACCGTTACCGATTGCCCGTTCTTGAGGGCGTCGGTCGCCCGCTCTGCCCCGACGATGGCCGGAAGACCGAGTTCCCGACTGACGATCGCCGCATGGCAGGTCCGTCCTCCTCGATTGGTTACGATGGCTGACGCTTTTTTCATGATCGGTTCCCAGTCCGGATCGGTTTTGTCCGTAACCAACACGTCTCCTTCTCGAAAGTCCTGAAGGTGTTGGACATGGGTGATTACCCGAACCGGGCCCTGACCGATTTTCTCTCCCACGCTCCGGCCTTGAATGAGAACCTGTCCCCGCTTGGTCAGGTGATAGGTTTCCATCACATCGGGATCTTTTCTGGACTGAACCGTTTCGGGCCGGGCTTGAACAATAAACAGCTCACCCGTCTGTCCGTCTTTGGCCCATTCAATGTCCATGGGACAGGCTCGGCCTTTCTTTCCGCTGTAATGGTCTTCAATGAGGCAACCCCATCGGGCCAAGGTCAGAATTTCCTCATCGTTCATGGCAAAACGGTTTCGGTCATCAGGGGAGACCGGCACGTTTTTGACCATCTTGCTCCCCCCGATATCATAAACCAGTTTGAATTCCTTGCTTCCTGCAATTTTATGAAGAATCGGCTGAAACCCCTGCTTGAGGGTGGGCTTAAAGGCATAATACTCATCAGGATTAACGGCGCCTTGCACGACATTTTCCCCAAGCCCATAGGAGGCGTTGATCAGAACAACATCAGGAAAGCCCGTTTCCGTATCAATCGTGAAGAGCACGCCTGCTGAGGCCAGATCGGAACGCACCATTTGTTGCACACCGATAGACAGGGCGATTTGGAGATGGTCGAACCCTTTATCGACTCGATAGGAAATGGCCCGGTCGGTGAACAATGACGCAAAGCATCGCTTGCAGGTTTCAAGGAGGGCCTGATGGCCCTGCACATTGAGATAGGTTTCTTGCTGTCCGGCAAAACTGGCATCCGGTAAATCCTCCGCTGTCGCACTGCTTCGTACGGCGACGTCGGCTCCTTCGGTTGATTGGGTACTCAGTCGGTCATAGGCCTCTTCGATGGCCTGTTCCAATGCTGGAGGAAGGGTGGCCCCAATAATCGCCTGCCGGATTTGCCGCCCTCGTTGACGGAGGTTGGACATATCCCCGGTATCCAGATCGCCCAGGATCTGTTTGATTTTGGTGTCGAGCCCGGCCTCACGAAGTACATAGCGATAGGCCTCAGCCGTGATGGCGAAACCGTTGGGAATCTTGACCCCCTGGGGAGTGAGCTCCCGGTACATTTCCCCAAGAGAGGCATTTTTACCTCCCACTCGACTGATATCCTGTAGGCCAATTTCTTCAAACCAGAGGATGTAGGATTCAGGTGATGAGGCAGGAGGTTTCATGCCAATGACGTTCCTTTTTTATATTTCAAAATCAGTAAATCGGCATTGCCCGTTAATACACATCATAAGGGTCGAAGGCGGTCATTGCCGTACCCGGTGCCTGACGACCGGAAAGCGAAAGTTTTTTCCCGCAATTGGGACAAGTGAATTGTTCAACCTTTGTTTCATTTGAATAGTGGCTGCTGGACATCACCTGAGGGGGCCATGTGCAGTGACAGAGTTGAAAGCCCAGGGATTGCCCCATCGCCGCATGACCAACCTGGATTGTCCGTTCCGCTTCTTCAATCTTTTTTTGAATGGCTTTTCGTGGTTCGCCTGGCGGCAGTTGATCGTTCGCGGAATGGACGAGGGCAATCGCCTCCTTTAAGGTGGTCAACCCTTTCGTGAAGGCTTCCAAGACCTGGAGAAGACTCTGTTCTCGTTTTGCGTGATCCATAACCAATTCCCCTTGTGTTAATGAATGATGCCAATGCGACGTCCTGGTTGTAGTCGTTTGAGATGGTCGAGCCCTTATCCTTTTATACAGATTAAGGGGCGCATTTTTGCTACCTTACGGGCCAAGTGCGCCTGTTCAGCCGCATCGACCACGGCGGTGACGTCTTTATAGGCACCCGGTGCTTCTTCGGCGACCCCTCGCGCGGAAGGACTTCGGATGAGGATTCCGTGAGCCGCTAATTCTTGAATTACCCTCTGACCTTTCCATTGGCGGGTGGCTTGATGCCGACTCATCCTGCGTCCTGCTCCATGGCAGGCGGACCCATAGGCCAGATCCATGCCTTCCTTCGTCCCGACCAAAAGATAGGAGGCTGTACCCATGGTTCCACCGATAAGGACTGGTTGACCGAAGGCCTGGAGATCAGGAGGGATGGCAGCATGTCCCGGACCAAACGCACGCGTGGCACCTTTCCGATGGACAAAGACGCGCCGACTCCGGCCGCCGATCTGATGCTCCTCCATTTTGCAGGTGTTGTGTGACACATCGTAGAGCAGCGGGAGGGATGTCTGAGGAAAGATCTCCGAGAAGGCTTGACGCACTAAATGCGTGACGATTTCACGATTGGCTAACGCACAATTGATCGCCGCTCGCATGGCCCCTAAATACTCCTGCCCCAAGGGGGAGTCGATCGGGGCACAGGCCAATTCGCGATCCGGCAACGTAATGCCATACTGGCTTGCCGCCACCACCATTTTTTTGAGGTATTCGGTGCCGATTTGATGCCCAAGCCCTCGAGATCCGCAATGAATACTGACCAGGATATCTCCGGAATGGATACCGAGTTTTTCCGACAGGGGATCGTGGAAGGTTTCCACGACCTCCTGAATTTCCAAATAATGATTCCCTGATCCTAACGTGCCCATTTCGTCCTGCTGGCGCTTCTTGGCTTGATCAGATACATACGCGGGTTTTGCCCCGGTCATGCAGCCGTGCTCTTCGATGTGGGATAAATCTTTTGCTGTCCCATAGCCTCGTTGGACCGCCCATTGAGCGCCTCCGGCGAGCATGTCATCCATTTCCTTGGGTTTCAGGTGTAATCGACCGGTGCTCCCCACACCAGCGGGCACCTGTGCAAATAAGAGGTCTGCCAGTTTTTCATTCACGGGAGTAATATCGTCCGCACGTAAACCCGTATAAAGGGCTCGTACGCCGCAGGAAATATCAAATCCCACACCGCCGGCAGACACCACCCCTCCCTGTTGAGGGTCGAAGGCCGCCACTCCGCCTATCGGAAACCCGTAGCCCCAGTGGGCATCGGGCATGGCAAACGAGGCTTGAACAATTCCCGGAAGTGTGGCCACGTTGACGACCTGTTCATACACTTTCAGATCCATGTCACGGATGAGTGCCTCATCCCCATAGATAATTCCCGGCACGCGCATCGTCCCCTTTTGAGGAATGTGCCACTCATACGCAGAGACTCGGGATAGGAGATTCAGGTCCATACGGTTTGTCGCAGGAAGGAAGGGTGAATCAATCGGTATGCTGTCAGAGTCGGCTGATGATGCATGCGATGTTCAACTCCCGGGATTAAACATCCACGACACATTGGGCCACCCAACCGTTTCCCTCCATCTGCCGGACAGCCAGCTCGGTATAGGTCGCCCCTTTTATTTCTACGGCTGGTTCATGTTTCATACGGACGACTGGTTCTCCATGTGCAATAGCTGAAAGGTGATGATCCGTGATCGTGACGTCAAACCGGCCGAATACCATGTGTCCGCATGCCATTTCATAGATGAGGGCATTCAACCAATCGACCAGTAATAATTCATCATCCGGCGCGTCGCAGGTGAAATGGCGTTCCATCTGAGTATCTACCTGCCGGGGATCCGTCACGACAGCCGTCAGAGCTACGGCTGCCTGTTCAAAGGCTTGAGGCTTGGTGATTCCAAAACCACGAATCCCCATGTCCGCCTCATGGGGAAAATGCTCCCACCCTCTTGAAGACTCAAGGCCGTCCATGTGTGTCTATTAGCCGGTTTTGTCAGCCTGAGCTTCAAGCAAAGGATCTGTGCCCACGTTGACGGCACCATAGCTCAGCCACATCATTTAGTGAACCTTGCCCTGAGCCCCTTCGCCTGCGCTCAGGGCAGGCTTGCCGAATGGGTCAGAATGACAAGGAGCAGCAAGCCTTCTGCCTTTTATCTCGGGCTAATCCAGCATGAAAGATATGTTGGCGTTAATTCGATATTTGGTGATCTTGTTATTCTCCACTTTGGCTTCTATCTCTTTGATGTAAATCGACTTAATGCCATGCACGCTTTTGGCAGCCTGGGTCACGGCGTGTGAAGCCGCATCCTCCCAACTCTTGTCTGATTCTGCTAACACTTCGATCACTTTTAACATATCTGACATGGCTGAACCTCCTTAATAGGAATATGAAAATGAATGATATTCCACTGACCTGGAGACAGTGGTTGAGCGGTTATCCGTGCCTCTCTGTTGAGGGATGAAGTTTGGCAATGGGATTAAAGGGAGCAAGGAATCTGATATATCGCAAGACATCCCAACGCTCATCTTCGGTCAGACGCTCCGACCATCCATGCATAGGAGAAAAGACGGCTCCATAGGTGATCACATTCATTAATTCCCAATCGGTTTTTGATCGTGATTCCAACGAGTGAAAATTCGCGGGCTGTACCAACAGGAATTGGGTGTCAGGTCCATCACCGGTCCCTTTTTCTCCGTGACAATTCGCGCAATGCTTTTCAAACAGGATTTTTCCATTCTGAGGGTTGCCTGGAACTTCTTGACTGTACGCCAGAATGGGCCATGCCATGATGAGGATGAAACCGAGAAACCCAAGGTATTTGTATGGTTGATGCATGATGTCCTCCTGCTCGCTTATCTGTGGGGAAGTTTATCTATGGACGGTCAGAGTCTTCATCCTCATGGCTCCTGAATGGATTCCAGGTACGACAACAGTTGCCAGATCCGCCCTCGTAC
>BQIW01000136.1 GCA_021604105.1 Nitrospirales bacterium | reverse complement strand
CATTTTTTTCTGACTTCGAAATCAAATGCCGTTTTCCAGGCATGGCTGGAAAGGTCCTAAGCATGGGAGTGTTGAATAATAAGGATGTTCAAGGGCACATTTGCGCAGGATGAGATTCCTCCTCAAAGGCTCCGGGTCGGTAAAAAAAAGTCCGTCCAGCAAAGCCGCAGCCGTTTGTACGCGCGGAGCGTACGCTTCGTACGTGAGCACGGGAGAATGGCGAGCACGCCGCTGACGGCTTTGTTCAACAGACCCGATGTAGGAATTATTCCTATTTTGAGAGGAACTTCAATATGTATGAGTTCTTGTAATCCCGCATTAAACCGTCCCCACGATGTTCTTCCTGAACGATGAATAACTTTCTAGCGCTGCGCTGTTCGTATCAAAATCGGAACTCCTCCTAACCATTCTTCATTGGCCTGGCATTATCCACGTTACTTTTGGCTTGAAGCAGGCCGGCAAAGCGTTCAAGTTAGGGTGCGGTTAAGAAGATTCTATCAATTTACCTGCAACCTGTGTAAAACTCGCTATCTTCCAGGGAAAATTTGAGGCAACCCCATGTAATGTTTACAAGAATCGCCTCAAAAAGGAATCACTTTACAAGAAAAAATATGCTCACGGCTTCCGTTAACGATCAAGGCATGCTTTTGAAAAGGTCATCGCACGACCTCGTTCCCTGGTGGAGCTTCACAAAAACCTTGATCGCCGCCTGTGTCCTTCGTCTTGTTGAGCAAGGCTATATCAATTTAGACGACTTGGTTAAAGAGAAACCCTATACACTTCGACATTTGTTACAGCATCGAGCCGGTGTTGCGGATTATGGTGGTCTTCGTGCCTATCACAATTCTGTTTCGAGAGGAGAGCAACCATGGCCGATTGAGGAGCTTTTTCTTCGGCTTAATGTGGAAACCCTCCTTTTTAAACCCGGTCAAAAATTCATGTATTCGAATATTGGTTACTGCTATGTTCGGCAGCTCATGGAAAATATTTCCGGCGAACCCTTTCACCAATGTCTCCGGCGACTGGTTTTTAATCCCCTTCATTTGAAATCAGCTCGAGTCGTTGACACGCGGGAGGATATGAAACTTTCGGCCTTTGAGACCGACCATGATTACCACCCCGGGTGGGTGTACCATGGCCTGGTTATGGGTTCTGTTGCCGATGCCGCACTTGGGCTACATGGACTTTTGGAGGGCAAACTTCTTCGGACTCCCTTACTCAACGAGATGCTTCAATGTTATCCGGTTGGAGGTGAAATCCCGGGGCGCCCATGGGCAACAACCGGATATGGGCTTGGACTCATGATTGGTCAGATAGGGATGGACGGTATGCCACAACCGACACGGGCAATCGGACATTCCGCTGCCGGTCCAGGCAGTGTCGGTGCCGTCTATCATTTTCCTGATATATCTTCGAAAAAAACCGTTGCGGTTTTTGGCCCCTTCGGCAATGAAGGAATCACTGAAGCAGCCGCATTGCAAATGGCAATTGAAATGTAACAATCCGTTATCAAGATGGGTCTATGAGACTTCTTCTATTTCCAGGACGCAAAAACATAGGGGACTGTCCTTTGTCGGGATAATTGAACAGCCCTCTCATCATAAGTTATCCGGCGATCATGGATGGCAACGGTTCGATCGCCAATCGCCAGACTGTGTATTGATCACCCTCATTTTTGCTCAACCTGAGGTCCGTGTCCTCCAGGAATGGAATAGACGGTTCATCGCGCCTATTCTCCTCCACAGGCGGATCGTCGTCTCACTAAAGCATCCCGCGATTGGCCACGATAGAATCACCTCTCCTCTCTCAATCAATGGTGGTCGTCCGCGTGGTGTCCCTGAACAGTTCTCCCTGCCTCACGCTGGGCGACCTTGATGGTCGTCGAATCGCGGATGAGACCTCGCGCTCGTTCCGCAGCGGTTTTTATATCCATTTGGCCAGCTCGTGCGTCTTTGGCCAGACGCAGGATTTGATTATAAAGTTTCCCCGCTTCCCCCTGCGGTTCCACGGCAAAGGTCCCCAATTCCTGTTGAATCCTGCTCCACTCAGCCCGGACCTCCGCCCAAAAATCTTTCGTCTCGTTCCAATAGTCCTCGGCAACCTGACTTTGAAACGCATTTGACGAGGTGTAGGTATTCACGCCTATCTCCCTGGCGAGAATTTGCGGATCGGTCCGGAGAATGAATTTGGAACTGTCCTGCTCATGCACCCATCCATTCGGCGTCAAGGCCTGACGATTGACGGAAATCAGTACGTCATAATCCTCCCGTTTGGTCCGTTCCCGCCGTGGAAGGGGGCGCCAGGTCGCGGAGGATGTCCATGAGGACTCCCCATGACGGTGTGTCCATGCTGCAATGGCACCATACCGCGGGCTATCGTCAACTTGGTACACGAGCTGGGCCCAGTTCCCTCGGCGTTCGGCCTCGTCCACCCGGCGGGTACGCCAGACATGACGGCCGACATACTCGAATAGTTGTGACGGTTCATAGATCCAATCCTGTCGCCAATGTTTGATAGGCATTTGATTGTCCCAAATCCCATCAACGACCAGGATATGTTGAAGGCTGATGACGTCGCCATCGTCGCGGATCACGCGAACGATTTCGTGTCCATCGGATTTATAGGGCTTTTTGAGCTCGTACCCCTCGACGAATGAGACTGTCTCCCTAAATCTGAAACTCACCTGGTAATTGCCGGCCATGGCGAGAATGGCCTGGCGATCACGTTGGAATTTGTCGTCCTTTTCCTGTGTGTCTGCCAGGGCCAGGGCGCATCCCCACACCAGGAGTAGGGAGATTATCAGCATCCACCCGGCTACCGGCCCTAGCCGGACGGAAAGCGGGTTGAATTGGCTGTTCTTAAGGATTTTCATCCAGGGGCTGTTATTCAGATCCAATCGTCGGCCCCCTCTCCCGTGATGTTGTCAATGAATTCCGAAGCAACGTATTCCACACCGATTGAATGGTACCGCATACGTCTCATGCTCCTACCTCCCATCTATCCGCCTCCAATGCAGGCAGCCAATTTTCAAGAACCGTAAACGATCGTCTGTCGAGATATGAATTTTCCAACCAATCAGACCAAAACCATAGAAATAGTACGGTCAGAATAATCATGGTGAGGGACACCAGGAGACTGATCCACACCGCTTCTTCCCCTGGGGTAACTTTGATCGGCCATTTTATGTGACAAGATTGTATCATGGACATAGACCCGTTCCTCTGAGCTCTGTGAGAGGAGCGGAGGGGCTGACTCACAAGTTAGGTCCTCATAGGATTATTGCGTTATTCTCGAACAAGAATCGGTTGATGCTTTTTTATCTTGCCTTCATTTTGGGTCCGTATCCTGACTACCCTCCGAGGTTTCCCGGAATGCTCCGGAGAGGATTTCCTGAACATAGGAATCCCACCTTTAGGCGCCGGTTTCGCCTGGCTTGCAATTCCGGACTGAGAATGTTGGCAGAGCTGAAAAATTTCGGAGATGGCCTTCATGCCGCGGCCACTCAAATCATGAATCAGATGATATTCCACAATACCCTGAGGATTTATAATAAGACTTTGGCATCGGCCAAGCTCTGAAAGTTTGTAAAGTTTCAATGCCCGACTTACCCTTCTAAGGGGATCCGTGAGAAGGGGAAGGCCTAACTTGGTCACTCTTTGAATCCAAGGTTCATGGAAAGCATACGTGCCGGAGACCAGACCAACCAAAAGTATGCCTTGTTGTTCCCACTCTTTCCGGTAGATGTCAAGAAAGCGATATTCCACCAAGTCAAAGCGAGACGGGCAGCATAGGGTGACCCATTGTCCTTTCAATTGCGAAATATCCAAAATGGCCAAATTGCCATTGGTTAATGCAGGCACTCGGATTCGGGGTATGGGACGGCCGACCGGCATAGGAATACTCCTCCTTCATGATACGTCTCGATTTTTTGGTGCTTGTAGGCCTATGAAGGAACCTTGTCTTGTTTTAGACCTCTGCTTCATACCAGGCCCCATGGTCATGCGAGTAAATGAACATCATCACTTCGAGTCTGGACACCCCCTTTCTGGTTTTGGTTGGTCGAGTAGTCGTTCCACTGTCAATCCACCGTGCTTCAATCCTTGCAAGGTATGACCTGCGGTTTTTGACCATGTATGTTTTCATCGTTTGAAAGACCTTGTCGACAATCTTACGATAGAATTCTTGAATATAGACGATAATGATTATGTAAATCAATATCGTCTAAATAAATCCGGTTTCTCCCGAATTTATGGATAGTTTTATCTCCTCTCAAAACGTGTAATTCAGATCACATTTCGGAAAACGGATTGCCTGAAAATCACTCTCAAGTAATGGACTTCGACTTAAAACTCTTATCAGCATCGCTGCTAAAACCCAGGGAATTAAAAAATTAAGGAATGCCGGCACAGAAATCACATTTATCCTGAGTTCGATTTCAGAAATCTTTCATATGAGATTCCCTTTGAGTAGGGCTGTAGGAGTATCCTTCCATCCCGTGACTTGGCGAACATCCTTCGCCTTCATTACCAAAACCTTGGACTCAACCCATACGCAAGATGCACGTCATAGCTACGAACCAACTGGAAGATCCCTCAAAGAGTCACTCCCTTCCTGCCAAACCTTTCAAAGCCCACATTCTGAATCCGGCCAAAAGGAAGGATTTCTGACCTCCTAAAACTGCTCCATGGTATTTTCCAACATTCTGAAGGATCTTTAGTTGAGCTGAAAGACGTATTACATCATTTGATTATTCGTAAGGTTTTTTCCAATTCATTCGTCTTTCATTTGAAGAGGTGTTTCTCCATATGGCTTCCACGTCAGGAGCCCAAAAGGTTGTATCGTTGTTTTCAAGAGCTCGCCGGTCGAAATCATCTACCACCAACTGGATCACGGTGACCTCTAGGGTTGGCGCTGCGACGTGTGGGGGATATGCCCTGACATATGCCTGTACTGCGTGGTTATCCGCCGTCCTACCGTTGGCCAAATCCGAAGCGGTGTTAACGGCCAGCATGATTTCGTTCGTGATCTATACGGCGGCCATTCTCTGGGCATTTGCGGCTAACACTCCAATGCGGGCATGGCTCGTCCTCTTGATATCCACCGGGCTCTTGAGTGGCATGACGGTACTGATGACGTAGAACGGCGTGTCAGGGCGAGACAGTCTATCTTAAGAAGTGACTGATCCATGAAAGAAAGTTTTTCACAAAGCATGGATTGGCTTCATACCTGGGCAGGCCTGCTCTTCGGCTGGCTGCTGTTTGCAATCTTTTTCACCGGCACGCTGACGGTGTTCGACCAAGAAATCACCTACTGGATGCAGCCGGAGTTGCATCATGTCGCCCACACCCCGCTTAATGTTAATGCCGCCATGCATACCTTGGAACAGCTTGCCCCGCAAGCCGAACGCTGGTGGATTGAGCTGCCCAACGAACGCACTCCGGCCTCCACCATTCGATGGAGCCAGGACGGAACCTCCGTGTCCCGTGTGATCGATTCCCAGACAGGACAGCCCCTCACTCTTCGGAACACTCATGGAGGAGAATTCTTCTATCGATTTCACTACCAACTCTTATTGGATGAGGCCGGCACCTGGATCGTGGGCGCCGCTGCCATGGCCATGCTGGCAGTGCTCGTGGCTGGAATCGTGATTCACCATCGCATTTTCAAGGACTTTTTTACATTCCGGCCCGGCGCCTCGTCTCATCGTGCCTGGCTGGATGCTCATAATGTCACAAGTGTCCTGGCCCTTCCCTTTCACTTCATGATCACTTTTACCGGCCTCGTGATCTTTTGGTCGATCTATATGCCGGCGGGAATACAGGTTCAATATGATGGTAATATGGACGACTTTTGGGCCGAGGCTGAATCGTTCATTGAACCGGAGAGAACGAATCACAAGGCCCCGTTGGTTTCATTGAGGGACCTGGAACGCCAGGCCAGGCGCTATTGGCAGGGTGGTCAGACCCGGTCGATTGTGGTGAGTCATCCTGGCGATAGCCATGCGCTGGTGCACGTCTATCGGCGGTCGGACGATCGCTTGAGCTTATACAATGACCGCGTGACTTTCGATGGGACTAGCGGTGCACTCCGGACCGTTTGGATCAATTCCAAACCGGCATATATGACCCAGTCAGTCCTTTCCGGATTGCACTTTGTGCAATTCGGCAGTTCCACTCTGCGGTGGCTGTATTTTGGAATGGGCCTGGCGGCCAGCGCCATGATTGCCACAGGGTTGGTCCTCTGGGTCGTCAAGCGGCAAGGCCGTCACACGGCGACCAACACAGTGGGATATCAGCTCGTGGAAGGATTCAACGTGGCGGCGGTAGCAGGATTGTTGGTGGCCACGGCGACGTTCTTTTGGGCCAATCGCCTCTTGCCTGCCGAGCTTCCTGCACGTGAATTCATTGAATTACAAATGTTTTTCACAGTCTGGAGTCTGTGCCTGGGGCATGCCCTACTCAAAAATTTTTTCCGGCACTGTCCATCGGTACGAATATGGGCCACGCAACTCGCCATGGCGGCCATGTTATTCGGACTGCTCCCGATTGTGAACGCCATCACCACGGAGAGCCACTTGCTTCATGCTCTTTCTCAAGGACGGTGGGAAGTAGCAGGGTTCGACCTCTCCTTCCTCGTGAGCGGATTGGGATTGGCATGGACGGCCAGACGTCTTGACCAATCCGCACGTGCGTCATCTCGGCCTTTGAACCCCCACCCCGTCACCTCAGGCGGGTAAACGCAAACGATCTGATCCTGACATGGACATTCTCGTATTCCTACTCTCCTATGGTGGTTTACTGATGTTGTGTCTGGGCATGCCGAAGCACTATCAAGCCATGCTGGGACAGTCCTCCTTTCCTCCCAATTCGTTCCTGGCCAGGCTGATACTGAAAATCGTGGGTTGGCTGATCCTGGGACTATCCCTGGTTGTGGCAATTGCCACGGCAGGATGGTCGTTCGGCCCGGTCCAATGGATAGGGTTTCTGTCCATAGGCGGACTCACGCTGATTGTTGTGCGTTCACATGCCCCACGCCTTGCCCTGATTTTTGGAGTCCTTTCCCTCGTTTCAGTGCTCCTGACCCTTCTCATTCACGAGATTCAGTCACACTTCTGAGTCTTTGAACCATTGAACGGTTTTCACTCAGGAAATCACAGGGCTCTACCTCATCGACCGTAATCCTTTTTCCGTTAATGGAATTTCTTCTTCAGAATCGAAGTAGAGCAAGGCACGATGATTTGCCCAATTCTTAGCGAAAGAGAAAACCCACCTTTCTATAACCCATCAATGTCTGGCTGACTGGATTGCAAGATTTTCCTTCAGATGTGAGTTCCGTAAAGGAAAGAAGGACGTGTTAAATCATCAACTCACCTTCCTGGTTCCTCACCGTAATGGCTATGAGCCACCTCAGGGAAGGTTAGAAAAACTCAAATTTGATTGAGCCAATCACGGTTAAAGGCGCACCGGTATAGACGATTTCCCTAAAATTCTGGCTGCCGGTCATGTACCGTTGATCCAGAAGGTTCGTAAAATTCACCGCAGCCAGCAGATTCGTTCCATGAGAGAAGTTCGGCTTCCGGTAATACAAGGCTGCATCCATTCTGACATAGCCTTTCATTTCAAAAGGCGCTTGGCAATTAGCCGGATCCTCACATTCGAAGACACCATTCCGCTCGCCTTGCGCATACAGACCGATTCCGGCCCCGAAGCCCTTCACCACGCCTTCTTGGAAAAAGTAGGTTGTCCAAATACTCCCTTGATTAAACGGGACGTTGGAGACTCGACTTCCTTTCTTAAACATGACATCTTTGCGGACACGGGTATCGGTATAGGCATAGTTGGCAATAATCTCCCACCCAGGCAATATGGTGCCCGCTATGTCAAATTCGAACCCTCTGCTTCGCTGTTTGCCGGTTGCTTTGGAAAACGCAAATCCGTTGGCAGGGTCCGCCGTCAACACATTCGTCTTGTCGATCTGAAACACAGCCATGGTCGTCCGTAATTTGTTGTCAAACAACTGGAATTTGAATCCCCCTTCCCATGCCTTTCCACGCTCAGGGTCGAAAAGTTCTCCGTTGATCCCTCTCGATCCGACGGCCTGGGGCACGAAGGACTCGGTGTAATTGGCGTAGATGGCCATAGGCTTCCATGGCTGATACGTAATCCCCACCGACGGACTGAACCTCTTTTTTGTTTGCTTATCCTTGTTCGTGTCAGGATCAAAATCTGTTGGGCGATTGGTGAGTTTCTGCTCAAAGATATCGAACCGACCGCCTCCATGGACGTGGAGGTTTTCCAGAAGGTCGATTTGATCGCCGAAATAAAAACCGAATATGTAGTTGGTTTGCTTGGTATGGCTGAATTCATCAAGAGGGATATCTACGAACTGCTTGTCAGACGTGTCGAAGATATTAATATAGCTGAATGCTCCAGGTGTGGTGGTATCACCGCCAAAATCCGAGAACGCTTTCGCCGATGAATGCTCCCGGCCTATTTCGATGCCAATAAGAGTCTTGTGCTTAATCGAACCGGTTGAGAATTTACCATGAACTTCGTTTTGCATATAGTTGCTTGAAACGTCAGTCGGAATCTTAAATCGCGCTAGATCAAGAATTCCATCATTTTCGTCCCCAATTAAAAACCAGGACTCCAAGCTGTCGTATCGGCTGCTGGTCCAGGATCCTCTGAACGCGGAGCGCCATGTGAACATGTCATTGAATTCGTGCAGAACTGTTGCCGTGACCTTTCCGCTATTCACTTCATCCTTTCTCGTGGGATCGCCGAGAAAGCTCTTGATCGAGATCGGCGCAACTCCGTCACCGATGGCCACCAATCCCCGATCAATAGGAGCCTTATTATAGAGATATTCACCTTCAAGCCGGAATGTGGTCCGTGACCCGATATCCCATCCGAATGTTGGTGCGATAAACGCGCGCTTTGACTTGACTCCCTCTCGATAACTTTCGGCCGATTCGAACATGCCGTTAAACCGATAGGTCAACGTCTTGCTTTGGTTCAACGGCCCTCCGAGTTCTACCGTCGGACGATAGAGTTCGTAACTGCCGCCAATCATCTCGCCGGAATAGTAGGCGTTTTTCAAAGGGGCCTTCGTAATTTGATTGATCACACCGCCGGGATCGGATCGCCCGTAGAGATAGGACGGCGGCCCCTTCACCACTTCAATGCTCTCCAGATTAATGATGTCGCGTTGCGCTCGGGAACTAAACGTGCTGTCGTCCCGAAAGCCGTTCTTGAACACATTCAGATCGGATGCGAATCCTCGTATCGTGAAGGTCCCGCCTTGACCGCCCTGTGTACTGGACTGATACGTGCCGCTCGCATTTCTCAGCGCTTCGTTCATACGTATGACTTTCTGGTCCTCGATCACCTCCTTTGTCACCGTTTCAACCGACCGCGGCATCTCTTGAACGGGAACAGGAATTCTCGTGGCGCTGGACACATCTTCGTTGGTGTACGGACGATCACGGACATCCTTCACCACAATCTCCGGCACCTTCACGGTCTTGGGTTGCGCAGTTTGGGCACTGGCGGCTTCAGCGGTCTGCTGTGAGGAGGAATCCGCCAATACCAAAGGGGGCACAACCGAAGATTTGCCTTCTTTGCTAATCGTCACCACTTGGGGAGCCGTTATACGATACGCCAGCCCCGTCCCGGACAATAAGTGCTTCAAGGCGGATTCGGGTTCATGCCCACCCGACAGAGCCTTGCTTTGAAGTCCTTCGGCGATTTCCGTGCTATAGAACAATTGCCATGAACTCTGCTCGGCAAAGGCGGTGAGTGCAGTATTCAGAGCTTGCGGAGGAATATCGAACCGGATTGATTCCTGCGCGGGTGCAGAAGTCGTCAAATTTCCCAGGAGTTGGACGATTACCAAGCCCAGTCCCATCAACCATCCTGACGGAAACTTTCGCCGGAGACCTCGTTCTTTCTGTCTTTGTGTGTCTACTCTGGTTCTTGACATCGTGCCACTTCCTTCCTCAAACATTATGTGAATGAAGCATATATTAATGGTGGACCATACGATTGCGTCTTCACGTTTCTCCCCAGGCACAGCATATGAAGAGGCCACCGTTTTTCTGACGAATGATAGGTTCCAATATGAACGCATATGACAACGAAGAACAGGGACCGCTGAACATGCATTCTTCAAAAAGACGCTTCAGCACAACAAACCCAGACACAAATCGCACAAAAATTTTGTCGGAGCGGTCCCTCAATCTTAAAAAGGACCAGTTATTTTATGGGAGTGTTGAATAATAATTATGTTCAAGGGC
>BQIW01000135.1 GCA_021604105.1 Nitrospirales bacterium | reverse complement strand
ATACTTTCCCTCAACACTTCAATCTGCTTCATAATTTCCTTCGTGCACAATTGAAGGGATTCCTTTCTCGGACGAACCTCCTGTTGGAATTTCAGGGGTTTCCCATACTTAATCCTGGCCTTACTCGGAACCAATAGCGTTTTGAGCATCGACGTCACCGAATGGGGTCCGTCCCAAACAATAGACGCCGGGATCACAGGCGCACCGGACTTGATCGCCAAATAGCCAACACCCAAATGCCCCGAATCCAAACGATGCCGATCCAGGCCGCCTTCTGGAAAAAGGCCAATCACCTCCTGGGCTACCAACTCCTCTAACATCGTGCGAATGGCACGAATATCCCGCTTCCCTCGTTGTACCGGAATACAACGAAACGCCTGAAATACCCAACGGAGGTGTGACTGGGCATAGATCTCTTTCGCCATTAAGAATCGAATAGGACGACCTGCGGTGGCCAATAACACCAATGGATCCCCCATTGACGTATGGTCACAGACAATCAACGCCGGTCCGTCTATGGGAACCTGAGATGGCTCTATCACCCCCACACCATACATGAGCCGACAGACCAAGAAGTTTAATCGATACAGGACAGGATAGACGAAGCCTGATTGTGTCCCTGGAACCTTCAACGATGAAAAGGGAAAGAGCGGATGAGCCGGAATAGAACGATGTCTCTCCATGCCATTACTTTTGAAAATAGGCACAAGAGACCTGAGAGAAGCCTGAGAGAAAATAACTTAGGTAGTGGTTTTTTTAGCGTGAGATGGATTTTCTTTAGAGTCGGAATCATCCCCGGCTTCAGCAGATAGTTCTGACTCCTCAGATGATTCGTCCTCCGTGTCGTCTTCCCCCTCTTCTTCTGGTTCTTCAAACCAATTGACGAGCATGTCTTCCCACCAGGCCTCATTGACTTCCGAACCGGGATCTTCTCCAAAAAACCCTGTCACCTGGTCTTTGGTAAAGCTTGGATCAATGACCGTGGGTTTAAACAAAGCCCGGTCAATCACTTCCTTGGTGGCAAATCCGCCCACAATCCAAGAAGGGGGATCCGCCCGGCGGGATTTGTAGGCTTGTAGCCCGACTTTAAGATAAAGGAACGCTTTGCGTTGATCTTCGTCTTTCAACCCTGAGGGGGGCAGGCTTAAAGTTTTTTCAATTTTCTTTCGCCACTCCCGTGCATTATACCGGGAAGTGATCAACTGGAGAACTTTCGCCCCATCCTCTTTTTCCAGTGGCATCCTGACTCCTTAGGGCCCTCGGGCCGCATTCTGACTTCATAACATAAATATGTAATAGATAGACTTTGGAATGAGTTCTCCTCGTGTATTCCTCTAATGACCGGCAACCATCATCTTGCGAATTTTAACGGTAGGGCTGGCCACCCGGCCCCGAAATGCTAAATCATTCCCGACCATTTCAATATCCTTCAGCATCTGTTGTAAATTCCCGGCAATGGTGACTTCTTCCACCGGATGGATCAGCTCTCCATTTTCAACCCAAAACCCCACTGCTCCCCTTGAATAGTCTCCCGTGACAAGGTTGACGCCAAAACCAATCAGATCCGTGACGTACAACCCTCGCTTCATTGACTTGAGAATTTCATCTGGTGAATATGCGCCTGGCGAGAGAAATAAATTCGTGGCGCCCACTGTCGGATTTTCGCCCACGGATCTTGATGCATTGCCCGTGGATGCCATACCCAACTTTCGTCCTGAATAGGTATCTAACAGATAACTGGACAGCACGCCTTTATCAATCACCAGGGTTTTCCTCGTGGGCAACCCTTCACCATCAAAGGGTCGAGACCCTAGCCCCCCAGCTAACCGACCATCATCAACCACTGTCACCAAATCTGAAGCAATAGACTTCCCGAGTTGTCCCAAAAGAAACGAGGCCCCCTTATACAAGGAGTACCCGGATACCGCTGATGAGATATGCCCCAGGAGGCCTTTGGCCGTTTCCGGATCAAAGATTACAGGAACTTCTTGTGTCGCGATGGTTCGACTACCTAGCCGCCTCACGGTACGGCGGGCGGCCTCCTGTCCGATCGTTTCGGGACTATCTAATTCATGGAATTTACGCTTCACAGAATACCAATAGTCCCGCTGCATACCGCCATTTTGGCCGTCCAACGCGATGGGTGACACGGAAAGTGAATAGGAAGAACTGGCGTACGATCCGAAAAACCCATGGGAATTCGCCAACAAAATCGATCCATAGCCGGCCGAACACTCAGCCCCTTCAGAATTCGTGATGCGGGCATCCGCGGAAAACGCCGATTGTTCGGTTCGTTTTGCCAGATCTATTTCCTCATCAACGGCCAATTGCCGATCATCTTTCATATCCATGTCGGGAATTTCGACCGTCATTTGATCCGGTGCTGGCAGGCCTGAAGTTTCATCTTCAACCACCGCTCTGGCCAAACTACACGTATCACTGACCAAACGATCCAACGAGGCTTTGGAAAAATCCGAAGTGGAAGAACTGGCTGAACGTTTGCCAAAAAACACCCGAATCCCCAAGACCTTTTCACGGGCTTTAGAGAGTCGATCCACCTCTGACATCCGCACCTGCACCGAGACTGAATCGCCTTCCGCTACAAGAAGGTCCGCTTCCGTCGCTCCTAAAGTCTTGGCTCGCTTCAGAACCGTCGCCGCCAACTCCGGGAAACGGTCACCATGTGTGAGGGGTAGATTTGACATTAGTGAATGAGGAGAAACAAAACAGGAAGGTTATCCATCAGCCCATCGCGGTGCCACCGACGATCATTTCATCGATTTTAATGGTAGGAAGTCCCACACCGACCGGAACCGATTGTCCATCTTTTCCACAGGTTCCAATTCCTTCATCTAGCTTCATATCATGTCCAACCATCGAAACTTTTTTGAGCACATCAGGACCATTCCCGATCAACGTCGCGCCCTTAACCGGTTTGGTCACCTTCCCATCTTCGATCAGATAGGCCTCGCTGGCGGAAAAAACGAATTTTCCACTGGTGATATCAACCTGCCCTCCCCCAAATGACACGGCATATAATCCGTTTTTCACCGACCGAATGATATCCTGTGGATCGGATTCTCCCGCCATCATAAAAGTATTCGTCATACGTGGAAGAACAATACTCCGGAAATCTTCCCGTCTTCCATTCCCTGTTAACGGAATGCCCATCAAACGGGCATTCAGCCGGTCCGTGATATAGCCACGCAAAATACCTTTTTCAATTAACATGGTTCGTGACGTCGGCGTCCCCTCATCATCAATGTTCATAGAACCACGCCGAAATGGGAGCGTCCCGTCATCCACTATTGTGCATAATTCGGATGCGACGGATTTACCCACTAAATCACTAAAGGCTGAGGTTTTGCGACGATTAAAATCCGCTTCCAATCCATGTCCGATCGCTTCATGAAGCAGAATGCCCGGCCATCCCCCACCTAAAACAACGGGCATGGTGCCAGCCGGAGCTTCCACAGCCCCTAAATTCACTATTGCCTGACGCGCAGCTTCCCGGGCAAACTCCATCGCGCGATTCTGCTCCAGGTAGAAAGCAAATCCGACTCGTCCCCCTCCCCCAAAGGACCCAACCTGGCGATTGGACCCATCTTCAGCAATACAGGAAATTTGAAGACGAGAGAGAGGTTGCACATCTCCCACCAGTTGCCCCTGGGAGTTGAGGACTAAGAATATTTTCTGTTCCGTATTAAAAGAAGCCATGACCTTAGTAATTCGGGGGTCATATCGTCTGGCTTCCACGTCAATTTCATTCAGTAAGTCAACCCGAGCTTCTGTCGTAATATCGGTGAGCGGCTGTGATAACGGATAGAGATTCTGTGAGGGTTGAGAACGATGAGTGACGGCTATGGGATTGTTCCCTTGAGGAGAATCGGCAATATAGCGTGCCGTATCAGCCGCAATTTCCAGGTCTCGAACAGATAAATCATCCGAATACGCAAACCCCGTTCGTTCCCCGGCCACCGCTCGAACACCTGCTCCCTGGGAAATACTTTTGACCGCACGTTTGACGAGGCTTTCCTCCATAGAAACGGAATCGGTCACGCAGGACTCGACATACATATCCACATAATCCACACCACGAGCTGTGGCCTTATTTAAGGCCTGCAGGACATCCTTTTCTTGGAGTGAAAAATCTGAAAGGCTGGGTACCATAGACATCAATTACAACAAAGTACGTAATTAAAGAAACAAGTTTTAAGTATAGCCCATCTCCCAGGTAGGTGCAATTTCCAATGAGGGTCTGTTGAAAAAAGCCGCCAGCGGCGTTCTCGCCATTTTCCCGTGCTCACGTACTCAGCGTACGCTCCGCGCATAAAAACGTCTGCGGCCTTGCTGGACGGACTTTTTTGAACCGACCCGGAGCCGTTGATGAGGAATCTCATCCTGTGCAAATTTGCCCTTGAACATCCTTATTATTCAACACTCCCAATGAAGATAGTCTAGCCGGTAATTTGACAAGAATCGCTTTCATTATTAGACTGAAATCGTTGTGATAATATATCTAACTCCAAGAATCTTTCTTTAGAAATCCCACGCGGTTCTTACCCTTACGATCGGTTTCAGCACTATTCCATGGATGAATTTCACGCGGTGGAAGCAAGACAAGTTGCTGAAGGCGAATTGCTGGGTCAACTGGACCTCACTTCCCTTCCCCGACATATCGCAATTATCATGGATGGCAATGGCCGATGGGCGGCTCAACGAGGGTTGCCTCGAATTGCCGGCCACAAAGAAGGGCTCAGGGCGCTTCAGGATGTTCTGGAAATCGGGCATGAACTCACGATTCCTTATATCACCATTTATGCATTTTCTCAGGAAAATTGGAAACGCCCTCATTCCGAAATTCGACTGCTTATGGGGTTACTTGAACAGTACCTGTATCAAGAACGCCAACGGTTTCAGGAGCGCCAGGTACGATTCCTGCCAATTGGACGGCTGGAACAACTGCCTCCTTCCGTCCGGTCGCTAGCCTTAGAAGTCGCAGAAGAAACCCGCCATCTGACTCAGCGTACATTGGCCGTCGCCCTCAGCTATGGAGGACGAACCGAAATTGTCGATGCCGTTCGAAAAGTCGCGATCGAGGTGCAGATGGGATCGCTCACACCAGACCAAATTGATGAGTCCTTGTTTGAACAATATCTCAGCACATGGGGTCTACCGGATCCCGATTTGCTCATCCGGACTTCCGGCGAGATGCGAATCAGCAATTTCCTTCCCTGGCAAATTGCCTACACGGAACTCTACTTCACCAAAACCCTGTGGCCTGATTTTCGTCGCGTTGAGACTCTTCTCGCCCTGCTCGATTATCAAAAACGAGAGCGCCGTTTTGGCCGAATCACTCAGCCAGTTGGGCCATAAATCCGCCTGTGACTCTCCCGCATACCCGGCACCCTACTTCTGGTTTATCTGACGAACCGCTCCTTTTACTCCAATAAACAATGGATCCCCGTCGCCTCTACTCAGCAATCGTATTTATTCCTTTGCTCTACGCAGGAATACGCTATTCCCCACCTTGGCTGCTCTCTCTCCTGATTGGTACAGCTTCCCTCCTCGCCTTATGGGAATTTCTCACGCTCTATTTCGGACCAACCGGCACTCTTGTTACCAGAATGATCTCCTGTCTAGGTGCCGTCATACTCCTTCTTGCCATGTACACCGGATACTCCCAAACCTGGAATCTCTGGCTCTTGGGAATCATTATGATTGTTTTGACAGGGTTTTTCATTTCCCCAACTGCCATGAGACAACGGCTTCCCTCATGGGCAGCCTATCCCTTTGGAATACTTTATGTCGTGGTGTTACTCGGACATTTCATACTTCTCCGGCAGCTACCTCATGGAATCGCCTTGATCTTTTTTGTCTTAGCGATCACATGGTTGGCTGATACCGGTGGATTTGTCGTAGGGTTATCGTTCGGACGACATGCCCTGGCACCGGCTCTAAGTCCTAAGAAAACGATTGAAGGTTTAATCGGAGGAATACTTTTTTCTATGCTGGGAGGCCTCATCAGCCACTTTTGGTTTCTCCCCTTTTTCTCGCCGGGGGAATGCGCTATTCTCGGCATGGGCATGGCCATAATCGGAGCGCTTGGTGACCTTGCAGAATCCGCGATCAAACGTAGCGTGAATATTAAGGACTCAGGCACAATCATTCCAGGACATGGGGGAGTATTGGATCGTGTGGATAGTCTGCTCTTTACCGGCCCGGCCTTTTACTATTATGTCATTTTCACGGGATCAACCTAATACCCAGACCGTGCGCAACCATGGGGAGAGAATCTGGTGAAACACATCGTCATTTTAGGATCTACTGGATCAATTGGGAACAGTACATTGGATGTGATTTCCAGGTTCCCTGAAGAATTTCAAGTAGTCGGCTTGGCCGCCGGATCAAACGATCAGGTCCTTGAGGAACAGATCCGTCTCTACAAGCCGGAAGTGGTTGCCCTTTCCTGCGGGGATGCTGCCAATCGATTACGAGCACGGATGGGGCGCACATCCACGGAAATTTTGGACGGGGAACAGGGGCTCTGCGCGGTCGCCGGTGCATCGAAAAGTGATTTAGTGATTTCTGCGATCGTCGGTGGAGCAGGGCTCAAACCAACTTTGACAGCCATTCAATCAGGCAGGCCAGTTGCGCTTGCCAATAAAGAGCCGATGGTCATGGCAGGCCGATTGATGCAACTGGAAGCTCACAAACATGGCGTCACTATTTTTCCCATCGATAGCGAACATAGTGCCATTTTTCAATCAATGGAAGGCCACCGAAAGATAGATATTCGCCGGATCGTGTTAACCGCTTCCGGCGGGCCATTTTGGGATTGGCCCATCAATGACCTGGAACACGTGACCCCCGAACAAGCGATGCAACATCCAAACTGGAAAATGGGTGCTAAAATCACCACCGACTCCGCCACCATGATGAATAAAGGCCTGGAAGTGATTGAAGCCCGATGGCTCTTTGACATCCCTCATGATCAAATTGATGTCGTCATTCACCGAGAAAGTATTATCCACTCTTTGGTAGAATATTGTGATGGGTCGGTCATCGCGCAATTAGGGCACCCGGACATGCGAACACCAATTTCTTATGCTCTCAAATACCCGGAACGTATTCCTTTAAATCCTCCACTCCTGGATTTAGGAAAAATTGGGAAATTTACGTTTCATCCAACTGATTCGGAAAAATTCCCCTGCCTCCAGTTAGCCTATGACGCACTGGCAGGAGCGGACGGACTTCCACCCACATTAAATGCCGCAAATGAAATCGCCGTAGATGCCTTCCTAAAGGAACAAATTGCCTTTTTGGATATTCCCAGAGTTATTCAGGAAACCATGAATGCCTATAACGCGACTCCGGTCACATCCATTGAAGATGCCTTGGAAATAGACCAATGGGCCCGACGCACAGCCATAGAAATGATGAAACCCTGTTCCTCTTCCCCAATATGAACCCGCGATAAACATCCATGAATAACCTCATGTCATTTTCTCCAGATTCCATCTTTCTATTTGGGCAAAAGTTATGGTGGTTCCTTGTCGTCCTGGGAGTCCTTGTGACTTTTCACGAATACGGCCATTATCTGGCCGCTCGCTGGGTGGGAGTCAGGGTCCTCAAATTTTCCATCGGATTTGGCCCAAAACTTTTTGGGCGCAAGATTGGCGAGACAGAATATCTTCTGGCAGCGATTCCTCTTGGGGGATATGTCAAATTATATGGAGAGGAAGGGACAGAGGCTGTTTCACCAGCTGAACAACGTGAATCCTTCATTCACCAGTCGCTTCCCCACAAAACGTTGATTGTAGCAGCTGGTCCCGGATTCAATTTTATTCTCAGCTACCTGATCTTTACGGGAATGCTGGCCTTGGGATCACCCTTGTTTGTGCCCAGCATCGACAACATCACACCGGTCATTGAAGCGATCACTCCCGGCTCCCCAGCCGAAACCGCCGGATTACAGATCGGTGATCGCGTGATCAGGGCTAATGAAGAAGACATTTCGACCCTTGGTGAACTATACCAACAGGTCGGCAAGGCCCACGGGCGTCCCCTCACACTGGATGTCATTCGGGGAAATAGCGTTAAAACGCTGATCATCACTCCAACCGTTCAAATGATGCCTGACCGCGAGGACGAACCTCAGTATACCTTGGGCATTGAGGATCATGCTCCGCTTGTCGGGGGAGTCATGCCGGACACTCCTGCCATGGCGGCGGGTCTCCAACAAGATGACCGAATTATCCAAATTAATGATACGCCGATTGTCACTTGGTCTCAGATGACCGAAATCGTTCGCCAACACCCTGGAACCCCTCTGGAAGTCCGGGTTGATCGCGGCGGGAAGATAATCTCCCTTCGCATCACTCCTGAAGCCCAGACCATTACCTCCTCCGATGGGGAAACCACGACGGTTGGCCGCATCGGGATAAAACTAGCCGGTGGGGGTACCGTGCTCAAGAGCACCTCTCTCTTCCTTGCCCCCTGGGATGGACTCAAGGCTACATGGAAATGGTGTGAACTCACCGTTATTGGGTTATACAAACTCTTGACGGGAGAAATTTCGTCAAAGCATCTAGGTGGACCCCTGATGATTGCCAGCGTGTCAGGCGAACAAGCCCAACAGGGCCTTGCCAGCGTCGTGTGGCTTATTGCGATTTTAAGTATTAATTTGGGAATTTTGAATTTGTTACCCATTCCCATTCTTGATGGGGGACATCTCTTCTTTTTTGCCTGCGAGGGGATTTTAGGTCGCCCGTTAGGTGACCGATCGAGAGAAATGGCCCAACAAATTGGGCTGGTCTTGTTGGTCTTCCTGATGGCCTATGCGACATGGAATGACATTAGTCGCCTACTCCAATAATTCCACCCAGTTGAACGTCTCACTGCCTTTTGCTATCCATGTGAATGCTCCCTGCGACTCAGTCTATCCTTAACCATATAACCAGGTGTCTTCATGCGTGTATCACAATCATTAATTCCAACGATGCGACAGGATCCCGGGGAAGCCGAAGTGGTCAGCCATCGGCTCATGCTTCGCGCCGGAATGATCCGAAAAGTCGCCGCCGGTATTTATTCCTACCTTCCTCTTGGATTGAGAGTCATTCGGAAAATTGAGACCATTGTTCGCGAAGAGATGAACCGGATAGGAGCGCAAGAACTGTTACTCCCGATTCTCTCCCCGGCCGAACTTTGGAAAGAAACAGATCGCTGGGATTTTTACGGAAAGGAACTATTCCGATTACATGATCGCCATGAGCGGGACTTTTGCCTGGGGCCTACTCACGAAGAAGTGGTCACTGATTTATTCCGTCGAGAGGTCAGTTCTTATCGTCAATTGCCCGTCACTCTGTATCAAATCCAAACGAAATTTCGCGATGAAATTCGCCCCAGGTTTGGCATCATGCGAGGGCGTGAATTCATCATGAAAGATGCGTATAGCTTTGATCAGGATGCGGAAGGAGCCAAACATACGTACCAAAACATGTACGACGCCTATTGTCATATTTTTTCTCGCATGGGTCTCGAGTTTCGTCCAGTGGAAGCCGATACCGGCTTGATCGGTGGCATCTCTTCTCACGAATTCATGGTCCTAGCCAATACCGGCGAAGAACTCATCGTTTTTGATCCGGATACGCACTATGCGGCCAATGTCGAGCGGGCGGAGATTGCTCCATCGCCCGTCGGGAAACGTGAGCCTCCCCTACCGTTAGAAAAGGTTTCCACACCCAAAGCCAAGTCCGTTGAAGAAGTGTGTGCCTTACTTAGCGTTCCTCCTTCCCACTTAGTGAAAACCCTCCTATATCAAACTGGCACAGATGAAATAACAGCAGTCCTGATTCGAGGGGACCATCAAGCGAACGAAATCAAAATTCAAAGGCACCTTGGTATCCATGACTTATCTTTGGCGGCTCCGGAATTGGTCGCCCGCTTCACAACGGCCCCGGTCGGATTTGTCGGACCGATCGGTCTTCAGAACATTCGAATTCTGGCTGACCAGGCCGTGGCTGTGTTGAGCAATTTCATTGTGGGTGGAAATGAACCGGACGTTCACCTTCTTCACGTCAATATTGACCGGGATTTTGCCATTGATAACATAGGAGATTTCCGCCAAGCCCAGGCTGGCGATCCTTCCCCACGTGGAGGCAGGGCACTCCAGACTGCCAGAGGAATTGAGGTGGGGCATATCTTTATGCTAGGGACGAAATATAGTGAAAAAATGGGGGCAACCTTTCTCGATGCTCAAGGTCAGAAGCTTCCGGCTCTGATGGGATGCTATGGCATTGGTGTCAGCAGAGCAGCGGCAGCAGCCATTGAACAAAACCATGACGACAAAGGTATCTGCTGGCCCATGCCCATTGCCCCCTTTCAGGTCCACATTCTTTCAGTCACCGCATCAGAAAAGGTACGTCAAGCTTCCGAGCAGCTTTATCAGAACCTTTCTCAAAACGGCATAGAGGTGTTACTTGACGACCGTGAGGAACGAGGTGGAGTGAAGTTTAATGATGCGGATTTGCTAGGCATTCCTTTCCATATTATCCTTGG
>BQIW01000134.1 GCA_021604105.1 Nitrospirales bacterium | reverse complement strand
GACCGGACTTGGTTAAAGAGGGGAACAGCTCTTGTTTCAGGAAAGCTCCCACCCACATGCCGACAAGTAGGAGGATACCCAGGTAACTGCCCGTATCACGGAACCAACTGGAATGTTCGTGAAATTCAAGAACCTTCAGTTGAGTGGGCGTGACAAAACGTCCACGAATCGAAACTGAAGCGGAGTGATCTAGAATTTCTTGAGCGCTCTTGATTTCTTCACCATTGAAGAGACCAAGCATATCGCCTGCCGGGGTTTTCACATAGGAAGATCGATCCGATTCCAGAGGACGTCCTGGACGAGCCTCCATTTCTTCAAGTGTTCGGACGAAATGGTTATCGGCGTTTCGAGGTCCCTCAATGAGAACCAAAGGCAGCGCAAAGTACAGTAGGAGTAACGACGCCGATATCCCCACTTTGAAAGGAGACCAGGTCGAGATTGGAAGCGGCTGTGATATTCCCTTTCGCCATTGCCATCCTATATAGAGTAAGCCTCCCCCGGTCATGATATAGGTTGGAAGACTTTCCGGCCAGAATAACCCCACATTCCATAAGTCCCATGAGAGTGGGGCAAAGAAATGGACGCCATTGGCCCATTTGGTTTGAAGGCCATCAAGCACCAGATGAAGGAGGACGTTGACGCCGAGAATCATGAACACGGCTCTAGGCGTTTTGGAAAGGAAAGCCAAGGCTCCGCATAATATCAACGTGACGAATAGGGATGCTTGGGCGATACAGTAGAGTCGAATGGTATAAGGATCGCTTCCCGGCATGATTCCCAATAGGACTCTTTGAAAAATCCATGGGATGTCCGGAAGCAAACACCCCAGGCACACCAGTTTTGGGTCGATCTCAGGTTTGACTGCCTGATTCAGAAAGCCTTGCACTCCGATGTGGGCTAAGGTGTTTGGCACGTCTTCATTTAAAAAAGTACGAATTAAGCGTTAAAGCCTGTCTATGATAATCCAATTCCCTTCATAAGGAGAGTATTTCCCCAGTCTTTAGGCTCTCAATCGCGACTTCATTGTATGCCTGCCCTGTCACTCTGGATACTCTTACAGGTATGAATGAAGAGCTTGAAGGTTTCCCAACGGTTCTATCGTGATGCAACTATAAGAAAACAGGGAACTCAATAAGGAGCCGGCTTCATTACGTACTCCAAGGATAGAAGAGGCGATGCCGTTTCATGTGTATATGGAGGTATCGGTTAATTTGCAAAACAGGTTGATGAGTTTCATGTCGTCCAGGGAGACGGGGGGAGTGCCGGCGATCCGGGGATCAGCAACCACGATGGCCAGGCATTGCGCCCGTGAAATGGCCACATTCACACGGTTGCGGTCAAGGATAAAGGCCAGTCCGCGTGAACCGTATTCCCCGTAACTGGAGCAGAGTGAGAGGATGCAGACAGGGGCTTCCTGTCCTTGAAATTTATCAACGCTTCCGACGCGTGCCCCGTCTGGGAGGGCGACCTGAAGCGCGCGGACTTGCGCGTTGTAGGGGGTGATGAAAAGGAAGTCATCCAATGCCAGGGGGCTGGTGACGCCGTCCTTGTCGGTGTAGAGACGTCCTTGGAGTGCGTGATAAATCGCCGTGACCCGTTCAATCTCTTCGTCACTCTGTTGGACATTGCCATCGTGCTCCACGCCGCTGAACAGGATCCCGTTTTCGCAGGCGATGAGGCCGTTTGCGCCGGGCGGGACCACAATTTTCTGCCTGGTGCAGGCGGCATGTGACCGAAGGCGGCCCTCATACATGCTCTCCGAGATGAAGCGGCAGACGGCCGGATGCATACGGCGGGATTCGCCGAGGAAAAGCCCATAGTCCGGAGGTATCACGGCATGCATGATAGGGGAGTCGGGTTGGCTGGCTTCCAGGTCTTTGAGCGCGTATTGAAGGGCGGAAAGACCGGCATCTCCGGGATGGGAGCCTTGCACAGGCTGTTCAAGTTGCATCTGATCACCCAGGAGCACAAGGTTCTTCGCGCATCGAGCCATCGCGATGGCGTTGGCCAGGGCAACCTGTCCGGCTTCATCGATAAACAGGAAATCAAGTGCGCCTTCCCACTCAGGCCTGGTAAAGAGCCAGGCCGTTCCGCCGACAACTCCGCCGGTGTAAGCCTGGTGCGCGGAGGTGGCGTCTTTGAGGTATTGCAAGCCGGGGTTGCAGGTAAACAATGGATCTTCGGCGTCCCCTCCGACTTTTATGCCCTGGAGCTGAGAACCACTCTCTTGAGCGGCGTCGCCGCAGGCGGTGAGAAGATTCATCACGGCCTTGTGGCTGTTGGATGCGACACCGATTTTTTTGCCGGAAGCGAGAAGCGATGTGATGACCTGTGAAGCGGTGAATGTCTTGCCGGTTCCGGGAGGTCCCTGGATGACCAGGCATCCACCGCCCATCGACCCGGCAATCCGGATGGCCGCTTCGGTTGGCGTTTCACCCGCTTGTTGCAGCGGTGTGACGGGCGGCATCCGGTTCAGGAGGGCAGACACCGGAGCATCAAGGCTCCCTGATACGTGTCTGGAAATCACTTCCGTCAGCGCAAGCTGAATGGCTGAGGCCGACACATGTTCATCCGGAAGCAGTGAACCCTGCGAGGGGAACGCGCCGAAAAATTTCTCGCTCAGAGCTTTCTTGCCGATCTTGAGGCACAGACTGCCCGTGGATATATCCAGCTCCAAGAGGGTGAATTTTGCATTCAGGTTATGGGTGAACATCACTTTGGATTTGTCCCCGGCAGCTAGTTTGCATTCCTGGGAAGGGTCAAAGGAATAGGTTTGGACCAACGAAAGTTTTTCGGGCATGGGAGTTCCCACGGCGCAAATCCCCTCGAGGCAGGCCGGGTCATCACGGATCTCTTCGGGTGTCGCGGTGGCACGGTCAAACATTCTCCACCACATGGGCTTTTCTTCACGGCGATGGAAGTCGATCACATCGGCAAGAATCAGGGAGATGGCATCTCCTTGCGTGCGAAGCTGTGCAGCAGTCTCCAATCGCGTCACGACCTCCGGTGGCAATTCTTTTGGCGCCGACGGAGCCGTTTCGGAATCCAGGGCGACCGCAGTGATCTGATGTTCGACGACCACTTTCCGTAACCATTGCAGCAACTCTGCCGTGGATGTGCAATCGTCCTGGTTGTAGTCGCGGATATCTTTCAGGATGGGGCTGTGATTCCAATCACCCGGCTGTTGGCTTTCGATCCACCTGGCGTATTGCACGATCGAGTCAGCCGCTGTGGCCACCTCGGTGGCGCGTTGCGGTCGGTAAAGGCGCTCGACTGTCTTGAGTGAGTAGCTATTTTCGCCGAGGCGCAGGCCGTGTCGGACAATCTGAAAAAGATCAACGAACACCTCGTGCCGGAGCAGCGCATCCACCTCGTCCTGACGGGTATCGTGACGGGTGCTCAATCGGCGCACCGCGCTGACCTCATAGGGCGCATAGTGGTAGATGTGCATGCCGGGGTTACGCTGCCATCGATTGAAGACCCAGTCCACGAAGCCCTCAAAGGCGAACTGTTCTTCCTCCCGGTTGTGTGCCCACCAGTCCATGAACTCAAATGAATCGGGTTGCCCGTGTCGCGTGCAGACTCCAAACAGATATTCCAGTCCGCCAGGCACCAGCGGGTACCCCTCCATGTCGAAAAAGACATCCGCCGGATGATCCAGTGGAAGAGCGGCCAGGCCCACCGGTTCGCCATTCGTACCAATGGAAGGCAGGACTTCATAGCGCGGCGGGGCATCGGGATTCACGATCCGGTCGGCCCTGGTTTGGCACTGCAGACGCGCCTGAGCGACGAGCTTTTCCAGTGAGTCGGCAGCCAGTTTGCGAATGGACGTGCCTGAGGCTGTGGAGAGATCGGCAACCGTAGCGATTCCACCCTTCTTCAGTTTTTTAATCTGGCCCACGGTGATTCCGGCCACTTGCACGAGATGGTCCGTGTCCTGAAAGAATTTTTCGGCATGAGAAGTCCATCGGCCGTGATCGGCTCGCGGTAGAGGTTCCGGGCGATCCGTGATGTTCCCGGTGAAGCCTTTCTGCATGGTCAGGAAATTCATTTTTATTCGGCGGTAGTAATGGATGAAATCTTCGATCCGAAATTCAACCCGTTCCTTGGTGCCGAGGATGAGTCCGAACTTTTCCGGCATCGGGGCTTCAGTGGCAGCGGCGAGTAACTCCGAATAGCAACAAAGTTGAATCGCATAATAAGGCTTGGGTGAGCGGGCCAGTTTCGTGTCCCACACTTGGTAGTGTCCAGATTCATCGAGCAGAAGAAAATCAGCAAACCCGGCGAACGGTTCATGCTCCAAAAAGGCCTGGTAGATAATGGGGACGTTTGCGTTGATTGCGGAGAGGGTCGTTGTCCGGGCAACGGTAGGATCGGTCCTTGGAATTTCGGCCAGGTTGGCGCCAGATGATTTAAACTCATCAAGCACCGCGCGTTCGTGCTGTGCGCCGGTTTGCGCGATCAGTTGTCCATCCTCGGTTTCCTCATCAGGCGTGATGGCACCGGGATTCTCCAAAAAATATCGTTCCATCCAGGACGCGAATGGTGAGGCCAGATAGCAAATAAGATCGCTCGGCGAAAACACCAGTTGGCCTGAGAGGTCTTTCTTCATGTGCAGGGAACGGGTTCAGTTTCCGGGTTGCAGTGGTGGTCAGGACAGTCAGCGAGATTGACGTGAAGGAACGCATACATGAAACCGGGCGATGGGAACGCCCATACTTTAAGCGTTGGTGCGGGAATCTTCAAGGAACTCATCGTCTGCAAAACATCGATTTCACCATTCAAGCTTTAGCGAAAAACTTGCTGGCTCAGTTCACCCTTCCCCAAGTTGTCATACTGAGCCAGCGGCGAAGGATCTGTGCCCAGGTGATGCAAGTAGAGTTCGCTGAGTAAGTTTTTTCTAGCATGGTTTGATGGGCATTAAGCGTGGGGGCATTTGCTGGCTATCATATAATAGGTTTTACCTGCCCGTGGACTCCAAAAAAAAAGCCCACAGGAATGATGTATTTCCTCCCCTTCTACCTCTTAACGGAGAGTGGTAGCTAATTCCCGATTTCAGCCGCTTCCACTTTAGACGATTCATCGTTCTTGACTACGCCACCGCTTCACGATGGTGTCCACATCCAGGTCCGTCTGGCCGTCTTTCCACTTTGCGTAGAAGTCCACGTCATCGCTGTTAGGCGTCGGGTTTGGTTTGTCGAACTGAAGACGCGTCGGAAGTGGGACGGCCTCCCCGAGGACCAATGCTTCGCCCCGTCCCAAGCCTGCAAGGACGCTAACCAAGTCTCCCTCACTTTCGGGAACGAGGCTACGGACGTAGGCTTGATCGTCGGGATTTGTGATTCGTAGACAGATGAACGTCCCGCATTGGGCAAGAACAGTTTCAGAGACTTCGTGGGGGCGCTGGCTGACCACTGCCAAACCGACGCCATACTTGCGGCCTTCCTTTGCAATTCGTTCCATCGACTTCCGGGAGCCCGCGAACTGGCTTTCGCTCGCACGGGGAATATAGGCGTGTGCCTCCTCGCATATCAGGAGAATGGGGAACTCGCGGTAGTTGGGGTTCCAGTAGTTGAACTCGAATGCCAAGCGGCCGATCTGTGCCGCCACCGTGGGGCGCACGTCAAATGGCACCGATGACAGGTCGATTACTGTGACTGCCGCCTTCTGGCTACCAAGCCCCACGAAATCGCGCAACATCGCTGATAGTGACGCGGAACTGGTGCGCTTGGTTGGCTTCAGAAGGAAGTCGTACCTCGTATCGTTGAGCTTACTCTCAATACGCATCAGAAAACGATCAAAGTCGCCGAACATCGGCCCCTGTCGACCGCCGACGCGCTCAACGTTTTTTGCTCGCACCTTGTCGATCAGGCTATCTAAGGGGAAGTATATCGGTGTATCAACGGTCACCCTTGGTAGCCCAAGCGCTGAAGTTGTCGAGAGATTTTCCGCCTGTCGCCCCTCAATGAGACAGTCTCGGAAAAATGCTGTCTGGTTTGTCGCTTCGCGCTCGCTGTGTTCAATCAACAGTTCACAGAGTTCCGCATATGTCATGAGCCAGTAGGGGATCTCTAACTCTCTTGCATCAACGTGTCTAACAATCGTCTCTGCGAATGCGTAATGCCGGCTCCCGTCCTCCCGCTTCCAGCAGTACTCCCCATGCAGATCTAAGATAATGATATGGGCGCGGGGCATGACTGCGACTGTCCGCTGAACCAAAGCAGCAACCGTCCAAGACTTCCCCGATCCGGTTTGCCCAAGAATCGCGAAGTGGCGCCCGAATAAATTGGAGGGGTCGAGGCAAACTTTGAGCGACGGATGAGTCGCCACCGTCCCCACGGAAAAGTCCTTCGCCTGAAAGCGCTCGAACATCTTGGCGATGTCTGTAGAGCCGATCGCGTGAACTTCGGCTCCAGTTGTCGGATATCGACCGACCCCACGGTCAAACCGCCCATTGGCGCAAATGGAGCCAATCGGCGTTAGCCGCCCGATCCGCTTGGCAAATGGTAATCGTGCGGTATCTTCGCCTGGTGTCTCAATCGTCGGCCCGGCCAGCGCTTCATGCTCCGTCATGCGAGTTACGATGGCGACGATGTTCACATCGTTCTGCCGGATGCCAACGTATGAGCCGATCTGTCCTACAAGAATGTCCTCATCGCCAATCGTGACGGTTGGCGCGCATCCCTGATCATCTTCAATGAGAGAGGCCGTAAGTACATTTGCCTGAACATCGATGACGTATCCGATCACTGTGCTGGCGGATTCCAGCATTGGTCATACCTCCTTGGCTAGACGTTCAAAGCTCCACAGGTCGGTATGTCCAGGCCCTGTGGTGCCTTTCAGTGAGCATTGTGTTTCGGTGACCACAATCACGTTGGTCTTGGCGCTCCAGCGAGACCATGCAGTCGCGCCAAGTTTCTTGGTGAAAATCAATACCGTAAAGTCCGTTCGGGCAAGCGCATTTTCAATGACGGCATTCACGTGCTCATCGGCGAAACTGTACCCAATGCACACGAGCCGGTTGATGGGCGTGTCGTTGTGTGCCAGGCAACCGCGAAATGCCGACCAAAGCGCGGAGTACGGAGGGTTCGTCGTGTCAGCTGCCTTCCTGCGTTGCGGGGGAACCATGAGTCTTTTCGTCCCAACCGGAGGTTCCGTGCCGAAACTGCATCGGCGAACACCGTTGGTGGGGCACTCGTACCAACCGAGCGATCCGTGGAGCTTTAGCAGGTGAATAGGCTTCACTGTCTCGTCGAACTGCTTACTCTTGTACGTTCCGCGAATGCGCCCAATCCGTTCCGAAAATACTGCGGGGTCGAAGTACGATTGCTCTGCGCCGAGATAGCCGTCGACTATCCGTACCCGAATATGTGCTGCCGCGCGCTCGATGAGTGGGTCGTAATTGAGGCTAAACACTTTGACACCCGGCTGCCCACGTTGTGCGATGCGGCGGACAAACTCACCATGTAGATCAAGGGGCGGAGTTTTGACCATGAACAATTGCGCCAGCGCGTTCGTCACTATGTGTCGGTACGGGGTATCGGTTGCGCCTCCGTCGTCCAACAGATCCAAAGCCTGCTCCAGCCCATTTGCGGTACCATCAAGCCTGGCCTGAATGTCATCGCGCTTGGCTTCGTCCTTGATGGAGCCTTTGATGAGATCCCACAGCTCAAATGCGAGTGGGTAGCCGTTACCGTTGAGGTACGAGGAACCCGCACCGAGTAGATAGCCGACCCGTTGCCAGTTGAGTTGTTGGGCAACCTTCGCCTCAAGCTCTTTTGTAAAGTTGGATTCTACAACCATGGGTCACGTCTCCACTTTTCGAACTTGTCGCCTAATGCGTCGAGGAGCTCGTTGATCTTATCCCGAGCTATGGCTTCCGTGGAGGACATGACGATTTCTATCTAAGTTAAATTAGGGGATTATATTGAATTAAAGTAGATAATTGGGTTAGAGGGAATGTAGACGGCATGTGGATAGGAAATTAGACACCACCCCTAATAATGTCAACCATTTTTCTCATCCCAGAACTGGGGAAAAAAAACGAGAAAATCTGGTTTTGTCGCTGTAACCGGAGCTAGAGTTTGAGCTTGATGGAAAGGCCTTATTGGCTTACACTTGCCGGGATGCCGAACAATTCAATTCCCTCCTCATCTCCAGCCCTTAAAATTTTACCGGCCTATACGGGGTTGAATACTGTTGAGGCGATTCTTCAATTCCCCCGGGCCAGACGGTTGCTTTGGTTGGAAATACTCTTTAACGATGAACTTAACCTCCAGCCGTGGCAGAATCACCCTGAGGTTCAGGACGCCTATCAGAAAGCTTGTGAGTGGTTCACCACGTATCGGAGTTTAATCCAATCCGTATTGCCTCGGGTGTCGCTCCCTTTCGACAATGGAAAAATTGATCTACGAGACTATCGGACGTTTGCGGCTGCCCTTCAATTTTTAGCTCCTAGTTCTTCCTCCACCCAATAGTATTTCCGAATAATTACTCACAGATTTGAACGCATCATTTTATTATCTGGTATTACTTCGCATATTCGAGTGTTGCCGGGTTTCGGCCCGGCAGCCGAGCTACTTTTGGTCGGGCAAAAGTAGCCAAAACCCGTGACGCCCTCCCTGGCAAAATCGGAGAGGGCGGACGCGAACTTGGGGAGGGCAGCCCAACTCGCGGAGCCTGTCCTGAGTCGGGTCGAAGGGCTCGAACAGGGTCTGCGGGTGGATGAGAGCGTCCGACCAAGGGCCAGGGAGCAGGCGTCGGAGGAGGAAAAGTGGCGAGTCGTTAGGATTGTGAATATTTTCGATAGAGAATTTTCATGAAGACTGGGAGGTTGTGCTGCAGTGCTTTTCGCGGAGGGCGAGGGCTTCGGGCATCCATTCTTGAAATTGTTTGATGCGGGTCCCGTGGCTGGGGTGGGTGGACATGAATTCGGCAGGCTGTTTCCCTTGACTCATTTCTCCCATGCGCTCCCACAGCCTTGGGGCTTCCGTCGGATCGAAACAGGCACGGGCGACAAACAACAGGCCCATGTAATCGGCTTCGGACTCGTGGTCGCGGGAAAAGGGGAGGAGGACGCCATATTGTGCGCCGACTCCCAATGCGCCCATGACCATTCTTTGTGTGTCGTAATCCATATCGCCGACGGCCACCGTGGCGGCGATGGTGCCCATCTGGACTAATTTTTGATGCGCCATGCGCTCGGCGCCATGCCGCGCGATGGCATGGGCGATTTCATGGCCCATGACGACGGCTAATCCATTCTGGTTTTCCGCAACTGGAATGAGCCCGGTATATACGGCGGTTTTCCCACCTGGTAAGGCAAAGGCATTGGCCTGTTGTGAGTCAATGACATTAAATTCCCATTCGAATCCGGGATCCACATCGGCTGCCGCATTTGCCAGCCGTCGGCCGATGGTTCGGACCAGATCCACGACCTGGCCTTCAGGAATGACCTCCGCTTGACTGAGAATTTCTTGATAGGACTGAAGTCCCAGGGCCATTTCCTGCTCATGAGTTATGTCCACCAATTGCGATCGGCCCGTGAGTGGAACCGTTTCTTGATTCGAGACGTAGAAGTACAATCCGTATATCGCGAATAGGACGAGCGGGATGAGCCGCATTTTCCAACTCATGCGTGCACGGGGTTGTCCGCCTATTTTCCTCTTTCTCCCAAACAATCCGAATCCCACCGTCTGTTCTCCACAGGTTTCATCTATCCGGTATCGCTAATAAAATTTTGCGGTAGAATAGATGGGGAGGCTCAGAAAGCTTACTGCAAAAGAGCCAAGAGAGGCGAGCGTTGAGTATTCAGAGGTCGGCATGCGTGTCTTCTGCCGGATTGTCATATTGGAAGGGGAGAGGCGATGAATATTGAGACATCTCAGGTCGCGGTTTCTCGGCGAAAGTTTAGTGGAAAACAGGTTATTCTTTTTGTCGGGCTTGCGGTGATGGCCACGGGGTTGGGTGTCATATGGTGGATGAACCAGTACGTGTATGCCACAATGTTTCAACCGACCCGATTGGCTGAATCGGAGCAGCAGGTTCTGAATGCCAAAATGGCCCACTTGCTTCAGACGGCTGATGCCGCTTCTTCATCCCAGTCCCAACCTTCCCCGTCTACACCAGACGAGGCCCTTGAGCCAGTGCCGTATTCTGAAATAGATGCGAATCGGGAGATTCAGTTAACCGAGCGGGAAGTGAATGCCTTGATTGCCACCGATTCGTATATGGCCAGGCATATGGCTGTTGATATGGCGGACGATCTCCTGAGTGTTCAACTGGTGGTCCCGATTAACCATGAGATGCCCATTGTGGGTGGAAAGATGTTGAAACTTAATTTTGGACTGGAGCTGAGTTATGCCGATGGGATGCCTGTGGTGGCGATGCGGGGTATCAGTCTCGGTGGCATTCCGCTTCCCAGTGCCTGGTGGGGAGATATCAAAAATACCAACCTGGTGGAGGAATATGGTGACTCAGGCGGATTTTGGGATCAATTTTCGAAGGGTGTCGAGGATATGAAAATCCAGCATGGTCAATTGTATGTCCTGTTGAAAGAATAGCCGTTCCCATCACCAGCGCAAGCCTGGTCATTCCCCTCGAACATGTCTGATTTTCAAGTTTTTTAATAACCGATTCTTTTTCCCT
>BQIW01000133.1 GCA_021604105.1 Nitrospirales bacterium | reverse complement strand
CCCTTTCAACTAGGAATGACCCTGTTGTTCTAATTGGAAAAGAGAAAGATAGACGGTATCCGCTCGTTTCTTAATCCATTGAAATCGAAATAACGTGCGGATTTGACTGGAGTACTGCCCGATATTCGCCTCTTGCCAGAGGCCTTCTGCAAAATAACGCCGATTCTCTCCCTCACTCAGGAATCCTGCGAACTTCTTATCGGTCACAAAGCTCACCGCCCAACTGTTTGTCCAACTTGGATGACAACGCTGAACATAATCATCAACCTCAAGAAGGAGAGATTTCATGCTTTCCAGATCCGTCATAAGCGATTCGGAACCGAGGAGAAACAGCACATCATGGCCTTCAGGAATATCGATCAGACCAATGCGGCGTTCCAGAGCCAGACAGGCTTGGTGGTCAATGGCATACACATCCGGTTGGCCGGGATCGCCTTTTGGAATGGTAAGGGTATTGGGTGAACCGGGTTTGCACACAAACTTGAGGTCGGACGGAGGACAATCCCACTGCAATTGCACCCCGGCTTGGTCAATATCATCTAACAAGGAAGGAATCCGGGGATTTAATGCCACCCTATTCTGAATCGATTCGCCCGGCACAAGCTGAACCATTTGTGACCCGAACCTCCCAATAGGAAGGTCCTGCTTGATAGGACTCTTGGGCGCATCCAAACGGGTGGCCGAGAGCCAGGTAGACCCATCCGTGGGATTCCAGGGCAAATCCCGAACATCAACCCTGACCGGTTCATCACTGATATTGGTTAAATGAACATGTAGTTCATACAGATGTTTGCCGGGCTTCTTTAAAAATACCTCCATCGCCAATGGCAACCGGGGCTCTTCCTCCGGATCTTCAGCCGCACTGGCGGTGGGAAGCACGAAAATGCTCAGAGCCCAAATACCAAAACTTATGACAAGACAAAGAAATCGGTTCAAAAATTATCCTCCCCTAAGTCGTCCCCAAATCGGTCAAATCATTTCTGGTGCTGCGATAAATCGTGTACATTATTCGGGCACCACAGATTTGCGTGAAAAGCCCTCTCCTTTGTAAAGATGGGGACTTTGGAACGATTAACCTGCAAATTTACCCATGCGAATGTCGAAAGCCTCTAAAAATTCATTGTATCATGACTCAAGCTCATATCCCGAAACAGAAATTTTTTGTTGATGCCATGCTGGGCAAGCTTGCCCGATGGCTTCGTATCCTTGGTTATGATACCGCGTATGAGCGGAACATTGCCGACGGCGCGATCGTCGATCGAGTCTTGAATGAACATCGATGGCTTTTAACCCGGGATCGATTCCTGGTCCAACGGAAAGCCGTTCGAGGCCGTTTCACGCTTATTCGCAGCGACTTCGTGTCCGAACAATTACAGCAGATCCGAACGGAACTTGGGATCAGGCTCGCGATTGACGAGGAGACGGTGTGTCGCTGCGTTGCCTGCAACCACATTCTGGAAAACATCCCACCTGCTCAAGCCGGTCCACGAGTGCCTCCTTTTGTCGCCAAACATCAGACGCACTTTACCGGTTGCCCAAATTGTGGCCAACTCTATTGGGCAGGTACGCATTGGGGTCATCTTCAACAGCAGCTGAAGCTGCTGAATCAGGCGGCAACCAATCAAGTCCCCGATCAATAGCTGATTTCATAGAGTAGAGAAACTTATCTTGAGGGAGGAAGGTGTGCATGGCGAATGCCTCATCTTGGTGGCCCTTAAGGTGGAAAACACTCACCTCCAAGGTAATCACCAGACAGCATCCTCTCGGCTTCCGGTGGGCAGTGAGTTCCTCCCCCCACACATACGTGCAAAGCCAGGGTCGGTTGACAGTATCCTGTTCATCCCATTTATTCTGATAGCCTGGGATAGTCTGTATACCCTGTCGCGCCAAGGGACGAATACCAATGTTGCATAACAGCGGGCGCGTTCAGTTTAGCATTGAGCCGCAACTTCACCGTGTACATGCTGGGGGTTCATTCCAGCCATTCGCTGGGAGGAAATGGTGGTGGCTTCGGAAATTAATACCGCCGAACTTTGCTGCCGGTAATATCCAGCCATTAAGGCATTCGCCGATCGTGCTTTTCCGGCTCGCGCTCTGGTCATCGGCACTAAGATCACCCAATTCTTCAGGTGCAGGTCACCTAATTGGAATGGGGTCAGCAAATGAAGTTGGGTCATTTTTCCCATCCAGGGTTACAGTGGGATATGGGTACCTAACGGGCAATTGTGAAATTCGCATTGGTTGGTTTATATTTCACGATCTGAGATTATTTCAATGGAGCTCAAGGCTGTCCATTCAACTGACAGTCTGCTCATACCTGAGTGTATGGTCAACATCACCGCCTGAGATCGAAATGGAGCCGATGTTCAGAGTCGTGGCGTCACACCTCATACACACACGGCGGGTCGTATCTACGAAGCCCAGCCGAACCGGCAATTGCACCCCATGAACGAACTACTACCTGGAATTTTTCATTGGCGAGTTGTTCACCCCGACATCCAAATTGAAGTCGACAGCTATTACGTCTCCTGCCTGAACCCGACTTTTCTCATTGATCCGCTGGTACCTCAGGAAGGGACCGACTGGTTCAGTGAACGGCCGGCCCCACTACACATTTATCTGACCAATCGGCTCCACGACCGCCACTGCCGACAATTTATCAAAAGTTTTGGCGTCACGGTCTGGTGCCATGAGGCGGGGCTGCAGGAGTTTATGGACGGGAACTTGGCCGTTACGGCGTTCCGGTTCGGCGACGAATTGCCGGGCGGTGTCCGTGCGCTTAAAATCGGCATACTCTGCCCTGAAGAGACGGCTCTGCTGCTCCCAAGTGCCGGCGGTGTGCTATCTATTGGTGATGCCATCATCAATGAAGACGGCGAACTCGGCTTTGTCCCTGACACGCTGATTGGCGATGATCCACCCGCCGTCAAGCGTGGCCTGAAAACCGCGTTCCTCCGGATTTGTCAGCAGGAGACCTTCGATCATCTGCTGTTCGCCCATGGGAACCCTATCATTGGTGGAGGCAAAGACACGCTTCGCACATTCTGTCAGCGCTGAATCACTGTTCGACTCCCCTCTTATTGGTGGAGGTAACCCCCTTCTCCGCAATGTTTCCAGCACCTGAACCATGGTCAATATCTAGGTCCTACTGAATTAATGAAGGAAGGATATCTACAAACGAAAGAGATCAAAAGTAGTGGGCCGATTTTGGGAGCACTTATTGCGAGAATCGTTTTTGACTTGACCAGCCAGCAATTGTGATCAAATAAACCATTTCTTTTCCACAGCCTGGTCACCATCCTTGATATCCCCAATCAGGCCGCCAAACAAACAGCCCTCTTCATCATTTCAACATGATTGTCTGTGGGCGAGGGGCACTAAGGTTTTGCTTTTTCATGCCAGGATAAAGGGAAAAATTTGTAGAGCAGATTTCCCTGCTGCGAGAATCTTTTGTGACGCAACAGTCCCAGGGGGTCCCCTTCCCGTGGCGGTTTTGAATGGATCAACCTGCATACCGCATTAGAATCTGAAAGATGTAAGTCAATATGATCCGTGAGCGGAAACACATGTGGAAGGTTTACCCAACGTGGGAGAATGTCGAGGGAAGCTTTGAAACGAATCACTGGGGAAGGACGAGCATGGAAAAATCGACACGATCTCTTGAAACTGCTTGACGATCGAGGCGATCATACGGAAGAGGGCTAGACCAATTGCAGGGGCACCAATTCAGCAAGATTCGAAAAATCTTTGTCGGTGGTTAAGAGGGTGCAGTGGTGTTGGATGGCGGCTGCGGCGATTTGGCAATCGGGAGTGGAGAGGGTCAACCCTTGTGCTGCAGCCTGGCGGCGAAGTTTGGCTGCCGCAACAAAGTCACTGCGGTTTAAGGAGAGTAAGGGAAAGGCATTCAGATAGGTGGTAACTTTTGTAAAGGTCCCTTCATGTTTAAACCCTTGGAGAATTTCCTGCAGAATGATCCCAATAAGGACAATGTTTTGTGTATCTAACAGGAAGCTTTGTAATTTTTTGACTGCGGGGTGGTTTGCCGGGCCATCTTTCCGAAGGGCGAGCGACCAAACGGACGTATCAACTAAGACGGTCATTTCCGTTTTCGTGCCGTCTTGTAATCATATTTGGTGTCCCATTCCAGGGTTCCGAATATTTCTAGGATTTTTTTCTGCTTCCGGCGGGTAACATATTCTCGGAGTGCTTCATTGACAGCAGCTCGTTTAGTGGAATGCCCTCCTAGACGTTTCACTTCTTGAACAAGTTTGTCGTCTAGTGCAAGATTTGTTGGCATGATCTTCCTCCTTTCCCACAACGATCTACACATTATTCTACACAACATGTCCTTGTTGGGCAATATTCCTGTGAGTCAAAGGGGTTACCTAGTAAAGCAGGGATTTGATTGCCAAACCTTATGGAATCGATTACGACCCAGTGGGCTGAGGAGGCTAGCCTTTCTCGTTGCCCTGAATGCCCGTTCCCCAGTGTTTCGCCTATTCTCAGAATGAAGCCGGGTGGACCGGTTATGGCAGAAAATTCATGAAACGCTATCCTGAGCCTCATGAACAAATGAGCAGGAACCTGACCGAGAACCATAAAGGGGAAAACAAATTTCAATCTCAAGTGCAAATGGAGTGGAACATTAAAGGTATCGGTTAATTTACCCAAATGATCCTTCAGGACGGTCCAATCATGACGCAGGCAGCACGTTTTCGGCAATGAATGTGCCAGATCGCTTGATCGATCTCACCCTGGGCAAGCGCCCCCATCATGCCAGACCACTTCGCATTGGCCATGGCTTCGAAGGCCACAGCATCTTCCACAAGAACAACCGCCGTGGCTTCAAAAGTGTTGCCCACATCATCCGTCACGATGACTTTTGGCAGACACGGCCCGAACTGGGTGAAGGTGACGGTTTGCTCCAAGAGGTCCGGCCCCTGTGCATCGATGGTGACATCACCTTGAAACTCCTATTTAAGGAAGTTGGCTATCGATTCATCGAGAGCAATGAACACCTGAAAAGCCGCGTCGCTGGGTGCTATTTTTCAATCAGACGACTTTCATAATGGCACCTGTCAGGCACGGCGTTTATAGTGGGGACGGGCCTGGTGGAAGAGGTCAGCGAGAAGCTGACCTTTGCAATTTTTTTTGTTTTTCCACTAAATTGGACACCTTACGTCTACCCAGGGGGCTTTTCCGGAAAGGGCTACCACAGCATGAGGCTCCTTAGCTCCTGGCCCCATTTTTCCTTGAAAAACGATCGTCCACTGGATTGGCTTAAAAAAGGACAGCTGGTTAAGCAAGATATATTTTCCCCCTCCCAGTTCTATGTTCGTTGGTTCTACAGGACCTTCCACAGCAAGTACACGAGATCCATCGGGTAAGTCATAATAGAAAGCCCCCTCCCCCTCCAAGAGTAAATTTGAGGGAACTTCAACGTCCACCCCCAGATGCCCGCCAGGCTGAAAAGTTCCATCGGGGTTCGAACACATACTATATTCATTGCTTTTCAACGATAAATCTCCTCTGAAAAAATAAGAAAGGACAGCCGCAGAATAGCCCACCGCACGGGGGATGAGATTTTGGGCTTGGGCTTCATAGACCGCATCATCCAACTTTAGTTGGCCTAACAGATCCAAATTTGTATTAGTTAATAAAAATTTAGCTACAGCCTTATTTCCTGTAAGTTTGGCAGTCCGAGCCCCGGAGAATGCAACGCTTCCTAGTCGAGGAAGGGTCAGATAAGGAGAAGGGATGGGGGCCGGGACCAGTTCGGTGACCGCAGGGTATGTAATTTCGGCATTAAAGATACTCCCCTGCCCGGGAATCGTGTCATCGGTAAAAAAATTGGCATTGGTATATTCCGTTACACCTATGTCTGTGCCTAGTGTGACCTGTGGATTTGACCCGAAATACACATTGCGATCAAAGAGGTTCGAAAACGGTTCAGCACGAGTAGCACCAACTTGTTCCAACATAGAAGGATTGGGTCTGAAAATGCCCCCACCTATATAAGAATGAACGCTTTTTCTTTCCATATAGTCATGCAAGCCGTCATCGAAGGGATGCGGATCATCACGAACATGGGAGGGATTGGCCGAGTCCTGCAGCAAATGCATCACCTGGCCCAGCGCGCGGAAGGTTTTGCCCCAATATTCATCTCGTTCGGCCTTAGTAGGAGAAGTCAATGCTTTAAAGAAATATTCACGTGCATCATTCCAGGAGTAGGCATCACCCCCTTGATTCCCAATTGATCGAAGAGACCAATCGATGGCGGAATCAAAATGTGCTAATCCAGCATTAGAAATGGGATCATGAAAGTGTCTAAAAAATCTTATTCCATTATCTTCGTCATTACTTCCTTGTTGCATTAGGGTAATAGGTGTCCCACCAGGAAGAGATGCATTTAATCCACCTTCTAAACCCAAATTATCGATAAGATGCGTGCTGAGATGAGCTTCTACAACTGTAATTGCCTCCTTCGTGAGTTCTTTGTGGGTATTTACTTCCCAAGCCCAACCACTGGCCAAAGGGAAAATTACCCCACCGACTATGGTCCAGAATAAAACAACCCATTTTGAAAACATGAAATGAGAAGAAGAAAAAAACAACCACTTTTCATTGAATAAGGAGTTAAACAAACATGTCTCATTATTAATAAAATATCTTTTGAAAAAAAATGATTTATGCATATGCAGAATCTCCAATAGTGGGAATGAAATCCAATATCTTTTTTAGGTCTCTAATTAGCTTCCCCAAAAATCCTATTTTAAACAATGTTCGCAACCCCGCTTCTTTTATACCTTTGCAGATTTCTATCCCTAGCCCGTCCAATAAACCACCCCCCAAATGCATACATGCATGTTCCTATCAATGAAAGCCAAGTGGTTTCACTCATCCAATCGAAAATAATTCGAAGTGATTCCGGGATAAATAACCCAACAAAAAATAAGGGAAAATCAAAAAATAAAAATAAGTAACCAATAAATTTCACTTTTTCAGCAGTAATAAGTGAAGGGAGTACGAGAACTAAGACATGGAAGACCGCTCCGACCATTGCATAAATGGTTGCTCGTTTGTACTTAGGCAACAGTGCAGTCATAAGGCTCCCCTTTTTTTCATATGAACAGCTTCTACCCTCAGTAAATTTAATAGTTTCGGATCCGCCATTGGCCGTCAGTATCTAAAACAAATTCCACTTCCAAGGGGTATTGAATCTCTCCCAAGACTAGTGGGGTTGCGGATGCCCCGATCACGCGTCGACCACGGCCATCCATGAGATGCAGTGGCACAGCAAAGATAGCTGCCAGCTCATCCAAATGATCCTTGAGTACGGTCCAATCATGGCGCATGACCTCCCGCTTTCGGATTAGGATATGCGAAAGCGCCTGTTCAATATCGCCTTGCGCGAGCGCCTCCATCATGCCGGACCATTCGGCATTGAGCATAATTTCAAATGCCACAGGATCCAACACCTGGACTACTGCCGTGGCGTCAAATCTGTTTCCCATGGTATCCGTCACACTTACCTTGGGCAGATACAAACCGGACTGGGTGAAGGTGACAGATTGTTCATGTAGGTCTTGCCCCTGTGCATCAATGATCCCATTCCCCTGAAAATCCCATTGAATGTTGGCAACCGGTTGGTCGATATCAATGGAGATCCGAAGGGTAACCTGGCTAGGTGCCACATTCCGATCAGGCGACACTCGCAACTGCACATTGTTAGTCAACACCTCCGTGGTGTGGACTTGCGTGGTGGAAGAGGCCCGCTGGCCACAAGCATTAGTGGCTGCCACGACGACAGTGGTAGGTCCCAGAGTTCCAGTTCCCTCACGGACAGGCACTTGATCGACCGCGTAGATCGAACCGAAAACTTTGGCGACTTGTTGATTGACGACCACCCCTACCGGGCTTGAACCACTGGTCATGACCGTCCCTTTCACCAACATGGTTGATTGATTAATCGTAGCATTGGCCAGCGGAGCGTCAATGGTCACAGCCAAACAATTGGCAATACAGGCGATATAGGCCTGCACTTGGGCACCGAGCGGACCCATCACTCGCACCTCAAGATTATTCCGAGCTTGCACCACGATGGGCTGGGTAATCTGACTGTGGGCTGCCGTGAAATTTTGAGCACTGATCACTTCAATCCCATTGAGCAGGACGGTCCCCTGGGTCACCCGATTTGCCCCTCCCGAGGTACCATTGATCATGACTAACTGATAGTGGGCCGCCGGTTCGCAATTCGAAAATTGTGCGCTGAAGGTTTCATCGGCCGTGGCGTGCTTGACCCATGCCACTGGCCCCCAGATGGGTGCGAGATTTGTCGGAGTAGCGGAAAGGGTGACCCTAAGATTCACACTATTGGTATGCCCTGCTCCATCCACCCCCCTTATAAGCAGAGTATTGCCGCCTTCCTGTAAGACAACGCCATCGGCAAGAAACACTCCACCCATGATAGTCGCGGAAATACCATTGACCGTGACGGAAGCATTGGGATCATTGACGAATCCAGTGACGGTAATAGGATTCACCCCCACCACACTTCCCTCTGAAGGGCTGGTAATCAACAAGGCCGGTAATCCCGAAGGTGTGGGGGCAGGGACAACGATGGCCACTGTATCGGGATCGCTCGAAGCCTTTCCATCTGAAACCACGACTGTTACGACATAGATTCCAGGAATATCCGGAATAATGGTGGGCTGCGCGAAGGTAGGATTTAAAAGAGTCGCCGCACTCCCTTGAGGCCGGCTCTCCAATGACCATTGGAAGCTTAAGGCATCGCCATCAGCATCATGGGAACCGCTTCCATTTAAAGTGACTAATGAAAAGACTGGGACGTGTTGATCTTGTCCCGCATTGGCCACAGGCGGCGAGTTACCTGCCGTAATGGTCACAGTAACGGGGTCACTATTTTCCATCCCATCGTTGACGATAAGCTGAGCCACATATATTCCAACCAAATCTGCACCAAATGTCGGTTGAATAGAAGTTGAGATTGAAAGTGTTGCGATGCTCCCTGTCGGTTTGGCAATAAGTGCCCATTGAAAGATCAACGAATCGCGATCCACATCATATGAGCCGGCTCCAGTTAAGGTGACGATACTTCCTACCGGAACCGTCTGATCCTGCCCCGCATGAGCTACCGGCTTGGAATTTTGGGTATTGATCAGGACCATGTCCGGTGGGCTATCTTCTTGCCCATCGTTCACAATCAGTTGCACCTGATAGGTCCCTGCCAGATCAACAAGGAAATCGGGCGTAGATGAAGTTGGATTGAATAGGGTAGCCCCGCTTCCACCAGGAATGCTCACAAAGGACCAATGAAAACTCAGCGCGTCCCCATCTACATCATGGGAATCCCTTCCATTTAAGAGGACCGATTGTGTGACAAACACGGTTTGATCCTGCCCGGCTCCGGCCACAGGTGGGGAATTGATGGTTGTTATCGTCACCGTATCGGGATCACTATCGATTGTTCCATCATTCACAATGAGTTGAAGGGTGTAGACTCCTGGAATATCTATCACCAGAGTGGGCATGATGCCCGTAATATCAGAAAGCGAAGCGTTACTCCCTGCGGGTTGTGAGAGTATTGTCCACCTATACGTCAAAAGATTCCCGTCCACATCGGTTGAACCGGCCCCATCAAGCTGCACATTCATGCCAACGTGAACAGTCTGGTCAGGTCCTGCCTGAGCCACTGGTAGAGTATTTCCTCCCTGTCCCAACCCAAAACCTCCCTCCAACGCGATGGTGGAGTGATTCCCCATGCGAACCCATTTACCCACAAACGCGCCAGTAGCCCTGCTTTCGGCTCTAAACCGCAAAAGGCCGTTCGGAGCATAGACCTTCGCGCGCACCTTGGTGCCTTCCCCAAACTTCACCGCTTCCGGGGTGCCATCGATAGCACCCGTTGTTCCATTTGTCCCGATCCCAATGATAAGGATATCAGCCGCAGTCAGAGTTGCTGCATCCGGAGCCGGCCCTACGACCGTGTGTCTGCGAGTATCGATCTGGCCCTTCACGCGAATCTCGACGGCTTTAGTCGCCAGAACTTGGGCATCTTCACGAATATCCCATTCCTGGAAGTGGTAAAGGCCGCCTGAAAGGGTGACAATGGCACCAGGCCGGGCTTTGAGCCGGCCATAGCGTCCAGCCTGGAGTGTAAGGGCTCCTCCCGCCGGAATATCAATGTCCTGAGATCCAGGATGAACCGGTGGGACAGGCGGCATCTCGGAAACAAGTGGGAGCCTAACTGGTGTGGACATGGTCCCTAGAATCTGTCCCGGTCCTAAGAGCGTATTGACCACAATATTCTGTATCTGAGATCCACTTTTCAATCTGACGGTATCCCCAATTATCTGGCTATTACTGGTTTGAACCACAACATCATGACCGATAGTCATTTCTTGCTCACCGTTCAGATAGGGACCGATACTCGCCTGATTTGCCCCAACATCTCCGCTGAGAATTGTACTTCCCTGCCGTACCCAAACTCCCTCATTCCCTAGGACCACAAAATCATTTGCCGCCTTGGCCTTTCCAGGCACACTTAAAAGAACTAGGAACACGACAATAATCCATAGGGAACGAACATGTATCCGAAAAGTTTTAGTCCAACTCCATGTCATCGAAGATATTCCCTTCTTTGCTAAGGACACATGATTCTTCAAAA
>BQIW01000132.1 GCA_021604105.1 Nitrospirales bacterium | reverse complement strand
TGGAATGTTCCTGTTTTCAGGAGACCAAGGAGGGTTCGAACAAAAAAATCGTGTAGGACCTGTTCCTGCGGCTGGGGTTCTGTAGCCCCTGGAAAGAAAAGATCCTACACGATAGATATGACGGTACCACAGAACATTCACTCACACAAGCCAGATGTGAAAAAGAAAAAACATCACAGCCATGAATTACCCACTGAACCAAGCAGCACTCCCGCCAGGGCATTGTCTTCGGACGCAAGTAATGGGGCATTCCGGCTATGCCGAAAAAGAACTCCTGGCCGAGATATGCGCTGCTTTCGGGTGCGCCGATCTGATACAGCCCTTACACTCCCAGGAGAATCACACCCACTAAATCGGCCATTGCCTGAATGTCCACAACACGACAATTGGGCCATCTTCCACACCGTTCGCTCGCAATCCGCAGCCGAGCATCTGCGTGGGCGAAAACCATCTTCCCCCGGAGAGGCGGCCTGTCAATCTATGCCATATCTTTAAAATCGTGTTGCGGATTGCGCTCGCGGGCGAAGTTTTTCGACCAGGCGCTCCGGAACAACACCACGGTCCGGTCTTGACTGTCTTTGACAACCAGCGCATCGGAGGGTGGCTTAAACATCTCCACATCACCCACCAGCCAGGCGCTGGATTCATAGGGCAACATATCCACCACAACCTTGACCCGGTATTCACTCTGCATTCGAAACTTCAGGACATCGAACTGCAACCGGCCTACTGCCGCGACAAAAAATTCCAGGCCGTCCGGACTGCGAAGAATTTGAATCGTCCCTTCCCTTGCGAGTTGCTCGATCCCTTTGTCGAACGATTTCCGCATGGTGGTAACGGTGGGACGGACCCGGGCAAACACTTCGGGTTGAAATTGAGGAAGAGGTTTGTAATTAAACCCGTCGGCAACGGAAATGGTATCGCCAATTTGAAAGACTCCGGGATTGATGATGCCAATCACATCGCCGGGATAGGCCACATCCAAGGTGTTGCGCTCTTTGGCCACCATGCTGTGGGGCCGCGAGAGACGCACCTCCGTCTTGGTCCGATGATGCCTTACCACGACATCCCGCTCGAACCTCCCGGAACACACACGTAAAAACGCCGTGCTGTCACGATGGCGTGGATTCATATTCGCCTGAAGTTTAAACACATAAGCACTGAAGGGCGTGTCGACCGGATCGATCATGAGCTCGCGACCATCCGGCGTATCCGCTAATCGGCCGTGTGCAGAAGGCGCGAGTTCGACAAATGCATCGAAAAATGTTTCCACGCCGAAATTGGTCAACGCCGACCCGAAAAAGACGGGTGTCACTTTTCCATTTTGAAACGCCTCCCTGGAAAACGGATTTCCAGCGAATTCCAGCAATTCCAAATCGTGCGTCAGTTCTTCCCAGGCATAATCCGGCACACGGCTTTTGAGGGAGGGATCATCCAAGGCCAACTCTGTCAGTTCCGGTTTGGCAGCCCCTCTTGCCGCCGTCCTGGTATACAACAACACCTGCCTAGTCTCTCGATTCACCACACCGAAGAAATCCCGTCCGGACCCGATGGGCCAGTTGATGGGACTGGCGTGAACCCCCAACACGTCTTCCACTTCGGCCATCAGATCAAGCGGAGCCCGTCCGGGCAAATCCATCTTGTTGATAAATGTCAGCACTGGAATCCGGCGAAGGCGGCAGACTTCAAACAACTTACGGGTTTGCGTCTCTACCCCCTTTGCGGCGTCAATCACCATGATCGCGCTATCGGCAGCCGTGAGTGTCCGGTAGGTATCTTCGCAAAAATCTTGATGGCCCGGCGTATCCAACACGTTGATCACGGCCTGTTTATAGGGAAATTGCATCGCCGAGGCGGTGATGGAAATCCCGCGCTCCTGCTCCATTTCCATCCAATCCGACGTGGCCAGTTTCCGGTTTTTGCGGGCTCCCACCATGCCGGCGGTGCGGATCATCCCTGAATAGAGCAGGAGTTTTTCAGTCAGCGTCGTTTTGCCCGCGTCAGGATGGCTGATGATAGCAAAGGTCCGTCGCTTACCGGCCTCGGTCCGAATTTCGTGTTTGACTTGGGGGGTGGGCTTCATCGCTCCTGGATTCACATGGCTCTCCCATAAAGGTTATCGACTTACCTGGCAGGCAAACGATGCCCTGGTTTATGTTTCCTCGCTTGTTTCCAGACAGGCCGTGCACTCATCCATTTTAGGATCGCCATGTCGGCTACAATAATGGCGTCGGCATTGGCCGCACATCATAAAACTCATTCGTATCCAATTGTCTTTCTCGCACACATAACAGTTCTTTTCTCGTTTAGCTTTCGGCATCTCAATCCTCCTTCATCGTTATTATGTGATCCTCGGATCATGACAGGCGCAAGGACACCCTCAGAAGGCGCCAGCCTTAAGCCTCAACTCCGGCTGTTTGATCTTCTAACAAAGACTGGACCAACAATACTGACTAATATGGAAGGTAGGGCAGTCTGCGTGCGGCTTGAATACGCCTTTAGCGAACCCGAATCCCGCTAAGGGAAAGCCTTTGACACCCATCATTGTGTGTATTCGTTCCTCTGTCTGGTGTCAGTTCAAAGCGAACGGAGCTTTCATGCGCTAAACCAAAAATGTACAGCCTTGCTGAACATTCTGTCAATTTTCCAAACAGAGGGATAAGTCTGACGGCGATCCATCCATGTTGTTCCACGAACCATATCCCCGTCCTGAACCTACACGCGCCAGGCAGACTTCATTGGAACGCTATCATGAAAATTGCGCCATAGCAACACGACAAAACATTCAGACGAAGAGCCTTTCAATGGGTGACACACAAAGGGACCCACCAGATCTGGTGCATGTCGGTGGGAAACTGAGGCACAGAACACCTTGACCTTATGTGTAGCCTTACTGTACATTTGCCTTCCTTGAAACCTATCCCCACATAATAGATAGAATCCGCAGAAAACCTCCGACAGAGGTACGACACCACCGAGAATCATTAGACAGTCTTGCATCAGCCGACTGGGCGCCCGAGGTGAAGGTGGCACAAGGCAGCAGGATCATGGGAAGAGGCAGACTCGACTGCTTCCTTTTCAAGGATCAGGTAACGAAATTTATATCAGAAAGGATAATCAGTGACACATGTGATTAAGGTAGACGTGGCAGGCAGGCACCTGACACTTGAAACGGGGAGAATGGCGAAACAGGCCAACGGGGCTGTCCTGGCCTCTTATGGTGATATTGTGGTACTGGCTACTGCTGTCGCTTCACAAACGGTGAAACCGGGCACGGACTTTCTCCCGTTGACGGTTAATTATCAGGAAAAAGCGTACGCCGTAGGGAAGATACCAGGAGGATTTTTTAAACGGGAGGGGATCCCTTCGGAAAAGGAGGTTCTGACCAGTCGCCTGATCGATCGTCCCCTCCGACCGCTTTTTCCGGAAAGCTATTACTTTGATACCCAGGTGATCGTATCGGTCATCTCGGCGGACGAGACAGGCTTGTCGGACATGGTGGGTATGATCGCGGCGTCCGCGGCCCTTGCCATATCCGATATTCCCTTTGATGATCCCATCGCCGGCATCCGGATCGGCCGCGTCAACGACCGGTTTGTGATCAATCCTGATCTGAAGTCCTTTGAGGCGGGCGATCTCAATCTGGTTGTAGCCGGAACCGCCGAAGCGGTAATGATGGTCGAAGGCGGTGGGAAGGAATTACCGGAAACCGTGCTGATTCAGGCCATCGAGCTGGCGCATAGGGAAATCAAAAATATTGTGACCGCCATATGCGACTTGAGAGATATGACAGGGCGACCCAAACGACCGATCGTGACCGAGCAGATCGATCCGAAGTTGGCCGAGTTTGTGCGGGCATTCGTCGCCATTCCCATTCGCGAGGCAGTCCGCATCCCTGACAAGACGGCTCGCCAGGAGCGAATGGAGCAAATCCTCGATGATGTCGTGGAGCGGTTGAAGTCCGCCGATCCCGATCGCAGCAGACAGGTGAAGCAAGTGTTTGCCTCGCTTGAATATCAGGAAGTCCGTACCATGATGCTGGAGAAGGGCACCCGGGTAGATGGGCGTGGACCGACAGATATCCGCGCCATTACGTGCGAAGTCGGAGTCTTGCCGCGCACCCATGGGTCAGCGCTCTTTACCAGAGGAGAGACGCAGAGCCTGGTCGTTGTCACTCTGGGCTCCTCGGACGATGAACAGCAAATCAACGCTCTGGAGGGCACGTACTACCGGAACTTTCTGCTTCATTATAATTTCCCACCCTTCAGTGTTGGGGAGGCCAGACCGCTCCGTCCTCCCGGACGTCGGGAGATTGGCCATGGAGCCTTGGCGGAGCGGGCCCTCAAACCGGTCATGCCCAGTCAGGATTTGTTCCCCTATACCGTCAGAATTGTCTCCGACATTCTGGAGTCGAACGGATCTTCCTCGATGGCCACGGTCTGCGGAGGCACGCTGGCTTTAATGGATGCCGGAGTGCCGATTACCGCACCCGTTGCGGGTATTGCGATGGGGCTCATCAAGAGAGGCGACGAGATCATGGTGCTCTCCGATATTTTGGGCCTGGAAGATCATTTGGGCGATATGGATTTAAAGATCACGGGCACTCAGCGCGGCATCACGGCCCTTCAAATGGACATCAAGATCGCCGGCATCACTTTGGATCTCATACGCCAGGCCATGGAACAGGCTCGGAGAGGTCGTCTGCATATCCTAGATCGGATGGCAGAGACCCTGGCGGCTCCCAGACCAACTCTCTCCAGCTTTTCCCCTCGCATGGTGACCTTCACCATTAAGGCCGAAAAAGTTCGCGATGTTATTGGACCAGGAGGGAAGATGATCCGCAGTATCAGTGCGGAGTGCGGAGTCAAGATCAACGTAGAGGATGGCGGCGTTATCTTGATATCCGCAGTAGACGAGGCATCTGTCCAAAAGGCCATGGAATTGATTCGGGGACTGACCGAAGATCCGGAGATCGGAAAACTCTATCAGGGAACCGTGAAGAAAATTATGGACTTCGGCGCCTTTGTGGAAATTCTGCCTGGCAAGGAGGGTCTCGTGCACATTTCGCAGTTGGCCTACTATCGCGTCGAGACGGTTTCTCAGGAGGTGACGGAAGGTGACCACATTCTGGTAAAGGTCCTGGAAATCGACAGGCAAGGAAAAATACGGCTCAGTCGTAAAGCAGCGATAGAGGACACGTCCGGCGCACCGGACGATCAGTTTCTCTCCTCCAGCCTTTCACCCTGACCAATTGTGCATACGCCAGATTCCTTGACACAGGGCAATAGGATTCGAGATGGCAATGCTCAACACCGGCTCCCGTTTGACGCAACTATTATTGGAACCACAGCTCATGGATAACCCCCATGGAATGGCTTCACGCCAAAAGTCAGGCTCAGCGGAGATGAAAAACCTTGATGGTATGCCAATGCCCCGCCTACAGGCCATTCCATATTTCGGAGGAGTTGCGGAAACTGTCGCGAGCGGACCGCGCAATCGGATTGGTTTTCCAGTTATCGTCCCCTCGTTTTCTCCCAACCATGTGCATCATGATACACTCTCCGGACTCGGTGATCTATTTGCGTTCTACCCTCGGCATCCAGGCTATCGCTGAGGAAGAACTTGGGAGCCTGCATTAGAGTCTTTCTCTTATCCCCATTCCAACAACCCAGTTTTCCCAGAAAGCTCCTCATGCACGATTGACTTTAGGCAAGCGGCCCAAAAGCTTTCCATCGGATGAATCTGTTTGCTCACTCAGTTGAGAAGTGTGTCGCTTCAGTACAATCTCAAGAAAGGTGTCCAGCCGGAAAATCTTCTTTGACTTCGGGGTGACTGCCAAACAGGCGCTGAGAGACGGGCATCCCTCTATTCCTTCCCACACATTTTAAACACCACAAACGGAGAACTAGGCTCGGTGTCCACCTCAAGCCCCATATTCCGGAAAAATATTGCTCGACGATTACTCGTTTTTGGGTTTCTTCTGACCTTACTCTCTGGCTTTGGTCAGACGTTTTTCATTGGACTGTTCAGCGCGGAATTGCGGGAGTCACTGGAATTGAGCGACGGAGCATTTGGCATGGCGTACTCATTTGCCACGCTCACAAGCGCGATCTGTATGCTCTGGGCCGGAGGGCTGATCGATCGGATCGCTGTGCCGCTCTATGCCGCTGGATCGGTCGGAGTACTTGCAGCAGGATACCTCTTGCTTCCTCTGGCGGGGAATGTCTTCCTGCTCATGATCGTGCTTTTTCTGCTGCGTTTTGGCGGACAAGGCCTGCTCTCACATACGGCCGTCACCAGCATAGCCGGTTTTTTTGGCCGCGCACGCGGCAAAGCGCTATCCTTCGCCTTGCTCGGACATCCAATTGGCGAAGCTATCCTGCCGTCAATCACTGTGCTGCTTGCCACAACAGCCGGATGGCGTTTCGTTTGGATACTGACCGCCACTCTTCTCCTTCTTACCTGTCCCCTGCTTTTGTATCTTGGCAGCGGAACATCTGCCCCCACCCCCCACCAGGGGATTACCGATAACGTGAAGGAGGTCATACAGCGTCGTTCGCATGACGGTTCACGCAGGGATGTCCTGCGAGACCGTCGATTTTATCTCTTGCTCCCTACGCTCCTGACGCCAGGCTTCGTCCTGACCGGCCTGTTCATTCACCAATCCCGCCTGATGGAACAAAAAGGTTGGGACCTCTCCTGGTTCGCCGCGTCATTTGTCATCTTTGCGGCAACTCAGGCGGTAGGCATGTTAAGCGTGGGATCACTCATCGACCGGTTGACCGGCACACGGTTGATGCCGTTTTATCTTGTGCCGCTTGGCTTGGCATGCGTGGCGCTCTCCCTTTCCAATGACAGCCTCGTCCTGATCCCCTTCATGGCAGGTGCCGGTCTCACGGCCGGGGTGGGGACCTCGATTGTGACGGCCATGTGGGCGGAAACCTACGGATTGACCCACCTGGGCGCCATTCGCGCGCTCGGGACCTCGGGCATGATTTTCTCTACCGCCCTTTCCCCACCACTCTTCGGCTGGTTGATCGAGCATGGGGCGCGGGTCGTTTCGATCCTGATTGTTTGTGCCATCTCCATTGCGATTGCAAGCACTCTGGCCCGCATCGCAACGAAGAGCAAAGCCCGCAATCCCCTGCGCCTGTCCTAGACCTTAATCCGTTTTGGCCGGGCCAATCCGAAGTCGGCTTTTCGTATTCACACCTGTTGTAGACCAGAATGTTGTTCATCAGGTCTGACGTTTTCAAATCCTGTTTTCTCAACAGGCCGGTCAGTGACCATCACTTCAGTCATGAGCATAAGCCCGGCAATGCTGGCTGCAAAAGACAGAGCGCTCCGTGTTAACTTGGTCGGGTCAATGATCCCTGCCGCCAGCATATCGCTATCGGTCTCTTTGTCTGCGTCAAACCCGATAGACCACTTCTCGTTCCGGAGTCGGTTCAGGACGACCGATCCGGGATGGCCGGCATTGTTGGCGATTTGACGTAACGGCTCTTCCAAAGCCTGCCGCACAATGGCGACACCAACCTGTTGATCGCCGGGAAGCATCAGAGATTCGAGAGCCGGAATACACCGGAGTAAGGCGATACCACCGCCGGGAACGATTCCTTCCTCGACCGCGGCTTTCGTGGCATGCAGCGCATCTTCCAATCGTGCCTTTTTTTCTTTCATCTCTGTTTCGGTGGCCGCACCAATGCGAATGACAGCAACACCGCCACGAAGCTTCGCCTGTCGTTCCTGCAACCTTTCACGATCATTTCCCGGGGTGGATTTGGCTAGTTGAGCGTTAATGTGGTTGAGACGCGTGTCAATCATTTGAGGATTCCCTGCCCCTTCAATGATCGTGGTCTGATTCCGATCAATCTTGACACGCTTGGCTCGCCCCAGATCCGTCACCTTGACAGCCTGAATGGCTATTCCTCGATCCTCGGTGAATGCTTGACCACCTGTAAGAATGGCCAGATCCTGAAGCATGGCCCTCCGACTTTCGCCAAACCCCGGCGTTTTGACGGCAGCGGCCCGAAGGGCTCCTCGCCTCGTATTCATAATCAAGGCCGCCAGTGCCTCTCCCACTACATCTTCCGCGATGATCACAAGCGGCTTATGGTGTTGTGCGACTTGTTCTAACAGGGAGAGCAGGTGATCCACCGTGCTGAGTGTCTTTTCACAAATGAAGATACAAGGATTCTCAAGGATCACTTCCATCCGTTCGGAGTCCGTAACAAAGGACGGCGAGATATACCCATGGTCAAACCGCATACCTTCCACTACCTCAAGCGAGGTGCTGAGGCCCGTGCTCTCCTCAACCGTGATCACGCCATCTTTCCCAACTTGTTCCATGGCCTCAGCGATCATGTCGCCGATCACCGGATCACCGTTTGCCGATATAGTACCAATCCGGGCAATGTCGTGTTGACTCTGACAGGGCTTGCTGAGAGCTGTTAACTCCGCCACTACCACGGTGACGGCCTGATCAATTCCTCGTTTGAGTTCCGTGGCAGAGGCTCCTGCAACCACGTTCTTCACCCCTTCCCGGAAAATCGCTTCAGCCAGGACCGTCGCGGTCGTGGTCCCATCTCCCGTCGCCTCGCTGGTTTTACTGGCCACCTCACGGACAAGTTGCGCACCCATGTTTTCATAGGGGTCTGGAAGATCCAGTTCTTGAGCGACGGTGACTCCGTCTTTGGTAATCAAGGGAGGCCCCCATTTCTTGCCCAAGATGGCATGGCGACCTTTGGGTCCTAAAGTGACCTTGACAGCTCGTGCTAACTCTGTGACCCCCCTCAATATTGCAAAACGTGCTTCATCCCTGAATACCATTTCCTTGGCAGACATCGTATACCTCCTTCGTCAAAATACTCCAAACGCTCTGGTTGACTATGGTCGCTTGCGCCTCTCAACCCGGTTTAAGATAGAAACCCGCGCGTTGGCCTTCGTCTCCGCCTAACTATAAATGGTTTGACATACGTGCGGGAACTTGTCTGTCGTTCGACAAGAAAGCCGGGCATGAGGGAGAGGCAGTGAGACATGCTTACCAACCTAAACCAATGGCCGAATTTCTGTCAGTGTGATGGTCACAACTTTAAAACGGACCTCCTCATCAGGCTCAAGACGTAAGAGTCGGAGTGTACAGCATAACTTTATTTGTGTAAAGTAATACTGCAATAACGTTACGCAGGAAACGAGTCTGTGCTAAGAAGTTCTTTCAGCTCTTCATATCATTACCTTCCAATGACGGAATGCCAGGAACTTCAACTTTTCATTTACAGATGATCAGTCAAACGGTACATTGCCTGTATTGTTGTGGTTTCGTGACCATCCTCACATTCAACGATGGTAGGGTTCAAAGGCGAGCAGTCAGACAATCAGAGAGAAGGAGGCCTCGTAAATTACATGAGTAAGACGAAGACGCGGCATGTCGGTGAGGCCATCAGGAAATTTCGGGAAAACATCAATATGTCAGTGCGGACCCTCGCGAGCAAATGCGGGTTTTCCCCAAGTTTCATCTCCCAGGTTGAGAACGGGCAGAGTTCGCCTTCGATTGCCTCGCTTGAACGGATTGCGTCCGCCCTTGGGGTGACGCTCGTCCAATTTTTTCAATCCACTGAAGCCGAATCTCCTGCGATTATTAAAGCAACCCAGAGGAATACGCTGTCCAGCGGTTGGTCACGTGCAAAGCTTGAACTCCTTAGCCCCGGTGGCGAGCGATCAGGGCTGAATCCGGTCTTGGTCACCCTCGCCCCAGATGGAGCCAGTAGCAAAACCCCTGTCTCGCACCCGAGTCAACAATTTGCTATGGTCTTTGATGGTGCGATCATGCTGACGCTTGAAAATACGTCGGAGTTACTTGAGCGAGGTGACGCAGTCACAATCCCGCCAGCCACCAGGCACCGTTGGCGTAATGAAAGCTCAAGGCCTGCTCAAATTCTGATCGTCTTTACCTCTGTGACTCTGTAGGCAATGGGTGAGAACCCATTGGTACTCTAACCTCATTCACTTTGCGAACCCCTTCCTCATCTCATGATCGGGTGGAGACTTATTATCAATGGTCGTGACAACCGATCATCGGTTGGTGAATCTTCGACCTTCCCTTAGGAGAGGCAACTCACTCCGGCGAAGATCCGAGGTCGCTGCTTCGAAGGCGTGGGCGATGATCTTCCGAGGTTCAGATTGTCTCCCCTAGACTATCTCAGATCCTAAAATTTTCTCGCTCCGTTTTGTTAACCCCTCCTTGCCCCCGAAGACTCGAACGGCGTGGGCACAACCCGAACCGCATGCCTCAAGTGCTCAAGTGCTCGTTAACTAAGCTTGGCAGGACGGGGCGCCCGTGGCCACGTGGCCGGATGGGTAAAAAACTAAAAAGTAATCCGCCGAATACGAATGATACCAGCAAGAATTACAAGAAAGATGGTCTTCGCTATTGTCGGAAATGGGCTTCAGTGCGAGACAGCGTATCCCGGATTTTTAACAGATCACGACCATGGTTTGGCTTTCCACATCCACGGCCAAAGCATGACTCTGGCCCCGAGATATTGCCGCGCCGGATCAGTGTGAGACGTGTTGCGGCACTGTCACCCTGTCTAGTTTTTTCTTAATGAGACAAAACGAGATTATTTGGTGAGTCATGTTGGGGCGATTCTTCCCTCTTTGGATTAGGAAGAAACTTCTTTGTCCTCTTCCCCCTTCAAAACGCCCTCCATCTTTGACCGATATTCGAC
>BQIW01000131.1 GCA_021604105.1 Nitrospirales bacterium | reverse complement strand
TTAGGAGCCCTATCACTGCACCCCCGGCAGCCCCGATGGCCGCGCCAATTGCCGTTTGCCCGACTACGTGTTCCCCGGCATTGGAGTGAGGGACCTGTTCTTCAGCGAGTTTTTCACAGGCGACAATATCCTTCTCCGCCTTTTCTTCACCAACTTCCTGAAAATGAACATTGGGAGAGACCTTCGTCCTGCTACTGGAGCACCCTGCCAGGACCGTTAGGAAAATAATCAGGAATATTAAAGCCCCCATGAAGTGATTCTGCCGGTGTTTCATAATGTTCTCTCCGATCAAGGATTGAATAGACGTAATCTCAGTAACTCAAGGTCTATGCCAAATGGCATTATTGGAAAAATTCCCTGGTTTTTCTTGGCTGAAACCTTTTGTTTTCATTTAAGACCAGGGAAATTCTTTTTTTATCGGGAATCCCAGTGTCTTAGGATGAAACACAAAAGTGTGCCTACGTTGTTCCAGCAGCATTTACGTCCCGTGAGCAGAAGGAACTGAAGGACAGGGGACTTGTGAAAGGGGAGTGTTGAATAAAAAGGATGTTCAAGGGCAAAATTGCCCAGGATGAGATTACTCATCAAAGGCTCCGGGTCGGTTCAAAAAAGCATGCCCTGAGTCTTCCCGAAGGGTCCGTCCAGTCCTGTCCTGAGGCCCCTCGAAGGAAAGGCCGCAGCCGTTTTTACGCGCGGAACGTACGCTTAGTATGTGAGCACGGGAAAATGGCGAGAACGCCGCTGGTGGCTTTTTTCAACAGACCCGAAAGGAAACGGTGAAGATGGGGTTGTCACCCATCATGAAGGCAAGAACTTTTACACCGGACTGACCACCCGGAAATCTTTCGGCTTCATCCGGATCGGCGATTCAGAGGTAATATAAAGCGTTCCGAGAAGCCCGGGCACTGACCCTCATCGGCGCAATTCACAAGATACAGCCGGTAACCCCTTAGCGATTTCTGTTACCGGGAAGGATAGCTTTTTCCAACAGCACTTTAGTAAGAGCATAGATGTCATGATCTTCGCTCGCTCTGGGGCCGGCCACATTCAAGACTGCCGGGTGAAGATCTTGCAACCACTGGCAGACCTTTGGCACCACCTGGTCCATCGATTCTCGAAGGAGATCGACATGAAAAACAGGCTTGCCCAGACGCATGGCGACTTCAACCGTGAATGCCGATCCTCCAGTCGGTGCCCCACGGGTAATCAGTATCGTCGTGTCAGAGTCCCGCACATTGAGCTCAGTCCTTACGTTCGGATCGTCGGAGTCAGTCTCGACGAGGTTCGGGTAATGCGCGGGAATGATGCCGTCCTCCGCCATACGCCCTTTCGGAACCCATCCGCCACATTCGATTCCAAAATGCAATGCGAAATCAAGGGCGGCGCGGTCAGCGCCCGTTTGACCACCCGAGACAATTCGATGAACCATATGAATGGAATGTTCTTTTAGGAGCCTGTCGGACTTCGGATGAATCGGCTGCAAAAGTGCCTAAGCGGTCGATATTTGGCCGCTTCCTTGGCCCATAGTACCACTATGGGCCGGCAAAATCGTCAAAATCTGCCCTCACTCAGACACATTTTCGCTATTGATTTCCAAAGTCCGACAGACTCCTACGGATTAGAATTTGCGGTCGAGCAGATATACAAAACCCGTCAATTCAAAGAGACCGTCTGCTCCAGGAGATGGCTGGTCCCGATGCGATCGGACAGGTCCCGGTTCGAGAGCAACCAGGCAGCAGTATAGTGGTAAAGTCAGAACGGCCATATTGTTTTCTTCTAGTCCACAATATTCATGGCGGTGCATTCATGGGAAAAGAGAAACATGCATCACGCTGGAGGCTTTTCTCTATCATACTTCCAAATCATCAGAACCATCAGACTCACCCGGCAACTAGATCAGTGGCGGCAGGGGCCGGTATGGCTTCAAGTGGAAAGTTCCGTTCGCGCCAGGCGTCGAGGCCCCCAGCCAGGGGCCGTACTTTCCTGATCCCCCGCCTCCGCAACATTAACGCCATCATGGCAGCCGCTGCCTCATTCGGACAGGCACAAAATAAAATGATGTCACTCTGTCGCGGGATGTCGCCATGCCGCAGTTCTAATTCATCCGCGGTCATGCGAAGAGCTCCTGGAATGGTGTAGGGGTCCGCTTCGTGATCCAACGGACCGCGCAGGTCCAACACAAACACCTCCTGGCCGTTGTCCATCATCTCTTTCAGCTCGTCTACGGTCATGCGGGCCATTCGCAACTCGCGCAGCACCCATTGCCGATGGACAAACTTGAAGGCGATATAGGCCACGAGGCCGATACCCAATGCCACCAGGAAATACATGCCCGCGCGGGATTGTTGTGCGGCAATGGCTTCGATCTCGCTGCTGAAGACATATCCCGGCAATACGAATGTCAGAGCCCAAAGCCCGGCACCCAGTCCGTCATAGCCCAGGAAACGCGTGAATCTGATCCCAAAAAGACCGGCCATCGCCGGCGCCAGGGTGCTCAAGCCCGGCAGGAACTTGGCGAGAATCAGCGCGCGGATCCCGTGACGGGTAAAAAAATTCTCGGTCCGCCGCACACAAAAATCAGGTTCCAATGAAATGCGGCAGAGAAGACTGAGAGCCTGCCGGCCCCGACGCCGGCCCACCTCGTACCACACCACATCGCCGGCCAGACAGGCGACGAGAGAAAGAACTATGGCAACACCGAGATCCATCTCCCCGGCACCCGCCAGGGCACCGGCCGCCAACAGGACCGGGACTGCCGGAATCGGAAGGCCGACCTGCTCGGCGAAGACGATGGCAAACAGCACGATTCCGCCATACTGGGAGACGAATACGCTGATTTCGTTCACATGGACTCCTGCGCCGAGGGAAGAGTGTTCAGATGACCTCAGAGGGGGGCAATATCCGGTTTAAGGGAGTGTTGAATAATACTAATTTCCACGGGCATATTGACCCCCAGGCACGTTGCATATCAGAGGCCTCGGGGCGGTTCAAAAAAGCATGCCCTGAGTGTTCCCGAAGGGTTCGTCCAGTCCTGTCCTGAGGCCCCTCGAAGGAAAGGCCGCAGTCATTTTTGCGCGCAGAGCGTACTCCCAGTACGTGAGCACGGAAAAAATGGCTAGAACGGCGCTGGCAGCTTTTTTCAACAGCCCCTTTAATACACCACAGAAGGCAGAAAGACCCCGTCAGGTTCGTTATAGAGCCCTATACTCATCAGGGTCATCGGCTGAACCACGCGAAGACCTTTTTCCAAACACCAACGAAGCAATTCACTATTGCGCGTGGGGAGCAGGAAACCCGGCCCGGGAAAAGCGGGAGCCGCCCCGATGAGCGCCTTCAGATCTTCGTTGTCCTCGGCGACCGCATGACCGAAAAACCCAACCAGAGTGGCATAACCGGTTATGCGGCCCTCGCATTCGACCACGGTGGCGGTCTGTTGTTTAATGGCGTCCAGCAGCTCGGATTTCCGATCGTGGCCATGGACCTGAATACACAGCCGGTTGCAGCCCGGCACATCCCCTTCCACCGCCGGACGGACGGCATGGCCGGGGATCCCGATTCCAAGAACCGGTCCTTGAATTGTCGAAAGCAGTTCACGGGCGTTGAAACCCAGCTTGGTATAGAGAGACAGTGAGCGATTATGATACGTGGCTTGCCCCAGCCGGATGCCTGCGAAACGAATCTCCCGCGCCCGTTCCAACACATGCTCCATCAAACGTCTGCCCACAGTTCCATTTTGGACCGCCGGATCCACGGTGATCGGACCGACCCCGGCAATGACGGTATTCGCCCAGAGGAAATTGCTCCCGATGACTCGCCCGTCCATTTCGGCCACAACCGAATGGACGTCAGGATGTGAGAACAGGTGAGAAAATAATTGAACGGCCATCTCCGGGGCGGGGAAATCAGGAGGAAAATTATGCTGTCTGGCTATAGCCGTAAACGCGTCGAAGCAGATCGAGCCGCATGTTTCAGCATCTGCAGGACCACCATTTCGTAATCTGAGATTCATCGCTCTCATTACTCCCGCATAGTCAATCGTCATTCGCTCGAGGACGACCGGCCCTGTTGTTGTTTCCATTCATCAGTCAGAAGCCCGGAAAATCCCCAGTCTTCCTCATTGATCTCTTGAATCACCACATGGATGTGGTCGGGGTTTTTTCCCAACACGCGAATCAGGGAATCCGTGACATCTTTCACCAATTCCGCCTTCTGCTTTCTGGAAACACCCTTCGTCACTTGAATATTCACATATGGCATAAGGCGTCCTTACTGTGAGTCAACTATTTGCATGACATATTACACACCTTGGCGGACAACAAAAAACGATCCTACCGAGGTGCCGAGTGGCTGGCTACAACCAACCCGGAAGAAGGCTCCTATTCGGCACCATGTCGTCGTACCTCATAGTGGCTTTGCACCAACCCATTCGCAAACGGTCGTGTCTCAAGGTGCTGCAAGTGGATCTCGCGAGAAAGCGGCCCGAACAGCGGAATGCCCGTCCCGAGAAGAATCGGAACCGTCGTAATAATCAGCCGGTGAATCAGGTCTTCGCGAAGGAATCCTTGAATGGTCTTGCCCCCGTCAATATAGAGATGTCTCCATCCACGTCCGGCCAGGCGTTGCACCACTTCATGCGGTGGTGCATGCATAGACTCGACCGTTCTTGCGATGTCTTGACCAATAGCTACCGTTCGACTGCTGAGAACCACCACGGGCTTTTTTCCATACGGCCAGGCGCCGAAGGATAATGCCATCTCATAGGAGTTTCGACCCATAACAATTGCATCAACGGAATCAATAAATTCGTGATATCCGTAATCCTCCGTCCCGTCCTCTCCCACCCCGGGAAGCCAGTCGATCCCGCCATCCTCGCGGGCAATAAATCCATCAAGGCTTATAGCAATAAAGACCGTGCCGATTATCTCTCCAGCTCTTTGGTTCCCCGTGTCCATGACCATCAGTTTCTCTTCTTCGCTTTTTTTCCCGGCTTTTTTGCGCGAACGGCCGCCTCATACGATCGAAGAGCCCAGCCCTTAGCCTCCGCAGGATCCTCAAAAATCTCCTCCGGGGCCATATAATATGACATTTTGAACGTCTTGCCCTGTTTTTCGTACTGGAATGGTTCTAATCCCCGTTCTTCAAAAAATGGAGCCAAGGTCACGTCGGCTTTTAGATACAACACATCATCCGCCACCAGCCCGAACATCAATCCTTTGTGAAAGAGGCCATAGCCACCAAACATTCGTCGGGGATGAATGGGTCCGAACTCCTCGAACACCTCTTCAAGAAATGCAACGTAGTCGCTCATCTGAATGGTATTTCCCAGAACAAAACTGTTCTTCCGCTGTAAGGGCAAGGAGATGATACTACGACAGAACCCTGATGGTCAGCTTCCTCTATCGTGGCGATGAAAAAGACCATCAGGGTCGTAGGTACGGCGGAGGGCCTGAAGCCGTTGCCAGTTGGCAGGCGCAAATGACCGTTCGGCACGCCTCGGATCCTGGACAATGTCTGACTCCCCCACATAATGTCCCACGGCAAACCGGTTCAGTTCCGCAATTGTCTTACGATGCCAGTCGGCATTCACATCGTCATCCTCCGGCTGTTCCCATATCGCATAACAGAGAAGTAACGTCTTGGCTGTCATCGAAAAGGCCGCGTCGGGTCGTGCAGCCGCACGACCCCCCACTCCGGTGGTAAATGCACACAGCGCGAGTGACTTCGATGAGGGTGCCTGCAGGAAGGCATTGCGCACGGCCGCCAGTTGTTGCTCCGGTGGAGAGTGTGACCACAGGGTATCGGCCAGGCAGCGATGGTGCTCCGGCCAGAATCGGCCGCCGATGTCGAGCAGGGACTCCATTGTGGCGGGCTGGTTCACGTCCTTTCCCAGGCATTCAGAGATAATGGGGCAGGTCTCCAGAAGACTCAGTGTACCGACGGCTTCATCGTGTGTATCGAAGAACCCGGTCGCGCTCAGAATACAGATAAAGCCGTTGCTGGATCGACAGTGCTCGTCGAAAGCAGGTGGCGCCTGCGCGCAGAAAATCGCCAGCTCTACTTCTCGCGGCAACTGTCCGGCAATTCCCGCTGCCCATGCGCCAACTTCTTCCATGCGTTCCAACGGGTAAAAATAGGTGCTGGTCGTGATGGCACACGGCATCGGATACAGCCTGAGAAGATATTGTGTGACGACGCCAAAGAAAGCAGGCCCCGCTCCGCGGATTGACCAGAGCAGGTCGGCATGCTGTTCCTGATTGGCAACGACGAGACTACCATCAGCCAGCACGACATTGGCGGCCTCGACACTAAAACAGGCCGGCCCCCATGCGTTCCAGTTCCAGCCCAGCCCGCCATTCAGCAGATAGCCGCTCAAGGGAACCGACTGGCAATGCCCGACAGGAAAGGCGAGCCCGTGCGGAGCCAACTGTTGGTTGAGTGCCTGCCCGGTGACCGCTGGCTGAACCACCGCCGTGCGAATCTGATGATCAATCGAAATTCGTTTAAGCCGTCCGAGATCAATCAACAGGCTCCCGTTACACAACGGGAACCCTACCCAACTATGTCCCCCGCCACGCACGGCAATTGTCATGTTCTGCGTGCGGGCAAACCGGACGGCCTCAATGACATCCTGCTCACTCGCCACTTGCACGACCACCTGCGGATAGCGCATCGGCGTCAATTGATTCCAAATGAGCGAGCGCCTGAGATCTTCGTACCCGGCGTCGGATGCCGTCGTGACTTTCCCCTCGATGCGGCTTTTCAGGGTTTGCACATTCATCTTGGCAATCTTTTCATGATGGAGCTCATCAGAGAGCAGGCTTAATTGGCTGATTCATTTGGAAAGATGTGATCCTTAACAGTCGGCATCGGAATGGACGATCAGCTTTAAAAGACAGCGTATGATCTGCTACCAGCAAAACCTTGGCTGAGTTTCAAAGAATTTCCGCTCTTTGTGAAAGATGCCGTGTTTCGGCGCGGCAGCCTTAAGAGACAACATATCATCCGCCACCAGGCCGAACAGCAACTCCTTGTAGCGCAGGCCATGGCCAGCAAATATCCATCGTGGAAAAATGAATCCGAATTGCTCGAACACCTCTTCCAGAAAATTAACGTATTCGCTCATAGGATTGAACCGGCTCCCGGATAGTGGTGGACTGGATAGATTTTGTCATCCCTCGACTTAGACTTCGACGATATCCGGCTTCAAGCTGGAGACAAACGACGCCACTTCGTCACATTCCTGCTGCGGAACGTGCAACGCCTTCATCGTCGCCCCGGCATGTTCAAGGAAAATCGCCCAATCACGTTCGCTGATTTTCATGCCTTTATGGGAGAGCTTCATATTGCGGCCGGTGTAGTACATCGGACCTCCAGCATTGGCACACAAAAAATCAACAAGGAGTTGGCGCTCTCTGGCTACCCCGTCATCGCCTCGATTCTGCCAGAATCGCCCCAATTGAGGGTCGGCTTTCAACCGGGGAAGCAAATCATTTGTAAACGCGACAATGCCCTCGTACCCGCCAAGACGTTCATACAGTGACTGTTGACTCATACTGTTCTCCTCATCATTGCAAGGTGAAAAAAGCAGGCAAGACTCAGGACATCTCTATCCTGTTGCCAGGCAGATTGATCCTGACCTTTCCATCAGTGTGGATTTTCTGTGGACAACACATTGGCCACCATGCGCCCCATCGTCCGGCCATCGTTGTATTAGGTGATGTTTGGATTCCAGATCCGAAGCATGAGAGTTCTGGTTGGCCGAAGATCGTCAGCGTTCGGCTACCCTCATTTACCTAGAACAAAATTTCACCATTGGTTTTTACAGCCCAATCTCCTTTCTCATGAGTCCGGAGACTGGCGGGAAAAATCAGACCGCTCGTCAGCGATAGGGTTAGTCATAGGGTTCCCGTCCGACCTAGAATTCTCGCAATAATTTTCCCCCACCCGCCAACGGCCCTTCGAGCCCGTTTTCCCGTAGCGCATACCAGAATGTCACCGCGTTGATCCCCAGGATCGGAATCCCTAGCACCGGCTCCAACTTCTCCGTCACGTTGATCAAACTCATGTTCGTTCCACACTGGACGACAGCATCCAATGCATGTTCCCCAGTTGCCAACAATTCCAAAATGGCCTTTTCCTTGGCCGAGTCCGGAACATGCGCGATATGCAGCGCGTTCGCGCAGGAGAATCCCACGCTCGACACCACCTTGTATCCCAGGTCTTCGAACATCTGTATCGCAGACTCATTCCCTTTCTTGTCGAACGGCGTCAGGAGTCCGATCCGCTTCGCGCCAAACTTTTCCAGCGCCGCGTGAACGGCATCATGCCAGGTGGCCCAGGACAGGCCGGAGTATTCTTCAATCTCTTCCATCGGGCCTCGAATGGCTTGGATGCCTCCAAGGATATGCTCCAGGCTCATGCCCATGATCATATATTGGGGCTCCGCCATTGTCGCTACATCTACCGCTGCTCTCAAACCGCCCAGAAACTGTTTCTTATACGCCCGCAAATCTTCTTCCGTTTCCAATCTTGGCTTCGGAGTCATGACGGTGGCCGTGTGAAGGCCCACGCCACGTAACCCGTCCGGTCCCTGGTTCTTACATATGATGCTCCACAGTTCGTGCTCCATGCTGGTATTCGTCGCAGGAATAATCAGCCCGAACTTTCTTCTGAAACTCCGCACATCGGGATATCCGCTTGACGAGTCAATCTCGTCAAAGTTTTCCGCCTTCGTGCCATCGTGAATTACGCCGGGAGGTGCCAGAGCAGGCATCGGCGGGACATTCACATCGGGGATGGTGATCGATTTCCCGGACAGTTTGCCAATGATGGTCTGGTCGCCGCGAGGATGTGGTTTCGGTTGATCAGTCATAGGGCTATCCTCATCTATATATAAGTCCACAATAGAACGCCGGATCGTCGGCTTCAGAATACAGCGTAAGATCTCCCATCAGCAAAAACCCTTTATTGTTGTCTAATAGTTTCCCCTCTGTTCCGACGCATATTTAAGCTCACGAAAGCCGGGTGTCGTCCCATAGGTGTTAAGCTAAGCCAAAGAATTTCCTTACCCCTGCGCTTGCCTTGCGCTTTTTTTGCGCTATATTTCCGATAGCATTATTAAAGCTATCGGCTATAACGAGAGGAGAAACTCATGACGCGAGAAGAGCAGACCCTGCAACGAATTCAGCGCCAGCTGGCCACCCTGGGCCCGGTCCTGCCGGGGAGTCTGAGCGAACAGTGGAATGTCTGCGGGACACCGGGCTGTCGGTGTAAAGCTCCCTCCAATCCCAAGAAGCACGGGCCCTACTATCAGCTCAGTTTTACCGTGGCAGGCAAGAGCTCCACACTCTTCGTCCCGAAGGAGGACCTGGGTGAGGTACGGCGGCGACTCAAGCGCTATCAGGCCTTCAAGCGGTTAACCACGGACTGGGTGCAGGCGTGTCTCGCCCTGGCTCGTAGTCAGGGCTTCAGAGGGGCGTCCGCATGAGGGGGCTGCCGAGGTTGTTTGCGGGGTTAAAAAAAACGAGATTACTCGACTGGCCAAACAGACGGGATTTCAGCAACGCCACGGGCGGCTCACGCCTCATGACTTTCTCGTGCTCCTGACCCTGGGCCAACTGGGGTTGCCGCATCCGTCGTTGGGGGGGATGGTGGCGGCGCTCGCCTCGCGCATCAGTCGCGAAGCCTTACATCAACGCTTTACGGCCTCGGCGACCGCCTTTCTCCGTCACTGTCTCCATACCGTGCTCCGGCACAAACTGCAGACGGTGCCGATCCGCACGAAACTCCTTCAGCCCTTTGCCCGTGTCTTGCTCGTGGATAGCTCGAGCTGGGATGTCAGCGAGAAACTGGGCGCCGTCCTCCCCGGTTCGGGAGGCAACGCCTCTACCGCCAATTGTAAGCTCCAAACGGCGTATGACTACAAGCAGGGCGAACTGACCTTTCTGGCGGACACCGCCGGCACCGTGCCGGATAATCGGTACACGGACCACCTCCCCGCCCTGGTCAACACGACCGACCTGCTGCTCTTCGATCAGGGCTATTTTAAACTCGCAACCTTGAACGCTCTCACGGCAAAAGGCGCCTGCTTTCTGACGCGCTTGTTCCTCGACACTACGGTCCACGATGGCCAAACGAGTGAGCGGCTTGACCTCGGGCAGGTCTTGCGGACCGCCCCAGGGCCGACATTTGAACGCCAAGTGCGCCTGGGGCAGGGCCCCAATCACACGCACGCCTGTCGGCTCGTCGGCCTGCGCGTTCCCGCCCAGGTCGCTCAGGCCCGCCGCCGACGGTTCAAGGCTCACGCCCGCCGCCAAGGCCGGACGGGCAGTCCCCGGCATGTGGCCATGTGCGACTGGACACTCTTGATCACGAATGTGCCGGAGTCCTGGCTGCCCCTGGACATGGTCCGGGCCTTGTATACGCTCCGCTGGCAAATCGAATTGCTATTCAAGCAATTCAAATCCATTCTCCGCGTGCATCAGTCCATGACCGGCAATATCCATCGTTTGCGCTGCGAGCTCTATGGCAAATTGATTACCGCCGTGTGGGTACAGCGCCTCCATGCCGTCGCCAATACCGCCCTGTGGAATACATCACGCTATGAGATCAGTCTGGCGAAGTTATACAAACGGCTGCAGGAGCGCGCGTTTCTGCTCGCGCAATTGATGATGGGGTCGGGAGCGCAAACCATGAGCTATCTGTCTCAAGAGCTCGAAACGCTGCTGCGGCACTGTCGAAAATATCGACAACGCTCACGCATGACCACGCTGGAAATGCTCGAAGCCGGTTTCGATCCGAAACTTCACAGGGGAAAAGGCCGATGATTAGCTTAACACCTATGGGT
>BQIW01000130.1 GCA_021604105.1 Nitrospirales bacterium | reverse complement strand
TGAAGCCATGGGAGGCAGTCTTAATATCGTCGCTGAATTTCCTAATCGCCCTCCGGTAAACATCACAGGTTTTTCTGAAACGCCTCACTCAAAGTAACCGCCACTCGTATTGTGCCATCCTTTTACTATGAAATAGTTATAGGAATTGGCGCGCCCGGAGAGACTCGAACTCCCAACCCTCGGTTCCGAAGACCGATGCTCTATCCATTGAGCTACGGGCGCGTCGGCTATCCTTTATACATTGCTCAACCCAACCCGTCAACCAACAGACCAGACCACATCATCCACGGACTCTTGCTATCAGGCAAACACGACGACACTTAATCTCTTCTTTCGCCAACTTCGCGATATTTCTCAGATAAATTGACGCCCAATCAAAGCTCAGAGTAAGGTACGCCATTCATCGAATCATCGAGAGAGGAACGTATTCGTATGGCAGAGACGAGCCCGCAAGAGAATCCACCGTTGGCGACGGCCATTCTTCAGGATGTCCACACCATTCTCACCAACCCGAAAGGATTCTATCGCCGCATGCCGAAGGCTGGAGGATATGGCGACCCGGTCACGTTTGTGTTGGTGATTGCTGTGGTGACTGCGGTAGGAATGGCAGTCTTTTCCCTTTTTGGACTTGGAACTGTTGGCGAAGCGATGGCTGTCGGATTTGGCGGAATTATTTTTCTTCCCATTATGGCTCTGGCCTTAAGTTTTCTCGGTGCAGGTATTGTGTTTGCCGTATGGAAAATTATTGGCTCCCAAGAACCGTTTGAAGCAGCGTATCGATGCGTAGCCTATGCCGCAGCCTTGTATCCTATCACTGTGGCGGCCAGCATGATTCCTTATCTCGGCTCGGTTATTGGCATTGTCTGGTGGACCTATCTCATGATTGTCGCGACAACAGAGGTCCATCGCTTGCCGCAAAAAACAGCCTTTGTCGTCTTTGGCATTTTAGGAATTTTCTTTGTGTCCACCAATCTGAGCAGTGAAATTGTGGTGAGGCGCATGGCCTCTGATATTGAAAATGCGGGAAACAATCTCCGTCAGGTGGAAACGACAACTCAGGAAAAATCCGAAAGAAAACCTTGAACCGGATTTGAAGACGTAACAAACAAGTAAGATGGAATTCGACAACGTCCGCGAATGAATCTCATTCGCGCATTATGAAATGAATCATGAACTCTCTGCTCCCTTAGTCACTCTTTCCATTACGAATCCTCACGTTGGCAATCATGTCCTCAATTCCGTCCTACCACCGAATGGCTTATAGCCTGTCACGGCCCAGCTAATACGACTTTCTCATTCTCCACATGTACAGCGCAAACACACGTGAATGTATTTGAGCCTTATTGCGAGTTAGGGTAGACTGGAAAATATATTTTTTCATTAACCGTCATTTGAGGTGGAATAATGATTGGACGAATTGATGGGTTTGACCATTTGCTTCATGAAGGGTTTGCGGAACTTCGTCTTCGCCTGAAAGATCGCGTCAGGGAAAGACGAGTCTCACGCGAACAAGCTGCCGATCTTTTGCCACTTATTCGTGATTTGAGTTTTCCGGCTCTGATGATGTTTTTAGCAAAAGGGACAGGCTCAAAAGGCAGTAGGAAAAGTAAAAAACTCTCATCATTCGATATTGGCGACTCGAAAGCCATTCGTGCCGCTTTGAAGCGTGTCCCCTTACCGGTAGGGTTGAAACCCAAAGAAGCCCAACAAGTGATCGATCTGCTTCTCACCGGACAATTCTTTGGTGATGTAGCCGATGCAACCGCCGCGACGCTTCACCTCATTCCCAACCTTCCCATTTCTGTTGTTCGGGACATCCGTTCGCTTCCAAGACTCCCGATTCGACTCGTCATTGCCATTAAACGAGACTTAATTACGGTGCCGAGCCGAATTCGTTTAGTAAAAAAAGACCTCCTGGATAACGGCAAGCTTGATCGTCAACCCGTGATCTTGAACAACACAGTGAAAGTTATTTTTCAGCAGTCCGCGCCCTTTCAAATCGCTCAATCAGTTCATACATTATTAGACAATGACACCGTACGTTTGGCGATTATCCTCTTCGCCAGATCTGAAGGCATTCAACTCAGTCAAAAAGAACTCGATGCCGTGCAGGAGGCGCTCGATCCGAATGACCCTGACTTGGGTGCGCTCGTGGTGCCAGCCTTTGAACGATTTCGAAAAGACATTGGCCTGTCAAACGGATTGAAAATATTAGAACGTCTGGTTTTGTAAACGGGAACAAACGCATCTCGTATCTCGTCGTTCGTATTTCGTAGAAAAAAGCTCTTAGTTTGTTTTCTACGTTTCACGTAACAATTCTCATAATGCTTCACGAGCGACGCATTCCGGCACATGCGTCGAGTGTAGAGCACAAAGTTCGTCGACTTTTTCAACGCTCCCCAAGATGAAAAGGGCATTAGTAGGAAGTGGGAGGCGGGAGTTCAAGTTCCGGTTTGTTGGCTTCCGGCAGCAGTTTATGGAGACGGTGATACAGCTCTTGAATCCGTTGTTGTCCTGCTTGGGTCGTGGCTATTTTCTTATCTTTGTGAATTTCGACTAATTGTTCAACCGCTTGCTGGAGTGGAGGAACCGCGTTAAATACTTTCCCGGTTTCAAATGCTTCCAGCGAGTCAATGAACAGCGGACTCAGACTCTTAAATGTTGTTCCAGCTCGATCACGAAAACGATAGACGATATCTTCATACGACTCCACAGCTTCTTCAGTTGGGCGAATTCCGCCAGGAATCGACATAAACGACTGCGCCGGAACTTTCGCCGAAAACGTGGCGAGAGACGCGACCAGTTCCCCTAAAATATCGATGACTTGCGAAGATTCCAATTCTTTAGGTTTTTCCATCTTTTCCACATCCCTCAATTCTCTTGAACATCGTTACTTCTCGAGCCGCTCACTCGAGTGACGGTCAGCTGAAGTCGTGACCGTTCGCAGACCTTCCATCACCTCAACTATATCCAGAGGCAATGGGGCTTGCAAGAGCAATTCTTTTTGAGTGGTCGGATGAACAAAGCCCAACACCTTCGCATGAAGCATCACACGGGGAACCATAACCTCTTGCACCGTCATCACTTTTTTGCCGCCATACGTCGCATCGCCTAAAATCGGGCAATTCAAGGAATTGAGATGCACACGCAATTGATGGGTTCTGCCCGTACCGGGAATTAATTCCACATGACTCGCACATTTCCCATACCGCTCAAGCACTCGATACATAGTCAGTGACTCTTTCGGGCGCGTCGTCCGGCCTGAAAACTTCTTTCGATCCTTCGTATCGCGGCCGATGGCGAGTTCAATCCGGCCTTGGTTAGCCTTAGGTTTTCCCCACACAACGGCTTCATAGACTCGCTGAATGCTATGTAGCTTGAATTGCGACGCAAGGGATCGATGGGCCTGATCGTTTTTGGCAACGACCATAACCCCGGTCGTGTCTTTATCTAATCGATGGACAAGCCCCGGACGTTCCTTTCCGCCAATATTCGAAAGGTTTCCCTCACGCTGCACCATATGATGCAAAAGCGCATTAACTAACGTTCCGCTCCAATGTCCAGGAGCAGGGTGAACCACAAGCCCCGCCGGCTTATTAATGACTAGCAAGGCCTCATCCTCATACATCACTTCGACCGGAATGTTCTCCGGCGCTATCTCTATAGGTTCCGGACGAGGGACGGTCAGGATAATTCGATCGCCAGGCTTGATCTTATGACTTGGTTTGACTGATTGCCCGTCAACGGTAATATGGCTCTCAAGGATAAGACGTTGAAGAGCGGTTCGTGAGAAATACGGATCTCGATTGGCAAGAAAATGATCAAGCCGTTTCGTGGACTCACCAGGAGTCACTATAATTTCCGTTCGCGTTTCAACGTGCGGCATCAGCGTCATTCACACAGTATGAAATGGACGTTTGGTATCGAACCATCAGAAGCAAACACTGGACGGTGTCCGGGTGCATTCTACTAGGCCGGCCCTCATCCGTCATCTAAAGATGCGTGACGCCAGGCCTATACCAAATATGCCAGCTTTCATGGAAGATTGAAAGGAAATGAGAGAACAATCCCACACCGAATGAAGAAGAAGTACTGGCAATCTGGGAATGAGTTTTTAGGAAAATATGGCGATGTGCTCAGAAAGGGGAGGGCTCTTTATGCTCCAGATGATCCCTGTTGCTCTCGCATTGTCCGTTGGACAATCGAGGCAATTTCCTGACGAAACGCTTCGTGCTGTTCAAGGGCTTCGCTGACTTCCGGCGATAAGAACCCCCTCCCAGAAGCATGTTGGAGAAGATCTAAATTTCCTCGGAAGTTCACTTCTAAAAGAAGCGGACCCTTGTCTGAAATCGCAACATCGAAATGCAATAAACGCAATCCAGGGAGAAGACGAGCGGCGGTGAGACAAAGATCCTCCACCTTTTTCCAATCAGGAATCCTGAGAGGCATCAGATCAGCACCAGTATCGGGATGAGTCGAAACCTGCGTGAATTCTCCATCGGCGGCTTGCCCGATCACTCTGTAGACATCGCCTGTAACGACATCAACTGACGCTAACAAATTTCCAGTGCGTCCATGTTGGAAATTATCAATAATGTTGCTGCCTGTTGGAATTTTCCAGACCGCACGGCAAAGCTGAGGACCGTACGTTGTCATAATCACCACCACGCGCAGGGTTGACGACCGTGAGCCACATCGAATCGCCAGATCAGGGTGAGGCTTGAACACATCCTGAAAAATTTGCCCACCGGATAATTTGGTTTCGAGACCCTCGATAAATTCAGAAGTCGATGCCTGTGTACCATTGGCGAACACGACAGCATCCTCCTGCGGGTTATAGGAAGAGACGTAGTGAGCCCCACGCCCGAAGTTTCCATGACTCGGCTTGACAAAAATAGGATAGACCGCTTGGCTTTTGAGGTAGGTGGCCAGCGTTTCCTGAGAAGAACATGTCGGAATTCCTTTAATAAACCGGCCGTTCATGTCAAAAATCGCTTGTATACGCGGATAGGGTATTCCCGCTCCTTCCATAAAGGTATAAAACACAATCTTGTCAAGCGACAGCCCGCCCCATTCAACTTTATTAAAGGTATTATTAATGAACGATTCACTATTCCACCCAATAAACTCTTCTTTTGCTGACTCGTCATACCGCTGATCATCAAATAACCCATAATCAAAGTACTCAGAAGGTCCAATTTTCCCACGAGACCGATGCAGGCGCACAATCTCTATGGCTTGTGCGAGAAGACCTTTCCCGCTTTGATGCTTTGCCTGCCGGGCGCGCGCAAGGATTGCCGCAACATTCATTCGAACCTCCTTCAATTCATCAAAACGAGAGAACCCAAAGGGTTCAGGTTCTCTAATCGACCAAAACCGTCAACGTGATTATCCACCAACATGAGTTTCCTCCGGCTTACTCCCAAAGACATTTTTGGCAAGCACGATACTCATATGACGAAAATAGTTAATGTGATACATCGTACGAAAATCATTGGTCCATTTATCCGTCCACCCTTCGTTCACCCGCCCATAAGTTTCTACATACTCGATGTCTTTGTCGTTGAACAATCGTTTTAACATTTCATATTGGAGAATATACCCAGGCGAGAGGTGTCGATAGGTTTCATCATAGGCCATCTTTAAAAACACGATCATGCCATTTCGTCGGAGACAGATTTTCTGCGCAACAGGTTTTTCGTTAAATCGAAGCGTATAAATCATTCCTTCGTTGGCTTGACACATCTGCTCAAGTAAATGTTGATAAAAATGCCCCTGAAGATTATCAGGCGTCACTGCCGTGCCTTCCCGCCCTTTCCAGCCTGATCCTTCCAACCTCCCATATTCTTGTATTCCACGCTTCATGTCTTCAGGATCCTGCAGGACATCGATTGATGGACACAGGCCCTCCCGTTCTAATCGCCGCAAACGTTTTCGGACATTCACTCTGAGGTCATTGGCTCTCATGTTCCAATAGAGTTCAAAGTCTCCGTGTATTGGGATCCGTGCCGTTTTCATATAGCCCTTCACCTCAACTCTCTCGTTTGTTTCGACGGCATCAAACACGCCAAAGTGAGGGTCTTGCTGTGTCACACCTAAGCCCAATGCATAACCGGGAAGACTTTTCAATAGCCCTCTCATTTGCTCTTCAATATTGACTGGATTTCCAAGAAGAATTGGCCCAATTGGTGCCTGAGACGGTTGAAACGTACTCCACATGCCAAGCCCGACGTTCTCGACCAACACCATTCCCGGGTATTCTGGACTGTTCGAAATACCCAATAGCGTCTTCTCATTTGAAAAGAATTTGAGGAGTGCTCCCCAGAACTTCGAATCCAGTAACACATGGTTATCGACTCTTGCATTCAGGTTGTCCCACTGCTCCTGATAGTGTTGAAAAACCTCTTGCCCTTTATAAAATGTCCAATTCATGAATCGTCAATACAAGAAGACAGAATAAAGTCGAATGGGAAAGAACTAAACGATCACAACCCATCGATTAACAAATTTTTGGAAGGCGGCTCTTGAAATAACCAAGAGCTTATACTCTGTTTGATCGACTCATTTCCTGGAAAAGTTGAGGACTTTCTGGCCAGTCGTGGAATGTTGTGGAGAGACGAAAAAGAGGTGTGAACGTTCTTTAGACTAGAATATGAGGAGGGGCCATAACCCCATCGAACCGAGAGTCCCATTCAAACCCCAATTGCGTACATCGGTCACAGAGGTATTGACGGGGACAAGTCTCTAATGTGCAGGTGACATGATCCAGTTGCGCGAGGAACACACGAGAAAGGTGATCACTCGTCCTGCCTTTGAGTAATACGAGATCCCCCGGGCCTAACTCATCCTTCAAAAACGATGCGGCTTCTGCAACGGTAAAGAATGAATGAACGTGCTCTGGCAACATACCGGCATTGAGTGCAGCGCGGCTGGCATAGTGACTTCGTTCTCCAACAAACACCGCCCAATCTGCCGCTTGAGATGCCAGACGGCCAAGCCGTCGAGCACGGTCACGCGGGCTCAAACTTGAATCCGAAAAATCACTGACGACAATAAACTTTCGCTCTGCTATCGCCTGTTCTATTGCAGAGAATGCCGTCTGAAAGGTTGTAATAGAGCCATTCCACTCATCTCGAATAATCGTGGCTCCATTCGATAATGTCACTGGCTGCATACGCGCCCAAAACGGCTGAATCGATTCTATGGCTTGAACGGCCTCGGCTAACGGAACTCCACACGAAACGCCGGTGGCCAGGGCTGCGAGAATTGAATCCACCCAATGAGTTCCAATAAATGCAGTACGAACTTTCTGGGAATCATCACGGTGTTGTACCTGAAGTTCAAGTCGTTCCGGCCATTGTGAAGTAATAGCCGATGCTCGAAACTCCGCTTCTTCACCTGTTCCAAACAAACAGGTTTGGAAAGAACCTAACTCTCGCATGGCTGAGACATTCGGATCATCGCCATTGAGAATGGTACGCTTCTTCGCACTCAAAGCACGAACTAATTCTGATTTTTCTTTGACGATATTCTCAATGTTCTTAAAGGTATTGGAATGACAGAGTTTGACGCCGAGCATGACCACGATATCAGGCCGTAATAGTTTGACCAAATGTTTCATGTCGCCGGGCGCCTCAATCGCTGTTTCAATTACCGCAAAGCGATGCCATGGGCGGACACTCAAAATCGTTCCTGCCACCCCACCAAATCTATACGCATTCCACGTCCCGGATGTTTTGGCCGTGAGGTACTTTGAGGACAGAATGGCTGCCAAGAGTTCCTTTGTTGTGGTTTTCCCCGTACTGCCAGAAATTGCAATAATGGTGGTTCGAAATAACAGAAAACGCCAAAGATAGGCAGACGGGTATCGGAGACGACTCACCGCTTTTTCCCATATTCGAATGAGAGGGTATCGAACACGGAAGACTTTTTTGATGAATTCCACAAGCATCACGATTGGCTCTAAATAATGGACCGTTAGACGAACTGGTCAAGGATCTGATAATGAAAAAAGAGACGGCTATCGTTTCTTTCGACAAGACCGCCGGAAATCATAAAATTTCTACGGGTATATTGGATATGCATGTTCATGAGGACGCACACGTGAGCTAGAGAGATTGGGCTCGACGGACAAGAGCCCACAGGAATGAAGGTAATGAAACATGCTCAGCACAAAGCAATGAAACGTAACCGACAACAAGATATTGAACGTTTAGCTACAGACTTACAAACAGAATGTTTAAAAAGGAAGAAGGATGAAAGGAAGTTTTTGGGGGATGGATGAAGGTTAGACTTGCTTTAAGCGATTCGCGATTTTTTGGCGAAGACGAGCTTTCTCGAGGCTAATTTCTGCCTCTTTCACTTCGGAAGGGAGTCCGCCGCGTTCAAGTCGTTGCTCAGCTTCTCGAACCGCTTCTTCAGCACGTTCGACATTGATATCTTCAGCCTTTTCGGCAATTTCAGCAAGAACCGTGACTTTCTTCGGCGTCACATCGGCAAACCCCCAGAGGATAGACATGAAATGGGTTTCTTCTCCAATACGGTAGTGTAGTTCACCAATGCGAAGCGTTGTGAGAAAATGGCAATGTCCAGGAAGAACACCAAAATCACCTTCGCTTCCTGGTGCAGAAACATAATCGACTTCCTGACTCAGCAGACGGTGGTCGGGAGTGACAACCTCTAGAAGAATCTTACCGGCTGTCACGGCGGCGGCAGGATCAGCCATTACACTTTATACCCCAATTTTTCAGCTTTCTCGATGGCTTCTTCAATCGGGCCTACCATATAAAAGGCTTGTTCCGGAAGGTGATCATATTTGCCATCGACAATTTCTTTGAAACTGCGAACGGTATCAGCCAATTTCACATACTTTCCAGGAGATCCGGTGAAGGCTTCTGCCACATGGAAGGGTTGCGAGAGAAAGCGTTGTAACTTACGAGCTCTAGCCACCGTTTGCTTATCATCTTCAGATAATTCGTCCATTCCCAAAATCGCAATGATGTCTTGCAAGTCTTTATATTTCTGCAAGGTCCCTTGGACTCGTTGCACCACACCGTAATGTTCTTCACCCAAAATTTGCGGATCCAAAATCCGAGAAGTGGAATCCAGGGGATCTACAGCTGGATAAATGCCCAGCTCTGCCAAACTCCGAGAAAGCACGGTCGTAGCATCTAAGTGAGCGAAAGCCGTCGCTGGTGCAGGGTCGGTCAAATCGTCTGCCGGAACATACACGGCTTGGACAGAGGTGATAGAACCACTTTTGGTCGACGTAATACGTTCTTGCAAGGTTCCCATTTCAGTTCCCAACGTTGGTTGGTATCCGACGGCTGAAGGCATACGTCCTAACAACGCTGACACTTCCGAGCCCGCCTGAGTAAATCGGAAGATATTGTCGACGAACAACAACACGTCTTGGTTTTCTTCATCCCGAAAATATTCGGCAATCGTCAGACCTGTTAAGCCAACGCGCAGGCGAGCCCCTGGTGGCTCGTTCATCTGACCATACACCAGTGCGGCTTTTGACTTGGAAAAATCTTTGGGGTCAATAACTTTGGAATCCTGCATTTCATGCCACAGGTCATTCCCTTCACGAGTTCGTTCACCCACACCAGCAAACACTGAATACCCCCCATGATGGAGTGCAATATTGTTAATCAGCTCCATAATAATGACGGTTTTTCCTACGCCGGCGCCACCGAAGAGACCAACTTTTCCACCTTTGGCATACGGTTCCAACAAGTCAACAACCTTAATGCCAGTTTCCAGGACTTCTGTTTTAGTTTCTTGGTCCTCTAAAGCAGGAGCAGCACGGTGGATGGACCAGCGTTTCTTCGCTGGAACAGGGCCAAACCCATCGACGGGATCTCCTAACACGTTCATGATTCGTCCCAACGTTTCCTTTCCCACTGGAACGGAAATCGCGGCACCGGTATCCACCACTTCAAGCCCTCTCACCAACCCGTCGGTTGAGGACATGGAAATCGCACGGACCCGATTTTCTCCAAGGTGCTGGGCAACCTCCAGAGTCAGTGTGTCTCCAGCCTCACCAGTCTTTTCCCCCGCCACTTGAGCAATCGTCAAGGCATTAAAAATGTTCGGGAGCTTCCCTGGCGGGAACTCAATGTCGACCACTGGTCCAATGACTTGGACGATTTTTCCATTTTCCGTATCGGTACCCACCATAGACTCCTTGGGTTGTGAAGAGGCTTTAGGAACTGTGCGAAATAAACGGTTCCAGAACAACCTCTAATTTATTGAATAGCCTCAGCGCCGCCGACAATATCCATCAGTTCTTTAGTAATCGCCGCCTGACGAGTCTTGTTATAAAACAACGTAACTTTCTTGATCAGCTCACCAGCATTGCGCGTGGCTCCATCCATCGCCGTCATTCGTGCAGCCTGTTCTGCAGCGGCTGACTCTAACAATGCACGATACATTTGAATCTCAAAATGTTTCGGCAACAACGTCTCCAATAATTCACCTTCATCGGGTTCATAGAGGTAGCCGCCCACAGTTTCTGGGGCATCATCTGCTTGGGCTTCATGAAAGGATTCAATGGGCAAAAATTTCTCGACAATCACTTCTTGCTGCATAGCAGACTTAAATTCATTGTAGACAACATACAGATGATCAAACGTGCCTGTATGATATTCAGACACGACGTTCTGGCCAATATCCAAGGCATGCTCAAAACTGAGACGATCGAATACCCCTGGCCACTCCTGTCGAATAGGCCAATCACGTCGTTTAAAAAAATCAATGGACTTCCTGCCTATAAGGCTCACCGATACCTGTTTCCCTTGTCGACGTTGTTCTTCTAAAAATTCGCCAGCCCGACGAAGAATATTCGTGTTAAAGGCTCCA
>BQIW01000129.1 GCA_021604105.1 Nitrospirales bacterium | reverse complement strand
GGACATGTATGATGCGTCCGTGACGGTGACCGTGACGGCCAAGGTCAACGAAAAAGTCATGTTTATTGTGGAGGTGGAGCAAGCCGGCATTTTTCGGATTCGCCATTTTCCGGAAACGGAAATGGGGCCGGTGTTAGGGGTTGGATGTGCGAATATTCTCTTTCCCTATGTCCGTGAGACAGTGTCTGATGCGGTGACACGGGGAGGGTTCCCGACGGTCATGCTCAACCCGGTGAATTTTGAAGCTTTATATCAACAGCAACAACAGCAGGCGGCAACCGATTCCGCAGCCACCATCCACTGAGGCAGCTTCTCGGGCGAAGTGCTTTCCTAAAGGGCGCGGAGCACTAGCGTATGGGGTCGTTCAATCACGAACGGTATGGATATCTGCAGGGAGAGCAAACAAGGCAAGGCTGTCAAGATATCGGATTACAAGACTTGACCCCAAGAACTCACGGCAGAGAAATTTGGATGAGGTCACCGGGTTGAATGGTCTTAAGGGTGTCCTGGATAACCGGGAGTAACGTCACCACCAAGGAAACCTGGTTGGTGGGAAGAACGATAATGGAAAGACGGTGACCTTTCAGGTTCTGTTGATAACGAAGGTTCTTGTCTGCAGTAATCAAAAGGGTGAATTGTTGGCTGGCAGCCGCGAGCAACTCACCATTTTTCATCCCCGTCCATCCCATCTCCTGGACTGTGGCAATGGAAAACTCGTGAAGACGAATTTTAACAACCCGTGGCACGGATTCGTCTAGAAGAATGGTCAAGATCGGTGAGCAAGTTTCAGAAGGGTTGATTTGGAAAACTCAAGCACTTGGACGGCTTGAGCACGGGTGACGGTAGGAAAATTCTCAAGAAATCCGTCCAAGGTCAGTCCGGCTTCCAAATTTGTGATGAGCGCGTCTACCGGGACACGGGTACCCTCAAACACCGGTGCCCCGCTCAGGATGCCGGGATCAATCGTAAGAGGTAATTGTTGAAGTTCTTGTTCTTCTATGACAAGCGGCATAGTAATCCCTTTCTTGAAGGTCTTCCTGAGAGAACTATATCCGGGAATGAGGGTGAAGTCTAATATTCAAAGGGTACCCGGTCTAAGACAAACTCGGTTTTAAAAATGAGTCGGATCGAATAATGCCACCATTGCCGGCTAACAATGAGGAAGAGAAGGCTGAGGACATGGTTATCCAATAACGTGATTCTCATAGGATCGCGGCATTGAACGCAAACTCCTTTGGGACCTTGGAACTTTCATGTCCTTGTAGCGGCGACAGGCCACCCATCGGGGTTTCTCTCCTTGGTCGGCCCTTTTTTGTTTTACGGTCATCCTGATCCATTCGACCAAGTCTATCTAGAGCAAAGCCGAAGGGCTCAGGACAAGAGCTCCGCGAAGGATCTGTGCCCCAAGCGACACCACGTCGCGTTAGCGGAAGTCCATCCCCCCTTCGTCATCCCCGACATTCGTTATTGGGGATCCATCTTCCTTGTATTACCTGGGGCATCCCTGGCCTGGTGGCATGGCCGAGCCGTGCAACCGGCACCGGAAAAAAGGCGGGCAGTGTTTAAGCCAAGCGAGTTTGCTTCGGTACGCGTTAGTTTTGCCCCGACGCCTGCCGGCTGGCTCCCAGGAGGGACGCTCTGAGCATCTGGCTGCCCTTGTTTGAGCCCTGCGAGTTGGGCCGCTCTTTTCAGAGTTGGCGTCCCTCCTCTTCAATAAGGCCAGACGGGGCGTCAATGGTTTTGGCCACTTTTGCCGAAACAAAAGTGGCTCGGCTGCCGGGCCGAAACCCGGCATCCAATCTAAAAGACAAGTTCCATCCATCTTCCCTTCCGTCATTCTCGCCAGTAGTCATCGGGCACCCAACTTATTCCCCGCATTGTCATCCTGAGCAGCAGCGAAGGATCTGTGCCCAGCCGCACCCGCGCATCGAAACGCTATGTTCCTCCGTCATCCCTCAAGGTCGTCATCGGGAATCCACCTTCAATCTTTCACCCAACCGAGACCAAAGAAAACAGAAAAGCAGAATGCCTTCCCACGCCAACACGAATTTTTTTCAACAGAAATAGGCGAAGGAAGAAGAACCCTGGAGCTACCAAGACAAGGCAGTAAAGATATCGTCTTCCAAGACTTGCCCCCAAGAACAGGAGACAAATTGAACAACTGATGAATTGACGAATCGAGGCTGAACAGGGCCAGTGCGAGAGGCGGAGTATGAGTCAACCAAATATTTTCCCCACGACTCCAAGGGGTAGCTATTGAAAGAGTTCGTCGGGTTCCGTCTCGGGACGATACTGCAATTGAAGGCCTTTCAAGAAATTCCGCAAAATTTGGTCTTGGCATTTGCGGTAGTGTTTATGATCAGGTCTGCGAAAAAATGCACTCAGCTCATGCTTGCTCAAACGAAAATCAGCTAAAGCCAATATCGACAATATGTCATCGGCTTGTAAATTGAAGGCGATTTTCAGTTTGACGAAAATAATATTATTGTTGAGCCGTTGTTCCGGTTTAGCCTGCGCGCCATCTTTCTTGCCACGCTTATCGTTAATCAAACCATTGAGAAACGTGGCGAACATGGTGTCAGGACATTCCACAAAATCCGGATCATCATCTTTTTTTAACCACGCACTCACCTCTGCTCGTGTCACGGTCTGGTTGGCCTGGGCAAAGACATCAATCATTTTGGAATCACCGAAATCCAGGATGTAGCGAATTCGACGCAGGCAATAATTATTGTTCATGTCGGTGTTCCCGTGCCTTCATGGTGCTCTGTACCACGAATTGGTGAGAGTTGGATTCGAATTTTTTCATCAGCGAACGCGATTGTATCACCGGCCATTATGGCCTTTCGCGTTTGCGTGTCGACATTCCCATTGAGCAGGACCAGCCCAAGCCAGAAGCAGTTTAACGTATGCAGTCACGACCCGGCCACCAACCCAATAAAATGTCAGAAACTCCCTCGCCCTTGTAGGGGTTTGTTCCGAAGCGGAACGCGCGGAGCCTGTCCTGAGCGAAGCCGAAGGGCTTAAACAGTCCTCGCCGAATCTCCGAGTTTGACTGCGCTCCTCGGCCACTCCATAGGCAGGTTTATCCCTGAGTCAGGATGAGGCTGTAATGCTCCCCCGAAATCAAGCCACCTGTAAGTTTTGTTGCTGGCGATATTGATGAGGACTCCGGTACTGCAACGCTTGATGAGGTCGCTCTGCGTTGTACCATCGCATCCAGCCCTTGATCTTATGACGCGCCTCCTCAAAGCTATCAAAACGATGTTGCCAGACGCACTCTTCTTTGAGACTCCGGAAAAACCGTTCAATGAGCCCATTCTGTTGCGGTGTGTACGGAGTAATAAACTCCTGAGTCAAGCGGGAGTCTCGACAGGCTTGTCGAAACCGCCGGCTCTGAAAGATTAACCCGTTATCACTTCGAAGGACCGGGGTGGAACCAACAGGACGAAGGGTCCCAAAGCGGGCCAGACAAGCAGATTCGAGCGCCCGCTCCGCTTCCTGGGCCCGTCCGCGCAAGGCGAACTCATAGCCAATCAGCTCGCGATCATGACAATCAATCACGGCCGTCAAATGCCCCCAACCATCTTGTCCACAGGGGATATGCGTCACATCCATGGCCCAGCGATGATTCCTCTGCGTCGTTCGACTTCGCCGAGATTGCACACGCGGGCGTGGAGTTGCGGAACGTTGATACACCAACCAACGCTTCAAGCGTAAAGCCCGATACACCGCTTTGCGATTATGGATCTGGCCCTCTCTAAAGCGTAACAAGGCCCACAGGCGACGATACCCATACGTCGGATATGCCTGAATGAGAGGCTCCAGCTGAGCGACTAATTTCTCAGAGAGCGTCGCCCGAGCCCGCTTCCCTTTGGGCAGCCGATGCAGCGCCGATCGGCTGACCCGGAGAAGACGACAGGCGGTTCGTTCTGAGATGTCCGGCATCGCGGCTCTCACGCGTCGGACATCTCCCGCCCTAAAGGGTAGGGTTTCAAGGCCTCCCGCAACACGTCATTCTCGACCACTAACTCCCCGATCTTTTGTTTCAGTGTTTTGATCTGCTCTTCTTTCAGCCCCTCTTCGTCTTTGGGGCGACGACGCAAGCCATTTTCTGCGGCACGAAGAAACTGGTCCTGCCAGTTTTCTACGTCCCTGACCGTCAGGCCATGCTGCCGGGCGGCTTCCGCCACCGATGTGTCCCCTTTTAGGATCCGCAAGACAAGGGCTGTTCGTCGTTTTGCTGTCCACCGTTCAATTGGTTCCTCCTGGCCCATGGCATTCCTCCTTTAAGATTTGGGTTATGTCTTAAAGGTGGTCTCACTTTCAAGGGGGGCAGTATAAGGCGACCAGAGAAGATCAAAAAGAAGAAGTCATTCCCACTCCAACACGATCTCGTTAAATAGAGATGGGGGAGGGAGGATAAGGGCAAGGTGGGAGTGGTGTGTATGCAAGACCTGATCCCGCTCTTGATGACGAGAGAATGACTTCCCGCTAGTTTCATGAGAGCTGCCATCGAGACGCGCGCTTCCCGCCGTAATGCGGGATCCATTTGTTTTACCAGCGGGATAAAAAAACAAGGGGAGCCAAAACTCCTAATAGGACTATTTTTATTAACATTTCATACCATTCCCAATCCCATAGGGTATATAGTAAACACGCAAGAAGGGTAATATAAGAAAAGACAATTATTGGAATTAGTAAACTAGCTACCTTTGAAAGTATTCCTAGTATTAAACTCATTACCCAATTGAAAGGCTTACCAATTAAATATACAAACGGTAATAAATAGATTGAGATGGGGGCGGGAGTTGAACCTTCCACATCTCCAGTTAATAAAAACTTGGCAATGCTTTTTAGGTTTTCTGGTTTTGATACTGCCATGCTATGGCCACCCGGAAAACTATTAGCCTCAATTAATGTATCATTTTGGGAATATTGAAAACCTAAATATCCTGCCGTTCCTAGGTCTTTCGCCCCTAGTCCCTGAAGGCCTGCACACAAAAACCCGACTGGCCAATCATTAGTTGCCAAATCATTTCTAATTTTTCTTACTTGGCTTGGAATTAAGGGAAGTGAGCTAAGCCCATACCAATCAAAATCACGAGGCAAAACACTGCCAGCTAAATATGCATAATCAAACTTCATCCTTTTGAACTTTTTTAAACTTGAGGCAAATATGAATGTTCCATAGCTATGGCCAACAAAATGAAATGGCACATTGGGGAGAGAATAATCGCTTATCTCTTCCTCTTTTCTGGACATCCTTTGGGCATATTTCACTTGGGCAAGGTTTTCTGTGTACTTATCACAGAAAAAACGAATTTGATCCCTTCTTCGCCAACTTAGCATAAAGTCCAGAATGCAAAAATACCCGTATCCAGCCTTTACCAACCTGAATTTGCTGTCCTTAAGTTCCTTGATGTTTCCCAACTTTTCCATCCAGTCACCATATGTTCTAATTCCGTGGACCATCATAACAACTGCTGGCGGAATTGTTTTCGAAAGTTGTGGGCTCTGAAGTTCAGGAAGTGTCCCGAGGTTGGCAAATAAAGCTTGGCAGAGCGTAGTATACGCTGGTCCTTGATTGGACTTAAATTTTACAAGGTCGTTATGGCCAGTAGCATCGACTAAAATTTCTCTTACCTTTTGACTAAAGCACACCATGTCATTGCTATCATCTTCAATTACGACTGTGTCGTGTGCACCCCGAGTTTGAACAATGGGTGGGTGGTGTCTTTGGCCATACCCAAACTCGGTAATCCATTCCAATCGTAGATTGGTAATAAAAATGCTTCCTTTAAGAGCATCTTCAATAAGGTTTGGTTGACCCAAAAAAACACCGAGAGCCCTAGATATAGGAATAAGGAACCATCTAACAAAAAAACGTCTTTCTGGATAACTCGTTCCTCGATTAAGAGGGGCCAGAAGTACCAAACGATCGATAATCGTTTGGCTGGTTTTAGAGTTGGTTCCTGTCCATGAAGGAAGGGAATCTGTTCCAGATATTTTAAGCCCATGTAAATAGGCGGATCGTACGATTAAGGCACCAATGCTATGCCCAACAATGAGCAGCTTTCGATAATTTTTCTCTGTTACTTGAGTGCCGATTTCAGTCGAGAGAATTTTTCCAACTGCATCTAGCCTAAATCCGGAAAAAAACCCAGCCTTATATTTAAAAGCATAAAAATCCCACCCCTCAAACTTTTCATCCTTTTCCGCAAAGGTGACAAAATTATCCCAAGCGGACTCATTACAGCACCAACCATGTACAAGGATAATAAGCCCTTTGGGATTTCCATTATGTTTTCTTTGGTAGAGCTGATTTTTGGAAAAATAAATACTCTCACTCTTGGGCGCGAATATGCAGTTTTTAATGATTTTAAAAATGGCCCTAATTTCTTTTTTTATAATTTCAACCATAGTCAGATTACTCTTGATCGTTAATTAGGGAAAATAGGCATTAAACCTTCCTTGCTCTGAAAATTTAAAGAGCTATTTAAAAAAATTTACAGAAGAGTGAATTTTTTAATCAAAGAATTTGGCTGGGCTTGCCCAAATTCTTAACTCCAGCTGCGTTCAAGAGTAAAGGCACGTGAATTGACGAAAGAGTCTATAGCAGCACGATTGACATCGACCAAATTCCTGAAATCCCGGTCCTGCCCACTTACCCCAGCACGGGATGCTTCTCTAGTGACCTGTTCAGCCGTGGCAAGGATGGTGCGTTGGTGCGTAACAGTTTCTTGGAATGTGTCCTTACTTGCAATCTTGCACTGATAGTGAAGGCATGTCAGATAGTGACGAAATGACTGCTGTTCTGAGTAATTTGTCGTGGAAGGTTGAGCGCCTGAGAAAAGTATATTGGCGTATTCGGAGGAATATTCTCCCGGTGTCATCAGTCGAGACAATCCTCCTTTTTTAAACCCCAAGTCCAAGAATGGAATTTTGTATTCCGAAAGTGCCTGTGGGCAGTAATACCATTTCGAGCGTCTACTGATACTGTCCTCTTCGGGTTCTTGAAACTTCCCCACGCTGAACGAGCGCACATTTAGCCAAGTTCCCGCTGCGATGGCATCAACATTGGCGCATGACAAACAGAGCATTTGATGCCCGGAATAGCCAACTATGACCTCCCTGCCTTGGAGCTTTAGTCCGGAACATAACATTAAAAGGTTGTTTAGCCACATAGGATCTTCTGAGAGGTATGCGCCATTGGGGTGCTCTGGGACAACATAATAGCCTTCCACATCCCACTCCTCAGAGGCATTTAATAAGTCCTCAATCTGCTCCTCAAATCGCAAAGACTCTCCGGATAAGCAGATAGTTGCCAATTTCCCCCGATTTTTGATCTGGTTAATCGATTCCTCAATTATTGCTGCCTGGACATCCAACCAATCATCATCAACTCTATGCCCGTAGAGACCAGGAAGGATTATTTTTGATGTGTTCGCAGAATTGTTAACCTCGAGCAGTTCGCCTATTAAGGTGTTGAGCTGGGGGCCAGCCATGAAAGATGAGGTATCGAACTTACCTGGCCAGTAGGTATGTCGCAAAAGACCGTGATGATCACCCCGAGGATCGTAGAATTGGGGGTCAAGCAGTGTTTCCCCTCCACTGTCGCAGATATCCTGCGAAAAAGTCTCAATTTGTTCTCTGTTTAGATCGCGTGGACTCAAGACAACTGTACCATTCCCCCATTTCCGGATGAGATGCCTACAATGCTCCATCATCCCATGTCCAAATTGCAGATAGAATTTCATGCCTCGTCTCCTGTTCGCCCGTTTTTCTTTACTATCTCGCTAAACCAATTTTTGGCGATTTTCGCCGTCTGGGGTCTTCGTGATGGATACTTCTCCATCAAGACGCTTATGAATTGGCTCATTTCCCCACTGCCGTCTTCTGGTAGCGAAAGCGCATTCACATGCATTGCCTCAGTACGCTTGAGAATATCGAGGTAGCCAGTCGCTTCTTCAGCAAAAGGGTGTTTTCCTGTAATTGCTTCATATGCGACTATTCCGATTGAAAACAGGTCGGTTCTAGCGTCAATTTTTTTCTTCATATTTCGAAACTGCTCTGGGGCTGAGTAACCGGCTGTGTGCGGGCCGAAACGTGCTGCCGTTTCTGTCAGTGAGATTTGGCACATATCTCTGGCTATTCCAAAATCCAATAGCCAATAGCGACCGATGTTAGAGCACAAAATGTTGTCGGGCTTTATGTCCCTGTGTACGATCCCTGCGCCTTCCAATTCGCAAGCCGTGGTTAAGAGATCTTCGAGCAGCACTACAACATCGGCATATGGCATTAAACCTTTTCTGGTTAAGAGTGTTCTGAGATCATCCCCATCTACATACTGTTCTGTAATGAACAGCCATTCGTAACCGTCCAAAACTTTGCGTGTGTGGGAAAGAATTCTCGGTACATTATGAAAATTGTTTCTTGAGACAATATCAATTTCCCTCTCTATGCGTGCATCTGCCTTGTTAGGCTGGATCGCCTTAATTACAACCTTCCCATGCTCTTGGCTTTTGGCAAGAAAAACGGACTTTTGACCACCATTCTTCAGGGGACAGACGTCATGAAGGCTGGGAAACACACTAATCACCATATCACAGGTTGGCAAAGTCATTTCAGGTTTCCTTGCAATGAAGTAAGACGCCTGCCTATCCACTCATTGAATTGCCAAGAAGCATAACTAGAAGGAATCCCTCCCTTTTTTGAAGTGACAATTCGTATTGCCTTCAATTTTGATGACATACAATATATGCCGATGCCCGACCGTTCAGAGTTTTTCACTATGTGTTCTTGTGGTTTCTCCACAGGGGATAAGACATAAGTCTCAGAGGCAAACCATCGGTTCATTTTTGCCTGTTGAAAAGCGGAACTCCAGTTTTTTATTTTCGCTTCGATTGCAATAAGGCTCGAGATGGCAAAGGTATTTTTAATGCCAATTGGGATCCATTTCTTGGCATTCCAACGGATTAGCCCTGCCGTCATCAGCCTTTCTAATGAGCGGACAAGGGGCTTACTTGAAATGCCGAGCTGGGCTTCAATTTCTTCCGCGTTTCCACCTTTAACAAAATGTAGATGATGCAGGAGCTTGAGATCCTGAGTTGTGATCCTATCTCTATCTTTACTCCAATTTTCGAAAACACTTGGGTTATAGGTCGCGAGCACTATATCCGGGAAACCGGTGTCAATCTGAGGTTCACAAAACAACGCATAATGCCTGTTGTGTCTACGGATATTAGGGACGGTATTATCAATGAACGCTTCTGTCAGAGCGTTTTCAGGACCGTTTCGTGTTGTTCTCACGGACAAAGCGATCGATGGATCAGAGTAAGAAAAATCAAGGACTTCAGCCATTTTTGCTCACCTATAGGGGTGCGCGTTTGTTCATACCGCAGGCGGTGTTTTGATTTCGCCTAAGGAACTTTTTCGGGAATCTTCTGCGCCATGGTCTAAGTCTCACCGACCAGAGGATTGGTATCTCGAGTCGATGGTCAAGTTCCGCCGCCGGTTTGATTCTTTGTCTGACTTTATTGCCAGGTGATTCCGGCATCACGGTTCTTCTTCAAGTGATGGTTTGGCAAGTTTGACTTTTAGTTTTGGCATGATTTTGCTGGAGGGTGGCCAAAGAGTATCTAATCATGGATGCATAAAGAGGAGTTGAATTTCAGGAATCCTACCTCAGTCTTTGAATTAAGTATAGAAAAAAATTCAGGAAATTGGGGCCTTCATTTTTGTTACACATTAACGAAAGAAAACATTCGAGCCATGATCTAAAAAATGTTTCTACTGAGATGCTTTGGAGAGTAGGGATATGAGTTGCAAAGAAAAGGATAAGGGGAAATGTGATAGGTAGCTCGCGAAAATTCGAGGGTGATTGGGCTTAATTCTGATGACTAAAAATGGGGAAAATTCTTTTGAATTTATGATGATTTTATGATGGCTCTAGTTTGGACTCGCGAGGTGGCCTTGAGATTTCGAGGGGGAGGGGGACGGGGTTTCGCCCCCGTGCGGCGAGGTCCTTTTGTTTCGGCAAAAGGACCCAAAACCATGGACGCCCCGTCTGGCTTTATTGAAGGGGGAGGGACGCTAACCTTTTGAAGAGCGGACCAACTCGCCGGGCTCAGACAAGGTCCGCAACGGATAGGAGCGTCCCTCTCTGGGGCCAGCCGGCAGGCGTCGGATTACGGAATGTTGGTTATTGAGCGTCAGTCTGGTTGCCCGACCTGCAGATGATGGGAAGGATGTGAAAAAGTGTGCTTTGTGACGGGTGAGTGCTGGGTGTCGGTGAGAATTGCGATGAGGCGGCAAGCTAGAGAAGTTCCCGGAACTGTTCGGAGGATATTTCCGCCGCGTCCAGGATCTGTTTTTAATGTGCCCGGTTTGATGACGTGCTGGCGAGGAATGATGACGCTATGTTTATCGTCAGTCATCGAAATGTGCTTGCCTTCTCGAAGGAGGTAAAATCCTGCACGCTTGAGGGCTCTCACGACGCGTTCATGAGAGACCTGCGGGAGTTTGGTCATACCGTGACTTCGACGGTCCGCATTTTCTTTCGTCGTTTTAAATCTTCAATACTTTCGAGGTAGGTCTTAATGGCGTCCTTGATATTTTCCAGGGCTTCTTCCTCAGTCTCCCCTTGTGAAACACACCCTTTTAAGGTGGGACAATAGACGACATACCCTCCGGCTTCAGGGTCTTGTTCGATAACGATTGGATATTCCATGCCGACCTCCCCATTGATACCTCTGTTGATGAGGCTAAAGTATACCAGAAGTTGCCTTTCAGGGTTGAGGTGGCGGGTTTTTGCCCCCGCAGCCGAGCTACTTTTGTTTCGGCAAAAGTAGCCAAAACCATGTTGGCCGTGGCATGGCCCTTCGGGTGCCCTGCGCAGTGCACCGACATCGGCGGCGGGCAAACTCGCCTGGCTCAAACACTGCCCGCCTTTTT
>BQIW01000128.1 GCA_021604105.1 Nitrospirales bacterium | reverse complement strand
ATAGCGTCCGTTGTTGGGCATCAAACCAGGTCATCAGTTCCGGCAAGGCCTGCCTGGGAAAGAAATGCCCTCCCGCATGGGGATGCGTCCAGGTATGCTCCTGGTACTGATAGGGAATGTCGCGTCGCTCCATCTCTTTGACCAGATCGCGACTCAACTGCACGGGCATGACCTGATCTGCCGCGCCGTGAATGACATAGACGGGCGTGTGAACTAAATTTTCAACGAAGGGAAACAATACATCATCAATACCGCTGGCCATTGGCGCAATACCCGCAAAGCGATCCGCATAATGCATCCCGATAATCCAGGTTCCAATACCGCCATTGGACATGCCGGTGAGAAAAATCCGATCCGGGTCGATATGGTAGTCGTTTTGAACCTCCTGTAAGACCGTTAACACCAGATCCTCACCGTATCTGGTCCACCATGACCCCATGGTCACCGAAGGACAAGCCAGAATGTATTTCTCACCCAGACGTGGAATCCAGCGATCCAGATAGGCTTCACCCGTAAACCCTGCCCCATGCAAACACAGAATGAGAGCCATCGGCTTCTCGGGTGAATAGGAAGGAGGAACATACAAGGCATACTCCGTATCCACTCCTCTCACTCGTATAGGTCGTCGGGGTTGGGCGCCAACCGGTTGAGCCTCATACCGGGTCGGCTGCCGAAGAATTTTTGAAATGGATTCAACGGTGGCCGCAGGCATATGCTGAATGTCGGCTAACAGTTCGTTGGCTTTTTCCGGAGAGTCCTCCTCTACATAGGCTTTCACCAGGAAGGACAGACTCCTGCCCGAAGACTCTAATGCCTCACTCTTTTCCATTTCCGGAATAGAATAGGCCAAACTGGCAAGAGCCACCAGAGTCACCATAAACCCTGAAAGCAGGACAATGAACTTTTTCATACCGTGCAGCAAAAATATTACCCTAAAAATTTTGACAATGAAGCATTTCACATCACTGAGAGTTTAATCTTTAATCTTCTCATATTTCACTGGACATTCCTATGGGCTCAGTTTCACGTTCAGATGGTAAAATATTCTTGAACCCTTCAAAAGAGACGAAATCAAAGATTTCGCGGGATTTTCGTAGAAGGAAGAGGGAATGAAATAATCACTGAACTCGAAGTAGACTGTTTAAGGATTGTACGGAAATAATGGTTCGAGTCCTTCGATGTTGCTCGCAGGACAAACCCTTCAGGCAAGCGCAGAGCAGGCCCTCGAAGATTTCGCACCTCTCGGGAGCACCGAAGGATCTGAGCCCAGTCTAAGCCGGCCATGGCTTGGCCAGATGCTTCGCGCTGCTCAGCATGACAATGCTGTTGAGGATCTCTCCCACTTGGTCTTCCTGTCATTCTCAGACGATCGATGGACCCTTTCTGGATCAATTTTTTCTGATTAATAAGCGCGGTAGGCCGTGGAACTCTCTATTTTGTGGGATCCCCATTTCCCCAGTGCGATCTTCCTGCAATTCATTCAGATGGATACCGGCTCACAAACGGCGGGAATGACAAAACCAGAACGCGACGAATCTAATTCCTGGCGGCCAATTTTCGATAGGCCTCTTGGACGGCCTCTTTTCCATGAGTACGCTCCAGCCGCCGGACGATAAAATGGCCACGCGCCATATTTTGAAAATGATCCATAAACAGCAAATTGATGGTGGCTCCACCGGCGGCCCCCAATAACGGAATCGCCTGGGCTGCCGCTTTTTCTGAGACTTGGATACTGTACCGTGAGGCAATTTCAGACAGAAACCGGACCAATGCCGGGGCACCTGAACCCGTCATGCCACGTTCGAGCAGATACTTGCCAGCTTCGGTCATCGCACCCGCCAACGCGGCCCTCACCGCAAAGTATCCCGTTTCCGCCCCGTCATCCGCCTGACTGGTGCCCCCCATGGCGAACACCTCCAAACAGGCCAGTTTGCTCCCGGCTTCCAAAATCGGTTCTCCCTCGCTTCTCGCGATATCGGCGATCGATCGCAACATCAGCGTCGTCGAGATGGGCAATTCTACACTCAATGCCATGAGCCCCATCGCTCCCCCGATTGCCCCGCTGACGGTCGTCAATACCCGATGAGCCCCATTGGCAGGTTTCCCCCGATACCGTTCATCTATACTGGAGACGGCCAGATCTAACGCTTTGTTCAAGGCCTTTTGCGTGGTCGTCAGGAGTTTATTGGAAAATCCCTCGGGCAGCATCGTGATGGCCCTTTCAACCGGCCCTCCGATGAGGTTTGTGACTTTGGCGGCAAAGCTGGGATTTTCCAAGAGATCTACGGCTACGGCTAAATCCTGCCCGTCGATGTGATTAAGAGTGATCATGAATGCGATCTCCCCGGTTTCTCTGTTCAGCACGTGATTGGATGTTTATCTCTGGTCATGGATAGCAGCCACCATCAACCGGCTTATTGTCGCGGACGAATCGGACCCTCACCGTCGTAGCTCAATCGTTCCCGTGACGAGCCAATCATCCCCGAGCTTTTTCATTTGGCAATCAGCAAGTGGCCAAGCCCGATTCAGCGTTTTCGGCGATTGTCCGCCGATGAGGCCCATGGCATTCTGTCCCCCGAGCAGTTTTGGACTCATATACAATCTTACCCGATTGACCAGTCCCTGTTGAAACGCCGCAGCATTCACCGTACCCCCTCCCTCGATGAGCACGGACATGAGACCCTCTTTGCCTAATCGGGATAGACAGGCCTTCAAGGAGACTCGCCCGGCTTGTCCAGGCAACACCCACACCTGAATCCCACGGTTTCTCAAATGCGCGATTTTTCGGAGTGGGGCCTGTGTGGTCGTGCACAAAATGGTGGGCTGCTCACCCACCCATTGCAAAACCCTGGCATTGGGGGGAATGCGCAATCGGCTATCGAGAATCACTCTTACCGGTTGCCGTCCCACGCGTCGGTTTGTCAACGTGGTTCCTCTGGCGGACAATTCGGGATCGTCGGCAATGACCGTTCCGACGCCAATCAGAATAGCATCTATCTGGTTGCGCAATCGATGGACATCCTGACGTGCGCGTTCCCCTGTGATCCACCGTGACTCACCGGTGGCCGTTGCAATCTTTCCATCCAGGGTCATTGCCCCTTTAAGAGTCACTAACGGGCGTCCGGTCGTGATCCAATAGGCATAGACCGCATTTAACTGCCGGGCAGCCTGTTCACACGCCCCGACCGATACCGGAACATTCGCTTGCTTGAGTTGTTGAAGCCCGCGTCCATTGACCTGTGGGTTGGGATCGACCATCGCGACGCATATTCGTGCTAACCCGGACTGAATGAGGAGTGGGACGCAGGGAGGGGTGCGCTTATTGGTATGACAACAGGGTTCTAACGTCACATAGAGGACGGCCCCTCGCGCTCGTGGGCCCGCTTGATGGAGCGCGAGAATTTCTGCATGAGGTTCGCCGGACTGACGGTGATAAGCTTCTCCGACGATTTGCCCATCCTTGACAATCACCGCTCCTACCATAGGATTGGGGTTCGTACGCCCTTTCCCCTTGGCAGCGAGGGAAAGGGCTCGCTTCATGTAGGTGTCATCTGATGGGACGGAGGTCACCGCCTTTTAGCAGCCGTAGCCCGTTTTTTACGTGTAGGAGACAAAGACGTCATTTTTTTGGATGAACTCTTTTTGCCATTTATTTTCGTCACGGCATTCTTCTTCACTGGGCTTTTCGCTACCGGTTTCTTTGTTGACGGTTTCTTTGAGGCCACGACCTTCCTGGTGGTGACTTTTTTTCCGGTCGTTTTTTGAGAAGGGGCCTTTTTACCCGTTTTCGTGGAACCGGATTTGGTCGTCACCGTTCGGGACTTCTCGATGGTGCTCGGCGTTGATCGAGGCTGTCGTTGACTCTCCTCGCGTTCGAGCACGGCCACGGCGGCTTGAGCCGCAGCAAGGCGTGCAATAGCCACACGGTAAGGCGAACAGCTTACATAATTCAGGCCTAATTCATGACAGAAGGCCACGGAACTTGGTTCCCCACCATGCTCTCCGCAGATTCCAAGTTTAATTAAGGGGCGGGTCTTCCGCCCTTCCTGAATCGCCCATTTCATGAGGGCTCCAACCCCTTCCTGATCCAATACGGCAAAGGGATCTGCGTCCAAAATATTTTCGGCCTTTTTGTCGATGGTGGCCTTACACATCCGGCACACCATTTTCTTCCAATCCACGTTTGTCCGTTGACAGACCGGGCACCGGTCCTGGCGATCCATATAAAACCCGATATAGGGACCTGCGTCATCCCGAGAAAACCCGTACGTCGTTTGCGTCAGATCATTGGTCCCAAAGGAAAAGAATTCAGCATATTCGGCAATTCGCCCTGCCGTCACCACCGCGCGAGGTAACTCGATCATGGTGCCGATTAAGTAATTCAACTTCATGCCGTATTCGGCCATGGTCCGTTGCGCCACTTCTTGAATCAGTTCTTTTTGCGCTTTCATCTCCGAAGGCATTCCCACCAACGGGATCATAATCTCCGGGACGATTTTCTTCCCTTCGCGCGCGACTTCACACGCCGCTTCAAAAATCCCCTGAACCTGCATGCGCGTGATTTCCGGCATGGTTATCCCAAGCCGACATCCACGAAGACCCAGCATGGGATTATACTCATGCAACTCTTCAACGCGATCCAAAATCCGTTGTTTCTCCTGAATGACCTGAGGATCTCCATTGGTTACTTTCAACGTCGCAAGTTCCACCAGCAGGTGTTCGCGTTTGGGTAAAAATTCATGGAGGGGAGGATCGAGTAGGCGAATCGTAACCGGAAATCCCTTCATTTCCCGATAGAGTCCGATAAAGTCCTTCCGTTGAAGTGGCAACAGCTGTTCTAAATACAACTCCCGCTCCTCTCTGGAGGACGCCAGGATCATTTGCTGCATGATAGGGACGCGATCTTCGGCAAAAAACATGTGTTCGGTCCGGCAGAGGCCGATGCCCTCGGCTCCAAAGCCTCGTGCAATATGCGCCTGCTCAGGAATGTCCGCATTCGATCGAATTTTCAGCACTCTGAACGCATCGGCCCATTTCAAAATCGTCGAGAAATACTGATACTTTTCAGAATCTTTCTGATCCATTCTTCCCTGAATGACTTGGATCACTTCGGAATCCACTACGGGAATGTCTCCCGCATAGACCTGGCCGGTAAACCCGTTCAGGGAGAGAAAGTCTCCTTCGGACAGAATCATAGATCCAAATTGGACCGTTCCGTTCGATAAGACTTCCACGGCATCACAACCGGCAATACAGACTTTCCCCATCTGACGGGCCACCACCGCCGCATGCGAGGTCATCCCGCCCTTGGCTGTCAGAAATCCTTCCGCCGCATGCATCCCATGAATATCATCCGGACTCGTTTCATGACGGACCAGGATGGTCCGTTCCCCCTTGGCTTTCATGGCTACGGCTTGATCCGGAGTGAGAGCAATACGGCCGGCTGCAGCTCCCGGACCCGCTGGAAGCCCTTTCCCGACTGACTGAAATTTCGCCTCATCACTGCTTTCGAAAATGGGGTACAGATATTGGGAAAGTTGTTCCGGGGCGACACGCTTGACCGCTTCTCTCCGGTCGATGAGCCCCTGACGAACCATATCCACGGCAATCCGAACCGCAGCAATTCCGGTCCGTTTTCCAATCCGGGTTTGCAGCATATACAATTTGCCCTCCTGGATCGTGAATTCCAGATCGAGCATGTCCCGGTAATGCTTTTCCAGGGTTCGCTGGGTCTTAATGAGATCCTTATACGCGTCCGGCAACGTGTCCTGTAACGCCACAACCGGGAGAGGAGTGCGAATTCCTGCCACGACATCCTCGCCCTGGGCATTCAACAGACACTCGCCATAAAAGACCGGGACCCCGTTTGCCGGGTTTCGTGTAAAAGCCACCCCTGTCCCGCTGGTGTCACCCATATTGCCAAACACCATCGACTGCACATTCACCGCCGTCCCCCATTCATCGGGAATATCGTAGAGCCGGCGATACGTCACGGCCCGATCCCCAAACCAGGAATCAAACACCGCATCCACCGCCATACGAAGTTGTTCAAATGGATCCTGCGGAAAATCCCGTGCAGTCTCGGTTTTGACCAATTCCTGATACTGCACCACTAACTGCGCCAGGGCATCTTCAGTCAGGTCGGTATCGTGCTTGACCTCGTGTGCGTGTTTCATCGCCTCCAAAGTGTGTTCAAAACGCTCACGGGGAATGCCCATCACCACGCTGCCAAACATCGTAATAAACCGCCGGTACGCATCAACGGCAAATCGTTGATTGCCGGTTTTTTTGCCCAACCCCTGAACGGTTTGTTGGTTAAGGCCGAGATTCAACACCGTATCCATCATACCGGGCATCGACGCTCGTGCCCCTGACCGAACCGACACCAGCAACGGATTGTCCGGATCGCCGAGTCTGGCCTTCATAGTTTTTTCGACCTGCCGCAAACCATTCAGCGCTTGATCCCACATCCCGGCCGGAAAGCGTTTTTTGGCATGAAAGTATTCCACACAGGCTTCAGTGGTAATCGTGAATCCGGAAGGCACAGAAATTTTCAGGTTGGTCATTTCTGCCAATCCCGATCCTTTCCCTCCTAAGAGTTCCTTCATGTTGCCGGATCCTTCGGCTTTGCCACCGCCAAAGAAATAGACATATTTTTTGTGCCGCATTTCCTCGCTCTCCTTTATCCGACCCATCGGATCCTCGAAAAAAAAGACGTGGTCACAGGAGGAGACTGAATGTCGGACATTCTTCTCCAACCCCTTCTCCCTGTTGTAAGGAGACCCTCATGGGCTATTGTCTTTTTTTTCAAAGATGCCTGAGACAGGCGTGGTGTATGATTATGAATATGTGAGCTGGCTGTCAGAACAAGGGTAGGATACACAAGCATTCAGGTTGAATGATGATTTACAGATTGAAGACGGTCCTGATATTTGGCTATCAGCATCTGCTTGGTCCACATGCCGGAAATTATGACAACTATGGCAAAAATCATGAGCGCAATCAATCGGTAAATCTCGGCTGGGTTCCGGGAGACGTACAGGTTTCCATCCGGCCCCATGGCCAGGGTTTTGCCTTCCGGCAGGACGTGCGTTTCACCCGAGATATCGGAAAAATCAAGCCATTCGGAGCAGACCTTGACCAACCCATCCACACCCACAACCTTCAACCAGGTGACCTGGACACAATGCCCATTCATGGGATCATACAGTTCCGAACTTGATAAAATTTCTTCCAAATCCACTCCGCTCACCCAAAGACCGGTCAGGATTAAGGCATTGCAGCCGATAATAAGAGCCACCGTCACAGCCAGAGTAAAGCGCTTCAGCCGCCTTGAAACCTCGGGGCTCTGTTCAGGGTCCGTCCCATCCCCCATCGGATGTTCCTTCCCATAACCGCCTCGCTTCCACAAGGGCGGCCAGGAATCTTCCTCGATTAACGACTGTTATCCACCTGCCGATTGCAGACAGGACAAATCGGCTACCGTGAGAAACAGGTCATCCGTCGCTTTTAACAGGGAAAGGCGATTGGCCCGTGTCTGTGGGTCTGAATCGTTGACCATCACGGCCCCGAAGAACTCATCAATTGGGCCTTTGAGTTCCAACAGTGAGTGAAGAGCCTTTCCGTAATTCCGGTCATTCACTGAATCGCAGACCTGCTGTTGCATCACCCCCAGGGACTGAAACAGCCTGCGCTCCGATTCATGCACAAACTGCTCAGGCCGGGCCTGCCCGTTGGTCCATTGTTCTTTTTCGACAATCCGGTGGGCCCGCTTGAATCCGATCATCAGGGGATCAAAATCCGGTTGAGGCACCATGGCTTCCAAAGCCTGCATGCGTGCGACCAGATCAGCCAGGTCACAGTCCATCGCTTGAGGAACCCGGATAACCGCCTCCATGATATCTTCCCGTAATCCCAGATGTTGCCTGCCATAAAATCGAAGCCGTTCGAGGACAAATGCCACAACTTCTGACCCGGTCTGCGGGGTGCCACGCACCCGCCCGCCTTGTCCATCTAAGATCTCCAATGCCCGATTTACAACGGAGGTGATATTCAACCGGAGAGGCGTTTCTGCGAATATTCGCACCAACCCATACGCGGCTCGACGTAACCCCAATGGATCTTCCGAGCCGGAGGGTGACATTCCGGCCGCAAAAAATGCCACGATGGAATCACACCGGTCGGCCACCGCGAGGAGGACACCAGGTAGTGCAGTCGGCAACTGATCCTCTGGAAATCGGGGAAAATATTGTTCCCCAAGAGCGCGACAGACTTCTGGGGTTTCGCCATCGTGTCTGGCATATTCTTCCCCCATCACCCCTTGCAGGGTGGGAAACTCTCCAACCATTCCGGTCGTCAAATCCGCCTTGGCCAGAAGCGCGGCGCGTCGGCACACCTCGTCCAGATCTTTTCGGCCAATCTGCTCAGCCATCCATCCGATCAGGTGACCCACCCGATCCACTTTTTGACGAACGGTGCCCAGCTTGTGATGGAAAAGAACGCCTTCTAGGGCCGGCACGCGTTCAACCAGCGGGCGTTTCGAATCCTCTTTAAAGAAATGTTGCGCGTCACTCAGGCGGGCGGCTAGAACACGTTCATTCCCTTTGGTCATGAGGGGGGTATTTCCCCACGGCATATTCGTCACCGCAATAAATTTTGGGAGGAGCGCGCCATCCTTGGTCATCAGCGAGAAAAACCCTTGATGTTCTTTCATCGATGAGATCAGGACCGGTTTGGGAACCGCTAAAAACTCTTTCTGAAACGTTCCGAGAATGGTGTGAGGGTATTCCACTCCGAAGACTGCGGCCTCAATCAGCTCATCCCGATACGTGGGATCAACCCGGCCTTTAGCAGATTTGGCCAACACAGAGACTTCCTGCGTAATGACGCGCCGACGCTCTTCCGGGTCAACCAGGACCCCCAGTCGCTTCATGGTCTCGATATAATTGTTGGCGGTGGTGAGAGAAAACGTCTGCCCCCGCTTTTTGCCTTTTGCCCGATAAAATCGATGTCCTCTCGTCATGGCGCTGGATTGAATTCCGGCAAATTCTAAGGTGAGCGATTGATCCCCTAATAACGCGACCACCCAGCGAATCGGACGACCAAATTTTGCCCGCGAGGCATTCCAGCGCATGGCTTTCGGAAAGGCCAATTTATATAAAATTTGCGGAAGCGCCTCCGTAATGACCCGTTTCGCCGACTGGCCTCGTTGATGTGTTTCGACCGCCATATAGGGACCTTTTGGGGTTTCCTGAATACGAAGCTGGTCAACGGACACCCCTTGAGATTTGGCAAACCCCCATGCCGCCTTGGTGGGCTGTCCCGAAGCATCGAAAGCTGCAGAAACCGGTGGGCCCAGGATTTCTTGAGTCAGAGAGGCTTGCTGCGGTTCCACTCCTTTGACCAGCAAGGCTAGGCGCCGTGGGGTGCCAACAGTCCTCAGGGACTCATACTTCAACCGATTGTCCACAAAGAACCGTTGCCCAAGATTAGCCAGGTCTTCCAATGCCTGGGGCAGAACGGCCGACGGCAATTCTTCCGTGCCAATTTCCAACAAAAAAGGCACAACCTTTGGCCGAGATTTTGAGCCAGATTTGGCCTTGACGTTTTTGCGGGTTGTTCTTGATGGTGCCATACGCGTATTTGCCACGGGCCCGCATCGGGGCATCGATTCAAATAATTTTTTGTTTTCTATGAGGACGGCCGGAAGCCGCCGCGTGTCGTAAGAGCGGGAACCCCATTTGTTCCCGCTGACCGAGATAGGCTTGGGCACATTTCCTGGCAAGGTTTCGAACCCGGCCGATGTAGCCTGTTCGTTGAGCCACACTGATCGCCCCTCTCGCATCCAACAAATTAAAGAGGTGAGAACATTTCATACAGCAGTCGTAGGCCGGTAACACCAGACCCCGGGGATGCTCCAGTAACTGTTGGCATTCCTTTTCGTAGCGATCAAAACCGGTCTGAATCAAATCCACATCCGCCGCCTCAAAGTTGTAGACGGAAAACTGCACTTCGGACTCATGATAGAGTTCGCCGTATCGAACGTCATCTGTCCACATCAGGTCATACACGTTGTCGACCTGCTGCAAATACATGGCAATGCGTTCCAACCCGTAGGTTAATTCCACCGTGACCGGATCTAACTCCAACCCCCCGATCTCTTGAAAGTAGGTAAATTGCGTGATCTCCATTCCATCCAACCGGACCTCCCATCCCAATCCCCAAGCCCCTAACGTGGGAGACTCCCAGTCATCCTGAAGAAATTGAATATCATGTTGATAGGGATCTAATCCCAAATGGGTAAGGCTTTGGAGATACAGATCCTGCGAATCCGCAGGAGCCGGTTTCAACACCACCTGATATTGAAAGTAATGTTGAAGGCGATTCGGATTATCTCCGTATCGTCCATCGGTTGGTCTTCGACAGGGTTCAATATAGGCCGCACGCCACGGCTCAGGGCCGATCGCGCGAAGAAAGGTCGCAGGGTTAAACGTCCCAGCCCCTTTTTCAGTGTCATACGGCTGAGTCAAAATGCAGTGGTGGGATTTCCAAAACTGATGAAGGGAGAGAATAATTTCTTGAAAGGTCACAACACTTGACCTTGGCTTCCAGGTTGACCCTGGAACAGCCGAGCAATGAGGTATGCCATGAATAATTCCGCCCGTTCTATGCACGTGGGGAGAAAAATTTTACCGTAGCAATAAACCCTATACCAGTCAAGACAATCCCATACGCGGAAGAGATTCGACAAAGAAGATTTTGACCTCCGCACCTTGTTTTTTTCTGGAGTCTCAAGTATATTTCGCGACTTGTTTATCCATTGAGGAGGGGTTCGACCAATGAAACCATTTTCTACAATGTTCCTCTATGCTTCCTTCGGCCTCGCAACCTTGACCATGGGCTGCGCTGAGATGAATGGCGGCGCAACTGGTGCAAGTGGCACTGCAGCTTCTCCAGCTTCATCATCGTCAAA
>BQIW01000127.1 GCA_021604105.1 Nitrospirales bacterium | reverse complement strand
TACGACAGGAGCGTATGACCTGTTTGACATGACGAACTCTCACGTTCCTCGTATTCTTGAATTGTTAGAAAAATACGTAGACCTGCCCATGGACTTAGCTGATGCCTCTTTAATGATTCTCGCTGAACATTTGGAGGAAGGAAGAATCTTGTCAACGGACAATCGTGATTTTTCGACGTATCGCTGGAAGAATCACAGGCCTTTCAAAAATCTCCTTCTCAACATCTGAAATCTCGATAGAGTATCTTCCTGTCTAGACTTTTTTAGAAAGTTCGGCTATGAGGGAATGTCCATATGAGCATGAGTCGAGTATTTTCGCTTATATCGGTGTCTCTCCACCCCAAGTCATATAGTGGAATGGTTGTGTATCGGATTTCTTTGTAACTGTTCGTTTGTCTTCTCTACCAAAGAAACAATGCCTTCATGTAGGTGTCGTCGCAGCATTCCTTCTGATCTATAGCCATTTCAGTTATACCGAAACGATAAAGCGCCAACTTGTACAACTTTGCTATCGGATACGTGATATGAAACGTCAATCATTGGCAGTACATCCAAGCGGGTATAACCTTCCGATGCTTGAGGCGTAGTCTTACGCTGAGTCGACGCCTCAGAGGCAGACCGACTTTCAACCTCAGTATAGATGTCATGGCGGATTCATAATCGAATCATGACAGGAGTCGTAACACTTTATCCATAATGTATATCTTTCTCTCATGGATTCACCTCACTGCCGCAATCTTTTGGGTCGGTGGCATGCTCTTTCTGTCATTGGTAGCTGTGCCTTTAATGAAACGTGAGGTTGATCCTGCTCAGGCTCAACGGTGGTTCATCAATGTGGCGCGACGGTTCAGATCATTCGTCTGGATAGCTATTGCCATACTCGTCACTACAGGGATATTACTTCTTTCTAATCATCTAGACTTTTCGATCTCACTCTCTGCCTGGCCGACTGTTTTAATTGTAAAGCTTGTGTTGGTTGTGCTGTTGATTGTGACATCAGTATCGCACGATCGAATTATCGGACCGAAAGTTCGAACGATCAAACAGAAAGCTTCTGCTGAATGGACAAGCACAGATCACGTTCTGGTGCGAATCGGACCGTGGATTGGACGGATGACAATGATTCTTGGATTGGCCGTTGTGTTGGCGGGTGTGATGCTGGTTCGAAGTTAAATTTGAACATTTTGATAAATCCTGCTTCCTAGACTCATGAAATTATTCTCTCAATATCTTCACTCTCTGTATAATTAACCTTCGTTCTTTTCCTTTCCTTCTTCAGCAACGTATCTAATTAGATACATCCAACGTACACACCTCCTCCTGAAATGTAAGGAAATTGCCTATTCATTGAGCAATTTAAGAATAATTCATTCGTTGCCTAGTGGATTGTCTGTGGAAGAGATCATCTAAAGAGTAAATTTCTCCAAAATTCTCATTCAAAGTTATCTGAAAAGATACAGTGCTTATCTGTTTGGATACACTTTTCTCGTGCTCAGCTAATTACCGATTCCAAGAAAACTACACAGTCGAGGTCGAAATATAATTATTCTCAAGAAAAGGGAGGGAAAAAATTGAAGTGCGCAAGCAGTATTTCTAGGACTTATTCTTGCTTAGAGTCGAAGTTATTCTTTTTACAATTGAATAAAGCAATCTTTTTAATCGATTGAAAGTTTATCTTTGTTTCGTTATTCGCAAGTGTGTCGCAGGAATTAATAATTGTCATGTGTCATCTTGTGAATATCGAAGTTAATGGATATGAATTTTCTGCAACGTGTCTAAAAGAGACCGGGTAAAGAAATATTGCTGGAATGTTCTTATAGCAAATGTGCTATTCATCTTGAAGCTCTATGATGGAGGTTGATGAATGAAGGCTGTAATACGTGCGGGTATTAAATGGCAATGGCTCTCAAGCGTGTCGCGAGATTTCTTAGGTAATTATTGGGGCATCGCTGTATTGATTGCGGGAGTTTTAGGGAGTGCAACTTCTTGCGCTCCACATCACATAGTGAGTTCTCCAGAAGGGACCGTAACCTCTTATGTGGAAAATAAAGGTGTGCTTGTGTATGCACCTCGTTCTGCTCGCGCTCAAAAGGTGGTGTTTGATACACCGGATCAACAACTCATTCATAAGCCTGACACACCTTTCCGAAAGTTCTTTGATTCTCATGCCAAAGATTTTGGCAATAAAACGAAGCTGGAATATGCCAAGACGACGATTCTTGCAGATATTGTCAATATGGTCAGAAATAAAGAGTTTATTCGAAAGATGATTCATCGGGTTGTCTATGAACATCTGGACTCAGCTATTGCTCCCAGTAAACAACTAGTCCATCCAATCCTTGAAGCACGCGATGCTTTGAATAAATTGAAAAAACTGTTGCCGGTATTGCCTGGAGGGAAGAAGAGTGGGGAGACAAGCATCAAAAGTGAAATTATGATAGCCGCTAAAGACGCCATGCTAAAAGTGGCTGATGCAGCAGATTCAGCATGTTTGGATGTTGTAAATCTGCAAGGCTGCCCTGAGAACCATAATTTTTTACGTAAGACTTGGACGGCATTCAAGAGTTCAGAACTAGAAAATGCTTTAGTCAATAATACATATAATTATGAAAATATTCATGAAGGGCTTAGAAAGTTTAGTATCGACTTATCTGACATACTTTCAACGGCTGGAAACCAATCGTTTGTTCCCATTTCGCAAATCCCAAGCTTGAATGGAGCAACCACACTTCTTCGAAAACGAAATGCGAATTTGCTTGTCAATGAACTATATAAGGAGTTCGAAACTGCAGACTATCCAAACATGCGGTCTGCAGAAGTTACGCAACGCATGGAGCAATTTACAGGACGTTTCCAAAGTCCTAGTGTCTGGGAGCAAACGACCATTCAAGTTGGGTTTCCAGCAGAGGATGGAGCAAAAATGGTCTCTCCAGCTGAAGACTTGAAAAAACATCTTACACAAGCTTTGCTGGAGCAACGGTACTTTCAACTCATTATTGATCATGCTGTCGAAAAACGAAAAAACTTGTTTTTCGCCAAATCGTCTCCAGTCCAGCCATTGCGGACAGCGCAAACCAGACTAGAGAAATTTCTCAAAGAAAACGTGGGGAATGAACTGGTGGATTTTGCCGGAGATGGGAGCACGTCGCTCTGGGCTGCATTTCTTTCTGAACTTAATGGAACTCGGCAGGAAAAGGGGTTGTTTGTTCACCCGAGTACGTCGCGTATCCTTAGCAAGGCCGAACAAATCAAGTTCAGTGCTTTGTTACGGACAAAGTTAGCCGGTTCGCTAACTGCTAAATCTGATTTAGCAAAAACCATGACGACGATCTTACAAGATCAGGAGCTTCAGAAATATTTGCGGTCGACTGAGGACAAATCTCTCACGAATAATGACCCAGGTTCGCTCAAGCAACGACAAAAAGCTTGGGTTGATGATCTCAAGCATACTCAATCGATCAAGGACGCGTTCTCAAGACTCCAGAATCAAGCGCTGGCGTTACAAAACGCCCATGTGGCGAAAACAGCGGCTGAAAAAAAACGCAATGACGCTGAACAAGCCTATGGTACATCACTGTTAGACCTTACCGCTCGACGGGGGATTCAAAATGTCGAGAAATTTATTGAGAGCAAACAAATCTCCCATCTTGAGCTTGAGAAACTTGAGAAGACTCTAAGCCCAGATCAATATAGTCACAAGATTACGTTAGGGACGCTCACGGACGACAACAGAAAAATGCTGATTGCGCAAGCACGGAAGATCAACGATTTAAAAACTACTGTAGTGCCATGTTCTTCAGTTCCAGTAGATCCCAAATGCACAGGTACTGCTCAGATTTGGGGAGCTATTCAAGTGCAAAGGGGGGATTTACAGAAACTTCTGAATTTTAGACCAGCGGATCAGCATGTCACCACAGCAGTAAGGGACTCCTTAGACAAGTTTAAGGGAGGTCAAGATCAAGCAGGGGAGAGTAAGAAAATAGTACAGGGCCTCTCGCAATTTCAGCTGCAATTCAGTGATGTGCAGGAGAAGGCAATTGCGCTCAAGAAAGAGTTAGAAAAACTGGCAAATTTGTGGTGCCCAAGCTTCAGCTGCAACTCAGACCGCGTTGAGAAATGGGCAACCGAGCTCAAAAAGAATCTCACGACTCATTCTCTTGCAGCATTAGCAAAGAAAGCTAATGCTGCCAACTTGACCGCAGCCACATTTGTCCCTGGCACTCAATCTCCTGATCCCACATCACTTTTCCGAGCGGTGGTGACGACAAATGAAGCATTAAAGGGCGAAGAGGCTGCGCTCAAACTCACGGAAAAAACCTATGAGGCACAAAAAAAATCCTATCTTGCTGCAGAGATGAAGGATGCCGATTCGTTAGTGGAGACCTTGCTCAAGGAGGTCAACGACAAAAATAGGAAAAAAGAAGAAGTCGATCGCTTAGGGCTGTCACATACAGCACAGGTCAAAGCCCGGATTAACATCTTTTTGGCCGATGCTAGGGATGGAGTTGGCCTTGATCCTAAAAAGAAACTTGAAGACCTCCTTACTCATGCATTTACGATTCCTCTCGCCCGCAACATAGCGGCCTCTATCGGTGCGATCGCCACACAGTTTGCGGCTACTTTTCGCAATCACCAAAAATTGATTCAATCAGACAGCCCTCTTTTGAGAGCGTTTCTAGAATCTGATGGCATTATCTTTAATAATGCGGACTTTAAGAAACAAGCCATTGACCGTATTCTTCCAGCTTTTGTTAAGGCATGGGCAAAAAAATCTAAGCTGAAAAAAGATGTTGACGGTAAGTCTAAGAAAACGGAAGATTTGAAAAATACGCCAATTGGACGTGCAGTGACCTTACTCAAAAATATTGTTGAGCAACCAGAAATTGCTTACCTCTTTGGAGATGATGGTACGACGGCTCCAGTGATCAGTGCATTCAAAAACGAATTGTACAATGCCTTTAAACATCGTGTGTTTGAGGCAGTGAAGGCCGAACAAGAAGCGGATTATAGCTATTGGTGGCTGACATTCTTTCCCAAAGCGATTCCGTTGGGTGATCAACGGCTAGAAGGGCAAAGTGTGATTGAGGTCGGCTTCCCCAAAAGTATTACACCAGAAGAGCAATATCATCGTTGGTTACAAGATCAGGTGGGAGGCCTGGGCATTGACCGTGAAAAAAGTACTCATGCTAGAGAGGAGCGGCCGTATGAGGAAACATTTAAATCGTATCGATTGAAAGTCCAAGCTGCCACATCGGTATTAAATGATTTTCTCATTGTATTGAACTCGTCCGAATTATCCAGAAAATATCCAAGAATTCGGGGTCTTATTAACCGAACTCTAGCAGAATTGACCGACTCCAATAATGGAACGATACCGTATCAAGAGAATTATGAAAATGCTATTAGAATCTTGTACCAGGAAACTCTTCGAGAATGGGACTCCATGCCTCCCCCATCGTTCCTCCCTCGATCTTCTAAAAGTCTAAACGGGCTTTCCGGAAAGTCGGTACGAGCAGGGGTGAAATATTTGGCCACTTTTTCTTCAGAATTTTTGTGTCAAAACCTCAATGAATTGGAGGTGACTTCGGAATTGCTGAAGTCAGAAAATCCATCGTCTTGCCCTCCTAAGGTTGATGTTACTCATGATAGCAAAGGGGTAAAAGCGAGACGGCATTTACGGGAACGTGCCGGAAATGACCTGGCATGGGATCATTTTGGCATAGCACATATTCTGTTTGCCGTTACTTCTGCTGCAGAAACACAAGAAACTCTTCCATTTAAAATTGAACTTTATGCGAACGCATTTTTTGATGGCTCTCGCCGTTTCTTGCCAGTTGTTTCTGCTGAAGATGCTGTGGCCGAAAGGGCCTTTCTAGAAGGTGATGAGGAAATGTTATTGCAAAATTCCAGGCGAATGTCACCCCTCAATCGGCTTGAACGGTTTTTGCGTTTGTATAATGCTAATTCTGAGGAGATAAAAGGTGTAAGTCTGTCGGAGTTTGATCAAGAAGATAGTACGAAGAATATGCTTGCTGGTTTCAATAGCGATATCTTTGAATATGCTCAAGCTCTATACAGTTATATCCTGGACGGGTCAATCATCAATTCACCGAGAGATGGGAATGTTCTATCTTCCAAAATAGAAAATAGAATTACTGAAATATCCGGTGAGGTGAATACGCATGAAGATAACCTTTTTTTAAAAAAACGCGATCAAGAAAATGTGGAGGCTTTATTGGATTCTTTGGGGAGAGAACGTACATCGCTACAACAGAATATGAAAACTCAAGATACGAGTGATGTCGGTGAGTTGGCAGCACGTTATTCTCGACGAATTCTGGAAAAGAACAATGAAATATCGAAAAAGGAAACGGAACGATTAAGTATTCAAAGTGAAATAAATAGACGCGAGAATCAACTTAGAGAAAGGAAAAAGGATCTTGGCGTTGTAAAGCTTATTCAACAGTATTTTCAGAAAGAGACGGAAAGGTTTGAAAATACCAAAAAGAAAATAACAAAATGGCGGTTCCAACAAGCGAAGTACAAGCTTAGTCAGTTAATCGCGATGGCCAAAGATGCCGATGATCGGCTAGTTTCAGCAAATAAGTATTATGAGGCGACAAAGTCCAATTTAAATAATCGTAGGATTGGGTTGGAGGCAGTTAGTATCAGGTTAAAGAACCTTAGTCAAAGTGTCCCTACCTGTCCTGAGCAAATTAGTGATGAAGAAAACAAACACTTGAAGGAGATTGCCGGTTGTACAAAACAAATTATTCGAAATACCGCAGATGCTACCACAGCCGTACTTGAAACTTTACAGCTGCCTTATAGTCAGAAAAAGGTTGACGATGCCACAGCTCATCAAAAACGTGTATATGAGGCTTTAAAGAAAGAAGGTAAAAGGGGCAATAAACTATTAAATGAAATCGACATGGCGATCAATGAGGTAGAGTCTATTTCCCAGGCAGAACAATTGCTGAAAAGCTTAGATTCTTCTATTTCTAAGTTTCGTATAACTAAGGATTCATTCTCACTTCAGGATACCAAGGATCATTCCGACTTAAACCGGTTCGTAGATCTTTACAAGAACGCTCAGAAGGAATTTTATCCTTTGATTACTTCCCGTGGCATTAATTGGAAAAGGGCTGTTTTAGTACAAGTCTTGTCCTCTGGAAGTGCGCAACTTTGTTCATCCTCTGTACTTAGTCGTAAAGGTATTCAGGATGTAAAGGTATTGGAAAAAAATCCGTATCTCGCCTATTCGTCGCTCTGGTGCGAGGAGATGGGTTTGCAGGCCTTTCGGGAAGAGTTACGGAGTACCGTCGTCCATGTTTTTCAGACAACTTATCCTGGTGTGCCCAATCGTGTTCGACTCAAGCGGGAGTTGTCTGATATGCCTGGGTATTTACGTGCTCTGGTATATCAATGGGTTCGTCCTTTTTGGGTAGCGGTTCGGGAAGAACAGGTGATACCTCAGGTTCACCCAGCTTCTTCCCCTCTGAATGACCGTCGGCAAAAAGAACGTTTCCACGTTTTGCTTAATCATTTTTTAGATGGCTTTCCTGGACTTACTCTGCCGAGTCGGGGCTATCTTCACAAAAATCTTGGATACTTTTTCCTGAATTCTGAGTCTAGGGTCAATTCGGAGCTAGTTCCAATCAAAGTATTTGGTAATGATCATATTTATGATTGGATCGATGTCGTGACGAGCGATCAAAAACTGATGGATGAATTATCCAGGCACTTAGTTGATAATCTTTACAAGTCGTATTGGGAGGCCTTAGGAAAACTATCAAGAATTGAGCGGCATCCCGTGCCGTTTCCTTATATTAAGGACGTTAACTTTGAAGAGTTTTCTCATTGGGCCAAACCGCATGTACAACGAGGCATCCAGATCATCGATATGTTGCCGGCTTCACGAGATGACCTTGTGGCTATGTCGATTAATGAGGGAGGGGCAGTTGCAAAAATCGCTGCCCAAGCTGAGGGAGCTGCAGCATACGATATCAATAAGTTACGAATGAGTGCCGAAGTCATAGATAATATTCAAGGCAACTGGTTGACAAATCGAACTGAGTCATTGGGGCAATCCGAAGAATCCCTAGATGGGTTCGATGCGACTGACTCACAACGGCAACGGATTAGTGATGCTGAAGATCTAGTTGATCGATCATCGTTGAGGCAAAAGGCCGAATCGTTTGGCTATGGTGCTGGAGGGCGAGCCAAGGGTAGCATTTATACTCGTGCCAAGTCGGCCTTAGCCTATTCTAAGCGTCGCGAATACCTTGATGCAGCTATTACTGCTGGCGGTCGTGGTGACAACTTTGCCAAGTGGGTGGTTCGGCGAAGTGATTTACGTAGTAATCTTGCTTCTGTTGAAGATGGGACTTTGGTCGCGGCTGCGCATAGTGGATTCCCCAATGGAGATCAACCTTTTCATCTGTTAGTCAAAATTCCGAATCAATCTCTTCAACGGGATTGGGATGGCAAAGAGTATGTGCTGTTTAATAGCGCCTATACTGCAACCAAACGATATAATGCTTTCAAGGCGACTGGCTGGTTAGGACTTGCCGCACGAGGGACTCTTGGGCTTATTAATCCTGCTTGGTGGGAGGATGTTGAAGAAGATATTGTTGGAACCGTCTATCCCTTTAAATGGAATGTTGATGATTATTATTCACAGCTTGATATGCTGAAAAAACCCAATAATCTTGGTGGAAGAATATATTTAGATGAAACCGACAAGGTGAAGTATAGCGATGTTCGAACGCTCATTGAAGCGGAGTCGGCGTTTATAAAAACAACCAGGAGTGCTCAAAGTGGTAATTTGTCAAAATTAATGGAGGATGTACAGGCAGAGGCTGAAAAATTTCGAGGTAAGACGGATCAACATCTCGAAACACTGCGGGCTCAACAACAGAAAAATCTTGCAGATCAAAGGATGCTCAATAAGAGGGGTGAAAGGATTCAATCTTTCCAGAAAAAGGAAGAGGAGTCCTCTCCTGAAAGTAATTGAACAAGATGTTTTAATACGTTGATTGAGTGCTAGTGACCTCTTATGGAAGGAACGAAGGAGTTTTTTGGAAATATTTCGCTACGTAAGGTTGTTTTTGATAATCATTTCTTCGTTTTAATTTCGTCATAAACAGGAATGAATTAGTCCATTCCTTTAGCGAGTCAAGCCCAAAGTTAGTTGGCATTCGTCACTGCCCCAGATGATATATTATGTCACTTTCTGTGTGGTGGTGGTCGTCTTCAATTTCAGTTCCCGTTTTAGAGCCGCGCGCATACGGGGTAGTTGCCGATAGGAAAAGAGGACATTCTCCTTTATAGATGACGTGTGGGGTTAACCGTGACGGGCCCTGTTGCCTCCGGCTATATCTGGGGTTTGTAATAGGATGATTCCAATACGTGTGAGTATTGCTGAGCGAGCCAGGGGACATACCCCCTACCGACTGCTGACAAAAATTCTCACCCTACATTACATTTTTTTATTTCCCGGTTACGAATTTGTGGAGTGTGCTCGAGATGAGCGTTTGGTAGGGAATACCTTCTTGGGTCGCTTTTTTTTGAATGCTTTCTAGATCATGCGATGAGATGCGAATATTGATTCGCTTGTCCTTTTGGAGAGAATTTCGTGCTGCCGCTTCTAAATTACGCTCCTCTTCGCTGAAGTTTTTGACGCTCTCGAATTCACCGCGCTCAAAGTCTCGGAGGATCTCAAGTTCTTCTTTATCTAATTTGAGAGTTTTTTTATTTCAGATATTCCTTGGTCGCTTTCCTGCTTGGGATAATCGTTTTGAGAAACCGTGTTCGTTTTTCCTTCACATACGGTACCAAATATACGTATCCTTCAATATTTAGAACAATGATTCTCTGATTCGGATACAGGGCATCATTAGAATGCTTGATGATGTCCAGCACATCCCCATTCTGAATATGAAAGACCACAAAAGACGAGGCTATCCTTTATCGTGCCTTGGGTCGGCCTGGCGGTCGGTAGGTGAGCACGCGCCCTACCTTCTTTTCTAACTTCTTCAGAAAACGCTCACTTCCACACGGTATGTTTATTTCGATGTTCCATCGAATCACCGTCAGATCCTTGAGCTCATCGCCTTCCGCTAACCAGTTCGAACAATCCCCCACAGCGTGAAGCTGTGCCCACCACAGGAGACCTCAAAAAGGGTAGCGTCCATTTTTTCTGAATCTCATTCCTTCGTTGTAAAGGGATTATATAATTTGACGCCGCAGGGCATGAAATCTTTCGTGTTACGTGTGACGACCGTGAGGTCATAGACCAAGGCCGTCGCGGGAATCTGTTTGTCCAGAGCATGTTCAGGGTGAGGCACTCGTAATTGTCCCCACACCTGGGCGGCTTCGTCATCAAAATCCAATACGTAGTCTTGATAATGGGTCAGCACTTTTTTACCCATTTTTCAAGCGTCACAGCTTGTTTCTTATCACCCCTATATCGGATCTTTCCTAATCCTCGTCGCAATTCACCAATCGAAATGACGCTCAAATAGACAAGAGTATGCTGTTTGGTAACCGACTGAAAGAATGTCTGCACCCCGATATTTGCGTGACGCCCTTTCCTTGCCTCACTGATGACATTGGTATCAATCAAATACATCAGCATCACTCGTCTCTTCGATGCGGCTAAAATCGCTGTCTTTCCCAACATTGGGCATTGATTGAAGCACCTCGGCAAATGATTTTTTCCGCGGTTTCAGTAGCGAGTCGACAAGAATCTGTCGGTGCTCAGCCTCAGCGCTTCGTCCATACAATCCTGCTCGTTTCTTCAGGGCTTTCACGACTTCCTTATCGACATTTCTTACGAGTAAGTCTGGCATGGAGTTGCCTTTCTTTAAAATGATCCTGTAGATATCAATGATATCATCAGTGTTATGCGAGATAAACCCTGATCGCGAATCCCATAGACTTGCATGACGAGAAGGTCGTGTTGTGGTGACCTGTACCATAGGTTTTTCATGAATGG
>BQIW01000126.1 GCA_021604105.1 Nitrospirales bacterium | reverse complement strand
AGGCTAAGAGGTTGACCTGGGACTGTTGGAGGTGCTCCAGGAGCTTGATGCCTTGTCCCGATTTATGGGGAACCATCATTTTGTAATACTTGGCAAGGTGGACGGAATTGGGCATGGGGACCTCCTCATGATTGGGAAAGTGGGTGAATGGTTAGAACATTTGCAGATGTTCTCTTGGTATATTTTGACTGAGGTCATTCAAGAATGTGCCGCAGTTAGTTTGTCTCACGGTTGCTGAATTTTTCAAACGGTAAAAGGGGTGAGTCGTGTTGGGGGAAGAATGTGTGTGCACAGCGTTGCCTAGGGTAAAATCTTGCATGATCGTACGAACCTGAATGAGGGGCTGTTGTCTAATGGATGAGTACCCTTTCTGATAGTAGGAATGTTGAATAATACTAACCTCCAAGGGCATATCGACCCACAGGCACGTTGCAAATCAGAGGCCTCGGGGCCGTTCAAAAAAGTTCGTCCAGCAAGGCCGCAGTCATTTTTGCGCGCAGAGCGTACTTCCAGTACGTGAGCACGGAAAAATGGCGAGAACGCCGCTGGCGGCTTTTTTCAACAGCCCCATAGTTACAAACCAAATGGAAAGGTATCCGGCATATCTTTGGTCGTCTCTCTGGCGAGTGCTTCAACGGCCCGCGTTGTATCAAACCAGATATATTCATCAAATTGATGAGGTAATGAAGCATAAAAATAATGGCTCTGTAATTCGGTTTCGGGTCGATAAATTACACCAATAGCGCGTTCCAGTCTTTCTTGAAGAAGTTTCTCGCGGGTGATGTTCTTGAGCGGGTCCCTGAGTGGCAGAAGAAAGTTGTCAGCCTTCACTTCATGACACACATGCTCATAACTGTCTGAATGCGATGGACGAATTTGCTTGATTTCCATCGGGCCACCCCATTCTGAGGCCGCGGCAACGGTCCCATGGTCGGTGCCAAAGCCAATCAGATAGGCCGCATCGCCGTATGCCTGTCGCACCAGTTGCCCGACATTGAACTCACCACGAGCACTCATCTCCGTGGCTCGTGCGTCACCGACATGTGAATTATGTTCCCAGATCACGGCCTTGGCATCCGGGCCTCTGAAGTCGAGAACAGACTGCAAGGTTTCAAACATGTGCTGGTCACGCTGGTTCCAAGAGTTATTTTCGGCAAAGTACATCGTGCGATAATAGCGTTCGGCATTACTCACCAGGCGGGCATTTTGTTCGGCGTTGAAAAAGCGTTCTCCGTCTGCCCGGGAATATTCCATGCGTTTATTGTGCAAATCCTTCAGCATCGCCAGGACTTCATGCTCACATTCCCGGTACTGTCTGGTCATGGTGACGCGGCCATACATTGCGGGATCACTGGCCCATGGCATCAGGCAACCATAGCGAACCCGCGCGACTTCTGCTGTTTTCGGGTCCACTTTTTCCAGATAATCCAGGACGACTTCAATGGAGCTGTACAAGCTGTACAGATCCAATCCGTAAAAACCCACCTGCTGATGAGGATCGTTAATGGTGTCATTATGGGTTTTTAACCAAGAAAGAAAATTCAGGACGGAATGATTAGCCCACATCCAGGTAGGGAAGCGGGAAAATGGTTGACTTTTCAGGAATGGATCAGGCGAGGAACCATGAATATAGTGATCAATAAAGGCTGCATCGGGCCAGTCGGCTTCTACCGCAATAATATTCACGCCCTTCTGTTCAATTAATTCCCGCGTGATTCGCGCACGCATATCATAGAACTCGGCGGTGCCATGCGAGGCCTCACCCAGCAAGATCAAGCGACTATCACCGATGCGGTTCATCAGGTGACCCAGCTTCACATGTTTAATGCTGGCAAAGTGTTCACTCGATTGCCCAATCAACTCGGGTAGGCTAGCTTCGATATCTTCCTGGGCGGGTGTATGGCCACCTTCGTCCTCCCAGCCAGCCGCACCGATCAGCGGGACAAAACGGACCCCGCCCATATCCTCTTCCTGATATTCATGCTCGCTGATGCGTCGAAGCCGGATGAGTTTTTGTGTGCGCAGGGTCGAGCCGACCGGGATCACGAGACGACCACCGATGGCCAACTGGTCCTTCAGGGGTTGAGGGACTTCTGGTCCGCCTGCGGTGACGACAATGGCATCATAGGGGGCATGTTCCGCCCATCCAAGGGTCCCGTCTCCATAAAGGACTTGAATGTTGCGATATCCCAGTTCCGCGAGGCGTGTACGTGCGGTGTCCACGAGTATTTTATGTCGTTCGATGGTACAGACTTCCTGAGCAATTTCTCCCAATATCGCCGCGGCATATCCGGACCCCGTCCCGATTTCCAGCACACGGTCTTCCGGCTTTAATTCAAGCGCTGCTGTCATCAACGCCACGATGTAGGGTTGAGAAATGGTCTGGCTGGCTTCAATCGGTAGGGGCGAATCACTATAGGCAAATTCAACAAGGTCTGTCGCGACAAATTCTTCACGAGGGACGGCGTTGATGGCATGAAGCACCCTGGGGTCATGGAGGCCACGAGCCACTAACTGATGATCAATCATGTCCTGTCGTAATTTATTGAACGTATTCATGGGTGACTCCTGAGGATGTTCTTTTTAAAATGATGCCGATAGTCACATGGGATTGAAAAAAAATTCTCCAAGCGGTTCTGTAAAATTGATTCCGCAATAATGGTGCCAAGTGATTGCCTTCTAGTGTAAGGCAATCAATTCCATGACCCGCTTCCCTTTTTCCGCAATAAGAGCCGTTCAATGAAAATTTCTCTAGGGTGGGAATTCGTGAATTGAGTAATGCCTAGGAGGCGCACCCGGAAAATTTGTGGGGCAAATCTCTACACAGGCCTGCCTTACAATAGCCATTGGGTGAAAGGAATCGAGAGTTGTATTTTTGTTTTCTCAGTAGTCTTGTCTAAGATTGTTTCATAAGGCGGTTCATCTGTTGGCGAAATTACCTGCCTTTGTATGTTTTTTGGAAGGTCATGATGAGGCGCGGGCGGCGATCTGGCCCCAAAATCCTCTCCGGTCACAATTTCGAGATATTTCAAGTCGCTTCTTGAATGATCATTGTGAAGGACTTGCCTTCGCATTGAGGAGAGACCTGTGAGCTGGAAATTACTGTATTGGATTCTTGGGATTATTGTTTTTCTGCCATTCTTCAATTTTCTGCTGGGTGTGCATCCGCCGAGATTTCAAACGGATGATGACCCCAAGCGCTACGGGTTGGACTACGAGTCAGTTTCATTCCCCACCTCTGATGGGTTAACCCTGAGAGGGTGGTTTATTCCCGCAGCTTCTGCAGCAGGGGAATCATTGCGCCAAGGAGAGATGGCATGGAATACGTGCGGGACTGTCCTGGTGGGCCATGGCTATCCTTTTGATAAAGCCAATATCCTTCGGCATGCGCTCTTCCTGCATCCCCGCTTTCATCTTCTCCTGTTTGACTTCCGGTATTTCGGCGAGAGTGATGGTGCCTACACCACGGCCGGTCTATTAGAAGCCCGTGATGTCCATGCCGCCGTGGAGTATGTCAAAAGTCGGAGCGATGTGAATCCGGAACAAATCGGGGCGCTGGGGTTTTCCATGAGCGCGTCAGCCTTCATCACGGCCCGGCATCCCGATGTTAAAGCCATTGTGGCCGATAGTCCCTATGCCACCCTGGAAGGACTCATTGCCCGGCAGTTTTTCTTCTTTCCGGGATTCACGAAATGGCCGCTTGTCGCACAGACAAAATTCTATGCCCGGCTCTTCCTGGATCTACGAGTCAGTGATGCGGCCCCGGCCGAAGTCGTGCGGGATCTCAACACCCCTTTGCTGATCATCCATGGGGATGCCGATTCCCAGATTCCTCTTGAACATTCGCAGGAAATTTATGCTAATGCCGATCCCGAAATGACAACGCTCTGGATTGTCCGGGGGGCTGACCATGGCTTTGCCCATGGGCTTGAGGGGCCTCGATATGAGTTGCGGGTGAGAGAGTTTTTTGAGCAGAATTTGTGCCCCGCTGCACATACCTAAAGGGTGTGTAGCGCCGGTGTATTGAGTGATATCCTGGCTTCTCCCCTCATTCCTCCCCCGTCACTTCCTGTCATTCCGACAGTTGTTATCGGGAATCCATCTTGGTTTGTTCCCTTCAATATCTGTTGGAACATGGGGGACGTGTTGAACCAACGTTAGTGTCCAAGTGGTTGCGGTAATACGGAGGACGTCTCGGCAGGCAAGCTAAATCTCTGGGCACTGAAGCAGCCCTAAGGTTGCAGTATCTCTTAACTCACAAGAGGCAACCAGGGTCTTTCCCGTTCAGCATTTTTGGGCCTCATCGTGTGAATCGTAAGCATGGGAAAAGGTTACTTCATACAGTCCCGGCCATTTTTAAATTTTCTCCTCCCGAGGAAAGTTTCCCACTACCTGAAGAAGGGCAGTGTGATAAAATCCGAAGTGATGCCATAAGGAGGAGAACCCCATGCCGAATGTAGAATCCTTCAAAATTGAACTTGAGCAGGAAGATGACGGGCGATGGATTGGTGAGATTGCCGCCCTGCCGGGGGTGATCGCCTACGGGACAACCAGGGAAAACGCATTGGTAGCCGTACAGGCCTTGGCTTTGCGTGTGTTAGCTGACCGCTTAGATCACGGCGAGGTAGTGCCGGACGAATTGATGAACGTCTCTTTTGTTGGCGCATGAGTCAATGGGCATCGACATCAGGAAAACGGGTGCTGGCGGCACTTCTCAGGCTAGGGTGGCGCATCAAACGTCAAACCGGGTCGCATAAAATACTCACACGTGAAGGTTGGCCAAACGTCGTGTTTGCGTTTCATGATGGCGAAACACTAGGACCAAAATGTTGGCTCGAATTGCCAAAGCCACCGGGCTGCATCCTGAGGATCTCTAGCTTCATCATCGAAAGCCTCAAGTTCAGACGGGTCCTTCCCCAAACAACACGACTCCTCAAAAGGACATAACCCGACGAATCCCTCTTCTTTTCCCTCCGTCATTCCCAACATTTTTTATTGGGAATCCATCTTCTGTTTTTCAGTCAATGCCTGGTGATGGATGGAAGGCTGTGCGCTAGTATTTCAAACTATTGTGTCCACGTGCTGATTGGTATTGCCGGGTTTCGCCCCGGCAGGCGAGGTCCTTTTGTTTCGGCAAAAGGACCCAAAACCACTGATGCCCTATCCGGCCTCATTTGGATGAGTAAACGCGAACTTTTGGAGGGCGGGCCAACTCGCTGCGCTCACACAAGGCCCGTCAATTTATCAGAGCGTTCACTCATGGGGGCCGGACAGCAGGCATCGGTCAGACCCAAAGGAAAGAGAGAATGTAAGCAGTTCAGCTTCCCTCAAACAATGCGGGCCTTCCTCCGAAATCGGCTGCACGACTTGGCCTCGCCACAAGGCCACGGGGAAGCCTAGTAAAGGAAGGAGCGACTGAGTTATGGAAGTTATTGAAAAATGGTATCGATGTCATGTTTTGTGCTGCCGGGATGAACTCCGGCATGAAAAGTTATCCCGAAGCCACCGGTTCCCTTTTTGAATATAATTCATCCTTCCCCAAGGGAAGCAGACATGGGAGCCAACCCGGCCGGACCAGCTGGCATGGTCTCGACTTGAAAAAGACATGATTGCAAGACCTGCCCCCCACGACAAAGCTGTGCGGTGCGAACGAAGCGTAGCGTAGTGAGCGTCCGAACGAGCGAATTGCTAGGGCTTCCTTTATTTTTGCTCATTGTCATGCTTTTTCTTTAAGTACTTCTTATAAGAATCATAGTGCCGCTCTATAAAGTGAAAAGCTTGCATTGGATTTGGGTGCTTGTTAATAATTTCTTGACGTTCTTCCGTGGGGATAAAAGATAGCGGCTTCATCTCAAAAATCAGTTTTGTTATTTCTGCTTCAGGCACATCAGGATCTAGCTCTTTCTTCCTCCTAACCTCCGCCAAATATTCCTTATGGAATTGATTGGGCAATCCATGGAAGTACACACTATATAAGCTTTGTAATACCTGCTCCTTTTTCCGCGGAACATTGTCATATAGCTTGTATTCTGTATTTGTCTTGGGACATTTAAAAATCTCATCCGGATGCCATTCGGTCTGAACAAGTTTAAGTTTAGGGTCACAACAGGCGCAGTAGGGAAAATCTTCTATATATTCACTATCAGGATAAATCTTCCACCATACGCCAAGATGAGTAACAAACCGTGCTTCTTTTTCATCTTTTTCAGGTACTTGCTTAAGCTTTGAAAGCTGGTCCTGTTGATTGCGATTAATTTTTAACAGCACCCCAAACACAATGAGCAGAAGAACCAGGGGTGTTAAGAAGTAGTCTGATGGAATTCCACGAATTGTTGTCTGGAACTCTTTAAGCTTATTTATGGCAACCAAATATCCACCTGAAATGATAAATGCAGTAATCAGAACGCCAATATTTTGAAGGAATCCCTCCCAAATCTTTGTAATGCTTTTTTTTAAGAACTCCATAACGATGAACCTTGTTCCTTGATGGCCCTAACAATGTTTAGGCGGATCCGCATAAGAGCTGGATCGGCCCATTTCTGTCCGGATAACACGCCATCGTATTTTCTGAAAATTCCGACATGATTGTCTCCGTTTCAATGTGTTGCGCCCTTTCGGCCATGTATGACGGGTTCTTATGCGGATCAGCATAACATCCTGCCTTGATAGGTTCACATCCTGTCAAGAGGACTGCGGACACCCGCCGGCCCTCGGTTGCGCACATGGGTATCGATCATGGTCGTTTTGACCTCGCGATGTTCCAACTACTTCTGGGCGGTTTGCATGCCTGCTTGTGCGTGGCAGCACGAAGACAGGTCAGAACCAGTTTCGAGTGGGTGTGTGAAGAAAATTGGTATCGTAATTCTGTGGAAAAATTTCGTTTAGTTACCGTGGAACTCCCGTCCACGGAAAGAGGGCGGTCACGATGAAGGGGATTCTTGAGTAATGCACAAATTTTGTCAAGGATTGATCGGATGGGCTGAGCGAGAGCCTTCGGGCTGCGCATTGAGGAAAGTTTTGGCAAGTGCGCGTCTGTATGGCGTGACGTGACTCCATGCTGTTACCCACACTTCTCCATCCCGCATTGGCCTTTCGGATCACCCTGTTAGGGGAAAGTCTTTTAATTCGATGATGTGCCCCAGCTTGGCTGCTTTTCGAAAATACTGGGTGTCGGCGGTGATGAAAATGGTATCAGGAACATGCAAGGCTACCGCATGGTAGAGGGTGTCAAACAGATGATGGTTGAGTTCCACGGCCAGACGACCGGCCTGCTCATATACGTTCCACTCCGTGGTGATAGGCAACTCCATCGCCAGAAAAGTCTGGAGCATGCTGATGGATTGCTGAGGCGCCAATCGAGTCAACACGGCTCCCACTTCTGCCAACCAATGTGGAGGTTGAAGGACTTGATTCTTGCCCTGCTGAATATCCGTCAACAGCGCGAGGGCTTGTTCTTGATGCGTTTCACCGTCTTGGCCAGTGAGAGCCTATTTCACGGCCACGCTGGGGTCGACCACCCAGGTGGTCATGGGCGTCCTTGGGTTCGTGCACGGCGAATATCCTTATCCGTCACCCGAGGGGCATGTTCAAGCAATGCGAGTAATTGATCAATGGCTCGTTTGCGGCGCCCAAGTCGTTGCTGTTCTTCAATCGCCTGCTGCATCAGTTGGGTCAGCACAGCACTTTTGTTCTTCCCGGCAAAGACCTTATCAAATTGCTTTTTGACATCTTCCGGAACGCTGAAATTCATCGTGGCCATCAAATCCCTCAATTGTTGAAATTTTCAACAAGATTGTGAGTCACCGTTTATCACTTGTCAAACCATGCCCTTACCTCCTCCATTCCAACAAACTTCTTGGAAGTGTTGAATAATAAAGATTTTCAAGGGCAAATTTACCCAGGATTAGATTGCTCACCAAAGGCTCCGGGTCAATTCAGAAAAGCATGCCCTGCTTTTTCCCGAAGGGTCCGTTCAGTCCTGTCCTGAGTCCCTCGAAGGAAAGACCCCAGCTGTTTTTACGGGCGGAGCGTACGCTGAGTACGTGCGCACGGAAAAATGGCGAGAACCCCGTTTCCGGATTTTTTCAACAGACCCTCTTTTAATTTGCATCGTTGACAATCTGCGGAATCAACGAAGAATGGACTAACAATAATTCTTTTGCCCTGGACCTTTGTTCTTGTTAACCGTCAAGCCCTCCTCCTGTCTGTTTGGAAACAAAGAATGTTGATGAACCACGGTCTGGGGCACGATTCCCTAAAAACCCACAAGCTTCTTTGTGTAGCAAAATGTCTCAGGTGAGTGGTGATGGGCAAGAAAAGAGGAGCCTAAACCATTCCTCTATATGGCACGCGAGAGCCGAAATGAGGGGGCCTTCAGATTCCCTCAAATCCCACCCATCCCACCAATCCTTTGGTGCAAAAGATCTGTTGAATTTTGTCCTAACCCTTGTGCAACAAAGACCCATAATTCCTCACTTGAGAATCCTATTGTCTGTTCAACCAGGCGTGTGCAGTGAGGTCATCCGGCTTGTGAAAAATTACCTTGTTGATTGTAAAGCAATTAATTCATTTGGCCTTATTGTTGCTTCAACCTGCTCGGAGAGGGGGAAGCCGTATTGAGTCGTGCCCAGCACTGGAAGAGGGGAAAGGAATGCCCACCATTGTAGCCAAAAATTTTCCATCCCATGCATGTAGGGGAATCGTATTAAATTTTTCCAAAGCTCGTGTAAGGAGATTTTAGGATGAAAGAAAAACGTGAGACGGGAGATTTTATGAATACCCAATCCGCACACAAAGGGTATACGGTTTCTCGATCCTATCTTGCAGAAGTTTTTCTGGACAAGCTGTGGGAACAAAATTATCGATCTGGAAACCTTTCCAAAGCTGGTCGTGATTCACAGGTCGATTCCCGTATTCCAGAAAAAATTTCCGGAGTGTCATCGGAGAAGGATGCTCAAACATTCATGTAGGATTTGGTGCCGAACCCTAGGCTTGGGCGAACGTTCATGTTCGGCAGAAAACCAGGATTCGAAGCCGGACATGATCAGCCGCGAGGCGTTCGGTTGTTCAGCGAGAGGGATGGCCAATATGTCGAAGAAGTATTGAAGTCTGTGTGGTGAGGGGCGAAAGGGATCTTCGTGCTTTTTGAGAAATGGGGAGGTGTAATGATGAACATGACGCTCAGTGTCATCAAAGCGGATATCGGCTCTATCGGGGGACACATCTGCCCGTCCAAGCGCCTATTGGAAACTGTTCAATCATGGGTGGAGTCCAGTGGCCGGAATCTTATTCAGGATCGGTACATCAGTTTTACTGGGGACGACATTGCCATTGTCATGACGCACACGAAGGGAGTCGGCAATGAGGACATTCACAAGATGGCATGGGAGGCTTTTCTTGCCGGGACGCAGGTCGCGAAGGAACAAGGACTCTATGGGGCGGGACAGGATTTGCTGAAAGACGCGTTTTCGGGCAACGTGCGCGGGATGGGGCCGGCAGTGGCCGAGATGACGTTTGAGGAGCGGCCAAATGAACCATTTTTGTTTTTTGCTGCCGATAAGACAGATCCCGGTGCGTATAACCTACCCCTCTATTTGGCATTTGCGGACCCGATGAACACGCCGGGTCTCATGCTCGCGCCATCGATGTCGGAGGGATTTAAGTTTGTCATTATGGATGTCAATTGTACCGAAGGGGACCGCATTATTGAGTTGAACACCCCGGAGGATTTATACGATGTGGCCGCCTTGTTGCGTAATCCGGAGCGGTATGTCGTTGAGTCGATTTGGACTCGGGCCACAGGCGAACAGGCCGTCGCCGTCTCGACGTCACGATTGCACAACATTGCCGGGCGCTATACCGGGAAAGATGATCCGGTTATGCTCGTGCGCGTGCAAAAAAGCTTCCCGGCGACGGGAGAGGTTCTAGCCCCATATGCCATCGGCCCATTCGTGGCAGGCGGGATGCGGGGATCTCATAATATGCCCTTTATGCCCGTTCCCCTCAATTCCAGCATTAGTTATTTCGATGGTCCTCCCGTCGTCAGTTGCGCTGCCTTTGCCATGCAGAAAGGCAAACTGACGGAACCGGCGGATGCCTTCGCTCATCCATTTTGGGACCATGTGCGAACCCGCGTTTCGGAAAAATCCATCGACATGCGTCGCCAAGGGTTTTTTGGGCCGGCCATGCTCCCGATGGCCGAATTGGAATACACCGGCATCGTGGAGAAGCTCAAAAGACTCGATGGCAGGTTTGCTATCAGAAACTAATGGCTTACATTTGCTAGTGGTAAGAGAAAGTTGTCCGGATGCCTCACCCATAACGGGAGGCTGTCTTTATAATCCGTGCAATCCTGGAGTATATTACCACTCTGATTCAGAGAGTGGTTTTTTCAGGTTATCGGCCTCGCAATGCGAACGTGGTGGTCATTGGAGACTGCTCCGGGTGAATCCTGACCCCTTCGTCGTTGCAGCCCAGACTCCTGGCAATCATGGAAATGGACATTTGAAATGACATCCGGTGTAGTGGGGATGTCGGTGGGTGTTCTCACCTGAATGAATCTACGCAAACGGCATAATCTGCTTTCTCTCTCTCCTACCTTTCAAAAGCCAACTGGACAGCAGTGCGCCTGGTATTTGAAGAAACGAGGATGGCCTCCTGTCCTCTTGTGCGTCGCGATCGTCCTTGTGGCGTCTCTTGGGCTGTCCGGGAAACCGGCTGTTGTTCCGGAGCAGGCTGAGAGTGATCTTGAAGTGTTTGTTCGCCAGGGATGCCCGCATTGTGAAAAGGCGAAAAGCTATCTAACCCGGCTGAAGCAACAATATCCCAAACTCACCGTCACGATTCGCGATATTGGGGAAGATCCTCAGGCGTTACTTCGATTAAAAACATTGGCGGCGAAATTCGGCATCGCTCAATTGGGTGTACCGGCTTTCTATGCGGGAGGGGAGTTGCTTATTGGTTTTGAGTCTGCCGAGACAACCGGGCAGCAACTGGAGGAATTGTTAGGGCGCCCCCCACCGGATGCGGGAACTTCCCCTGAAGGTGCCTGTCCGGTTGAACCTGATATGCCCTGTCCCCCGGTATCCACGGAAAGCGATGCCGGGGTAACGAGTGTTCAGGTTCCTTTTTTTGGCGACCGGACTCTTCCAGAACTCGGCCTACCGCTTTTTACAGTCTTTCT
>BQIW01000125.1 GCA_021604105.1 Nitrospirales bacterium | reverse complement strand
TCACGACCCCAGGCAGAATTTCATATCAATGCCGCAGCGGCCGGCGTCATTCTGATGTTGATGACGTTGGCGATGAATGGAATAGCCATCTGGTTGCGCTATCATTTACGCCGCCAGATTCGTTAGCCATCCGTGCAGCTGAATATGGTGTGATGACCTTTTAGCCAACCAAGGAACCACGCATATGACACAGAAGAGTTCTCATGATCAGCACGTCACGCTCATGTCGCCCAAGGCTTCGCCCACCACCAGTACCCAACGAGAATCGCTCGCGGCGGAAGTTCGGAAACTCAGCTTTTGGTATGGTGAGAACCAAGCCTTGAAGGAAATCACCTTGTCGATTGCCAATCGGAAGGTCACCGCGTTGATCGGTCCATCCGGGTGCGGGAAAAGCACCCTCCTCCGGTCGTTTAATCGTATGCATGATCTCTATGCGGGCAACCGGTATAGCGGAGAAATTTGTCTGTTTCCTGAAAATCACAATCTCATCGACCTTGATCCCTTCATGGTCAGACTTCGAATCGGGATGGTCTTCCAAAAGCCCAATCCTTTTCCCAAATCCATCTTTGAAAACGTGGCGGCCGGCCTCCGGATTCAGGGCGTTCAGAACAAAAAACTGTTGAGCGACCGGGTAGAACAGGCCTTACGGGATGCGGCCTTGTGGGAGGAAGTGAAGGATCGCCTCTCGCAATCGGCCTACGGCCTCTCCGGGGGACAACAACAACGGTTATGTATCGCCAGAGCCCTGGCCCCACAACCTGACATTCTCTTACTGGATGAACCCACCTCGGCATTGGACCCCATTGCCACCGCCAAGGTCGAAGATCTGATTACCGAAATTCGCAATCGTTTCACGGTGATCATTGTCACCCACAACATGCAGCAGGCAGCCAGAATTTCGGACTTTACCGCCTACATGCATCTGGGCAAACTGATTGAATTTGCTCCAACCGGAGAACTGTTTACCACGCCGCAAGAAACACTCACGCGGGATTATATCACCGGCCGGTTTGGGTAAACCGGTGGACCATCTGTTTTTGAAAGGATCATCATGAACAACCAACACACTCTTCGCATCTTTGACGAAGACCTGAACAGCCTTCGGCAGGAGATCGTGGCGCTCTCAAACCACGTATCGGAACAACTGCACCGTGCGGTGACCGCATTGGTGGAGCACGATGCCACCCTGGCGGAGGAGGTCATTGCCAATGACCGTATTGCAGATACCCTTCAAGAAAAAATCCATACCCACACGACCCGCACTCTGGCGAGGCAACAGGCCATGGCTGACGACCTGAGAGCCATTCTGGCGGCATCTCGCATCGCCATCCATTTGGAGCGGATCGGGGATTACGCGAAAAATACCGCCAAACGCAGCCGGCATTTGTCACAACACGATATCGACGAATTAATTGAACAATTCCAATGGATGGGAACACGCATTCAGTCCATGTTGTCCCAGGTCACCGAGTCCTACATTCACCAAAATGCCCCCTTAGCCAATGTCGCCTGGGCGGATGACGCAGAATTGGATGCCGTCTATTCCAACCTGTTTCAGCATCTGCTCAGCACGATGAACCGGGAGAGCAGAAACATCGAAGACGGAATCCAGCTATTATTTATCGCGAAGGGGTTGGAACGCGCCGGCGATCATGTGACCAACATTGCGGAGGAAATATACTTAATGGTCACCGGACTTCCCTTGCAAGGCCCCCGTCCAAAAATCAGTGAACTGCTATAAAGAAGTAGACGCACACACTACACCCAGAGACCCTTTAGACCTCAGAATCCGAGAGAAGGCTTTCCTCACCACCGCAGGACGTACGTGTGAGGAAAGACCTTAATCGGATTTCCCTTGACTCTTGTGTGTCTGGGGAGCGATAGCATGGCTTAAAAACTCACGATACCGTATGGCGGCCTGCCAGGGTTTGCCTTTTAAAAAGCCCCCGATTTCTCCATCCGGAGATTCCACCAAAAACTCCCGCGGCTCAAAGACGAGCAGACCGGGCTGAGGCTTTAATTGCTCGAGAGAGTTGGTGCGAACGGCGTCTACGTCATACTTCGATCTCTGCGAATCCTGCCAGAGCGGGGTTTTAACGGAAAAATTGCTCACGACAACGTGAAAATTCCCACCAGCGACATAGAATCCGCCCGAGGTGGTGATTTGAAAATTTTTTTCAAGATCATCCGTTTCGATTTCTGCAGTTTCAAAGAAGGTCACCATCTCTTCCGGAGTGGCTTGACTCAATCCTTTAACAATCAGAGGAGCAAAAAATTGAATCTCTGATGGGCTGAATACCCGATGGGCCCCGGAACTCTGGGAGGACGAAGAGCTGAATAGACCGGTTTTTTCTGCCCGGACCCCCTCCAAAATTTGGATCATTTCCTCGTTCGTGATAGACACGGGATGATCATAGCCTTTTCCGTCATAGGCATCCCGCATAGCCTGTAATGCCACCACACGATTGGGACTATCTAATATTTTCAACGTTTGAAACTGGGGCGTCTGGCACCCTCCCCAAAAAATACTCCCCACCACTATCAGTCCCAGTAACCTTGCAGATCGTTTCATACCGGTAATCCTCCAATCAAACATAATCATACCCCCTGCCTTTTCGAGTCATTCTACCCCAGACTTCCACCGCAAAAGGAGGGGAGCAGACAAAATGTTACACATGCGTCACATACGTGCGACCCGGATTTAATACCTAACCGGTACATTCCATCATGAACCTTCATATTAATAAAGGAGAAGAATATGGTACGAGTTGAACAGTTGATGACGAAGGAACTGGCCTGTGTGGAATTCACCCAAGCGGTATCCGTCGCCGCCAACCTCATGCGAATCCGCAATATCGGAAGCCTGTTGGTAAAACGTGGGGAAGAGCTCGTGGGCATTGTGACGGAAAGCGATATTGTGAAAAAGGTCGTGGCCTTTCACTTCCCTTCAGAGTATGTCCAAGTCGGAGCCATCATGAGCAGCCCACTTGTCTCCATTGAAGAATCGGAAACGGTTTTTGAGGCTGCCGGGATCATGCAGGCGGCTCACACGAGACATTTGCTGGTAGGCAATGAGACTCAGGTGCTCGGGATACTTTCGGTACGTGATTTATTAGCTCCGGTTGCCAAGGATGAATTATAAACCCATGAAAGACACTATACCGTCTACCGGTCCATCAATGTTCCATACCTCCTTTCAACAGTCATCGGCATGGCTGACCAAAGTATTAGAAGCCGACCTGACTCATTTCTGGATGAAAGGCATTAAAGCCGTCCTGAGCCTGTTAATTGTCACCATCCTCGTAGGGCTCGCGGGAGGCGTCCTGAGAATTTTCATGAATTTAGAAGCCCTTTTCACGGAACCCATTGAACACGTCTTTCGTCAACTCATCGTAGACACATTGATTATTCTTGCGATTGTCGAGGTGTTTAAAACCACCGTCACCTATTTTTCCGAGGGCCGAGTCAAAGTCACGTTTATTGTCGATACGATTCTCGTGGTCATGCTTACCGAAATTATCTCGAAGTGGTTTTCGGAAGCCCACCTGGAGCAATGGATGATCTTGGGTGGAATATTGATGGTTTTGGCCATTATCCGGGTAGTTGCCGTGCAATGGTCCCCGACGCGGGCCGAAAATGTCCCGGAATGGACTCCAACCTCAAACCTTCATAACCCCACGCAAGCATGACGATAATTTCCACCACCTTCGCGGCGGAATGAGAGCTTGGCCTGCATCGCTTTTTAGTTCTGTTACATCTTTGGAGTCATTCAAGAAAGACATGAGAACACTCACCGAATGCTTGCCCTACAGTTGAAAATCCCCTTCCGGCCAAGACGCCGTGATCCCAAGCCTCTGCAGAGTGCCCGGCCAGGTCATTCCCCAAATCTTCATGCATGTATTCAAATGACAGACCTCAACCTTTCCCTGAATCATTCCTCCCGAGTGTCGTTGATTTCTCCCTTGATTGCATCGTGCTCACTCACACCGGTTAACCGGGACCCCATGAAAATGTTACCGGATGCTAATGAGTCGGAAACCCATTGGTAACAGCACTCTGTCATGATACTGGAAGAAGCGAATACCGATGACAAACCTTTTCAGCAGGAGACACACGATGAAATTGATGGTCGTTACTCTGGGAATCCTTATACTTCTTCAGCCCCTCTTTTTAGGCATTCACACCCTTCTCCATCTCTCCAGACGCCCACGCCTGTGTTATCCGATTTTTCATGGGAAAAGTCCGAAGGGAAAATTCTCCCTGGTGGCCTAACCGTCGTTCACAAGGAGCAGCAGGACATACATCTCTCTTTCTCTATCTGTATTTCATTTCGAAAGGAGCACACCGATGGTTCGAGTGAAAGAACTCATGAAAAAGGATCTCGCCTCAGTGAATTGCGGAGACCTCGTGTCTTTAGCCGCTACCTTAATGCGGATTCGCCGCATCGGTAGCGTTTTAGTCAAACAAGAGGGACATATTGTGGGCATCATCACTGAATCCGATATTGTCCGTAAAGTGATCTCGACAAACCGGTCTCCTGACCAAACCACGGTCGAAACCATTATGACTGCTCCCGTGATCAGCATTGATCAGGACGCACCCGTATTCGAAGCGGCGGATTTGATGGATCGATCCGGCACACGCCATCTGGCCGTGACCCACCGGTATGACATCGTCGGAATCGTGTCGGTTCGAGACCTCTTACACCCGGTGGCCATCGATGAATTGTAATATCCACAATTAACGCTGGCTCTGCACCTCAGGAATCACCTACAGGAATCCGGCCAAACAGGATGTTGCAGATATTCTATCAGCCCCTAATGAATATCTGTTCCGAATGTGGATGGGCAGGCGATACGACTGCGCTGAATTTGTAGTGCTTCTTCGTAAAAAAACGGGGAAACTCGAAATGATCATGAACATCAGCCATGCCTCACCATACCCGGCTACGGCATCGCCATGAAAACCCATGAAGGGCGTCTCTACCCTGATGGGAGTGTTGATTAATAAGAATGTTCAAGTGCAAATTTGCGCAGGATGAGATTACTCATCAAAGGCTCCGGGTCGGTTCAAAAAAGCATGCCCTGAGTCTTCCCGAAGGGTCCGTCCAGCAAGGCCGCAGCCGTTTTGACGCGCGGAGCGTACGCTTCGGACCTGAGCTCGGAAAAATGGCAAGAATGCCGCCGGCGGCTTTTTTCAACAGACCCCTGATTGAAAACCTACCCTTCCATCCTGTCCATCTTGAAGTCACTGTTCTCCCGGATGCCGAAAAACAGGCCGTCCGAAGGACGGTGGTGGGTCAGAATGAACGCATTCGTATTAAAATTTGAATGGGGATAGTCATTTGAGGACGGAATGGAAAATTCTGACAGTCAGAAGCTGATGAAGTCTGTGACCCATCAGGAGAAGAACATAACCAGCCTGTAAGGAAGGTTGCCGTGGCAACCCACCCATTGACAACCCCTCTAGATCGCATGGTTTGAAAAATGGGGAGCGGAAGACCCGCAAGGCATGCGTGTTGTGACAATTCCAGAACCATATTCCAATATTTTTTGTCCATACAACCACTGACTTATGACTGGCTTCGAATGTCCTTCAGCTCCTTACGAAATTCATCCAATCCAGCATGCACAGCCTCTTTAATCGTCTCCTGAATGTCTTCCAACCCCTTACGAGTCCCGGACACGATGTCTTGATACGTCTCAACGGTTCTATCTTGCAGATCGTTCAAATCTTCTCCTTTTCGACGGACATAATCACGAATTTGGCCGCGTGATTCCCGCCCGGATTGCGGACAGAGTAAAAACGTCGCCACGCTTCCAATGACGATCCCCGTGATGAACACACTGACCATTCTTCCTGGTGCGCCGTCTCTGTCGTATTGTTTCATGGAGTTTCCTCGGTTAAATGATGATAAAGTTTGTGCCTAAAAAGAATGGGGTACTCGACACGCCCCTCTTGCAACCACCGAACAGTTCGTCCTGATATCATGCGATCTGCTTATTCAATATCATGAAGAACCATTTCTGGGAACGGACAAATACCGTTGGATTTTCAGGAAGAAGTACAAAGGAGTGTCCCCGTGCCAAAAGATTGTTTCAGAGCATCGTGAAGACATGTCCGAGAGGTCGGGATCTTTTTCGGGTTACAGGGTGATAGGAGTTTACGTGCTCCGACTACAGCCGTCTGACGACCGAGCAAATCCGGAATTGACTAAGGCAGCCTTAGACTTCCTGTGCTTTCGGTGTTTCCCGGGTCCATACCTTCCAGTACGCACAGATTCGTGTGCTGAAATCCTTCGGGGATTCCACAAAGAGACGGCAACCAAATGGACGGATAGCCGTTCGCAACATCTGTTTCCGTTGATGAATCACTCGTATGAGCATGTCAGGTACACCGTCAGAAGAATGAGGTACTTCCCGTGATTCTGGTAACGACCTTTCGAAGACCCCCAAATCGTGGTCTTCTCCAAGATACTCCTCCAAGCGATGAAGCTCAGAGGCTCGTCCCGAGAGGACGGGATTCCAGACGCCTACAAGCAAACGGCAATGATACCAGTGATATTTGACATGTTTCCGCCACTCATGAAACCCTTCATCCGTCGGCCTGGTGAAGACATCTGACATCGCCTGATGCGCTTTGGCATACGTGGTATTCAAACCTTCATACATGACGGTTTCGTGGCAGTCATCCACCAGGGCATCAGAAATACATTCTCGACTTTTGGCCAAGGTGGCTTGAATTTCTCGAAACGACCGCTTAAGGGAAGCCTCATCATGACACACACTTTCAAAACGGGAGGATAACCGTCGACGGATTGGACCGAATGTCCTCCGGTCAATATCCGGTCTTTGAAGTGCCATCACATGATCATAGGTGTTGATCATGACTTGGGCGTCACGGATGTCGGACATCATGCGGGCCGCATCTCGCAGACGTCTATTTTCCTGTTGATAGGTTTTCCGGTTTTTCATTCCCGTTTTCGCCAATCGGATAAGCGCTCTGATTTTTTTACATCGCTTACGCACCTGGTGTGGCACAGTGATCGGATCAGGAGGACGCCGGTCCAGTTCCTCCGACGCAAGGTCAATTTGTTCATTCACGATCCGCTGTATGCCTTGAATGAACGATTCCGAATGGACAAGTCGAAAAGACATCTCCCTCCCACCATCTATCAGAAAAATGCCGATCAGAGTCATGGCCCATCAACATCATTCGTGTACGTCGCTGCCAATTCAGCCCGTTCATTGGCATGAAACGGACAGAGACGAACAGCCTTCTCCTGCCTGACTGGAGAGGAAACAGGCTAATCCATACGCCGGTTCAGATCATATGCCGCGCTGATAAGAGCCAAATGCGTCAGAGCTTGAGGAAAGTTACCCAAATGCGCCATGCCGGGACCTAGCGCTTCGCCGTATAATCCGAGATGATTGGCATGGCCTAGCATTTTATCAAACAGAAAGTGGGCCTTTTTGACATCTCCAGCCCTGGATAAACACTCAATGTACCAAAACGTACACATCGAAAAACTTCCATTCTCCGTTGAATGTTGATCCAGGGGTCGATTTTTTTCGCGAAAACGATAGACAAGCGAATCCTCGACAAGATGGGATTCAATAGACGAGAGCGTCATCAACCAACGGGGATCCCTCGGACTGACAAATTTGACTAAGGGCATCATCAGACTTGACGCATCCAAAATTTGACTGCCCTTATATTGAACGAAGCATTTCAATTCGGGATTCCAGAAGTCGTGCATCACTTCCTCGTAGATTTTATTCCGAACCTGTTCCCACCGGCGAATCGGTCCGGGCAGGGACCGTTTTTTTGCCAACCGTATTCCCCGATCGATGGCCACCCAACAGAACAAGCGGGAATACAAAAATTCACGGGGTTGGCCGCGAAATTCCCATACTCCATGATCCGGACCCTGCCAGTGATCACAGACCCAATCGATCAGGCGCGCCAGACTTTTCCAAAAATCATAGGAAATGAGTCTTCCATATTTATTGGATAAGTAGACGGAATCCATGAGGGCCCCCAACCCGTCGATTTGAAGCTGTTCATGAGCGGCATTGCCGATCCTGACCGGCGAAGACCCTCGATATCCGGTCAAGTTCGGCAGGGTCTGTTCGGATAGATCCCTACTACCATCGATCCGGTACATGGCCTGGAGAAGGTGTTGCCCGTTCTTATGGCTAAAGCGATCTTCCACCCATTCGTTAAAGGCAACGGCCTCTTGCGTAAATCCCAGGCGCAAAAACGCATACACGGTAAACGCGGCATCCCGAATCCAGGTATACCGGTAATCCCAATTTCGTTCTCCACCGATGATTTCCGGAAGCCCGAATGTGGGGGAAGCGACAATCGCTCCGTTCGGGCGAAAGGTCAACAATTTCAGCAACAATGCAGAACGATGTATGGTTTCTCGCCAGCGACCTTCATACCGGCAGGAGGTCAACCAGTTGTGCCAAAAATTCATCGTGTTTTTAAAGACATCCGCCACATCCTCCGGATTTGAGGCGGCGGACTGGTCGCTATTGCCGGCATCCTCCAGTATGAAGGTAGCATGCTCCTCGGCTTTCAACGTGAATTGCGCAATGACATCCTGATCGTTCACCTGAATAGGAATGGACGCGCGAAGTCGCAAGCGGGTCCGATCGGGCCCACGGGAAATAAAAACCGCTTCTTTGGCATGAGGTTGTTCAATGGAATGAGACGCGCTGGCGTAATTGAACCTCGGGGCGCACCGCATGCGGTATTGCATTCGTCCGCGAACGGTTTTCACACGGCGAATCACATTATGAATCTGACCGGCCTCTTCAATGGGCATAAAGTCTGAAATTTCCCCCATCCCTTCATCGGCATACAGTTGGGTCAGGAGAATGTTCGTATCGGTCAGGTACAGTTGCTTTTCGTGGCCGTTATCACGAACGGCATGGATAAAAAATTCTCCCCCGTGTTGTTGGTCCAGTAAAGACGCAAAAATGGTGGGGGAATCAAAACGTGGGAAACACATGAAATCGATCGAACCGTTCATTCTCACTAACGCCACGGTATGCAAATCCCCGATGACGCCGTGCTGTTCGATCGGCGGATAACGTCTCAACGCCCGGGCCCCTCTCTTCTAGGGAGCAAACCTGATCCTCGGCAATGCCCAATGTTGTGTGGTTTGACTTTCATGGATAGAACCAATAGAGAAGCCATCCAGGATGGAGAAACCCGAGCTTCAGCATAGGGTTTCACTCTATGTTCACTACCAAAGCCTCAGATCGGTTGAGTAGGCGGAAGACATTTGCGGGATAGGATTCAAATACTGATCCACACTCCCGTGCCTGTTCCGATGGCCGGATCATTCTCCACCACCCATTCGTATGATGACGAATCCGATTCCTCAGTCATGACCCTAACATGGAATAATTTTTTTCCAACTGGAAAGAACCCTGGTCGCCGGCTATGAATGTAACTTTTCCAGGGTCTTTGCCAGGTCCGGATGGATCCTCTTTCTGATGTAATTGGTCTATGTATTCATTGCCCATGTTTCAACATAGCCCATTGGTCCGGTCCTCCCATTTCTCTCCTCCTGAATCCACGGATACCCATGGGATGAAACAGGACTCAGTGGTTCGAATTGCGGCAGTAGGAGACCTGCACTGCTCTTTCATTTCTCCCGAATTCTTACGAACGGTTTGTGACGAAATGAAAGAAAGAGCTGATGTGGTGGTGTTATGTGGCGATTTGACCCATCATGGCAACCCAGAGGAAGCAAACACCTTATTGGAATGTCTACAAATTTTTTCCTGTCCTGTACTTGCTGTTCTGGGCAACCATGATCATGAACACGGAAAGGCCGATATCATACGGCAGATATTGGAAGAAGCCGGAATTATCATTCTTGATGGCACGTCCCATACGATCAACGGAGTCGATTTTATCGGTGTAAAAGGATTCGGAGGGGGATTTGGAGACTATGCATTGCAGCCATGGGGTGAAGCCATCATGAAAGAATTCGTCCAAGAAACCCAACAGGAAGCACGGAAATTTGAAGCGGCACTCAGGCAATCCACGAATACGCATCGTGTGGCAATACTACATTATTCCCCTATTCGGGAAACGGTTGAAGGTGAAGCGAAGGAAATCATTCCGTTTCTTGGGTCCAGCATGTTTGAAGAGGCCCTGATGCACTATCCGGTCAATGTGGTGTTTCATGGGCATGCACATCATGGGAAAATGGAGGGAAGGACCAGCAATCATATACCAGTATGGAATGTGGCGATGCCCCTGCTCCATCGGACGAATCCAGCGATGCTGCCATTTTTTGTGCATACCCTCAAACTTGCCACCCCTATCGATCATCATGAGACCTAAACCATGGTTCCAAGTCAGACGAACCCCACACCATCCATCGGTGATGGCACAACGACGCAAACCACCTTTCGGGTTCCCAATCTGGCCCGGAAAGCTTCCTGCCGACGGTTTTACACAGACGTGCTGTCATTCCTCCTGAAATCCAATATTTCCTTTCTATTAGGAGGATCGTATGCGTTGGCCGCCTTAACTGGTATTGCCCGGTACACAAAAGATATCGACCTTTTTATTCACCCTCAGGATTTTCCTGAAGTGATGAAGACTATGAAGAAAGCGGGCTATCGAACGGAAACAACCTATAGCCATTGGCTGGGCAAGGTCTCCCATAATGAATTATTTGTCGATATGATTTTCAGTTCAGGGAATGGATTGTGTGACGTCGATGAGGAATGGTTTCGGTATGCCCCTCATGCAACGTGGGAGAACTGGTCGATCCGTCTCACACCCCCCGAAGAAATGATTTGGACGAAAGCTTTTGTGATGGAACGGCATCGGTATGATGGAGCGGACATTATTCATCTGTTTCATGCCTGCGGTCCCAAGCTCAATTGGGCTCGATTATGTAAACGTTTTGAGACACATTGGGAACTCCTGCTGAGTCACCTCACCATATTTACGTTTGTATATCCCGGCGAGATCTGGAAGATCCCGAATTGGGTTTGGCAGGATCTCTGGAAAAAACAATCCGAAAAATTAGCCGCAACGCCCCCCTTATCGACATCCAGGGTATGTTATGGTTCTCTTCTTTCCGGAGAACAATATGTCATTCCGATTCATTCATGGAAATATCGTGATGCCCGCCTGAATCCGATCGGAAAAATGAGTGAAAATGAAATTTGTGGAATGACGGAACATATAAAAAAAGAAAAACCCGCCCAAACACAATGGTGGACCGGAACCTCCGCGCCGACCTCCGGAACTCCGGCTTCATCTGATTGAAGATGGCTCATGTC
>BQIW01000124.1 GCA_021604105.1 Nitrospirales bacterium | reverse complement strand
AAAAACTCAAGGCGATCAAAAGCCCAATAATTCCGTAATCAATCAGTTGATGCAAAATTTCCATGAGTGTTTTTCCTGACTTCTTAAGGTTCGTGACCTTCGCGGTGGTACCTCGTTGGGTTTATGGGAAATGGGTTTGTGTTACGTTAGGTGGGGCCTTTTGCGGGAATCCCGCGACGGGACTGCATGAACTCTTTGACAGAGAAGACGAGATGACATATAGGACCTGGATCGATCGAAGCTGACCATGTCGTGTTCGACTCGTCCATGGAAGGGAAACGCGTCAATCATGCCCAACACCGCAACTGAGTATATTTATTGAATAATGATGGTATCGTCATACTAGGATTAGACGTATGAACGGGGAAAAACCGGACATGCCCGAAAAATATTTTTTTAATGACTTGTATTGACACTGATGTCCAATCCCCGAGGTTGAAGGAATCCCTTTGGTTTGTTGCCTGCACTTGCCCACAAGTCGGTGCCATTTGATGATGCAAGGTCTCGACGGATAAATTCACCCCAGATTGCTGAACGAAGACTCATCAATCCAATTGAAAAGTCAGAGGCACGGATAAACTGACACCGTTAGACGGAAGAGGGTGACCCAAATCCAGCGGGGATGCCTGACGGACGATCCTCAAAGCGGTTTGGTCGAGCACCTCAAATCCCGAACTTTCCTGGATTTTCATGTCGATCAGATGGCCACCTTCAAGTACTTGCATCTGGACCACGACTTTGCCCTCCCATTTGTTCAGCCGTGCAATTTCGGGGTAGAACTTTAATCGTTCTAACGTTGTCCTCAGATCTGTGATTAACCACCCATAATCGGGTCGTGTCTCCCGTCTCTGAATTGGTGGGTAAAAGACACGTGTCCGATGAATAATCTTCTGTTCTGTCCGGGCACTTGGTTGCATTACTCGTTCAGCCCGGTCTACGACTCTTTTGACCGGTGGCGGTAAGTTTGTGGTTTGGCCGTGCGTAAACGGCACCGTGTTGACCGGTACTTGAGTCATTGGTTGAGGGTTTGCGGTTGTGGCTTTTGATGGTGATTTGGCCTGTTTCGGCTTATTCAACGATTGGTGGACCGGAAAAGCAGTTGAGGGCACTGCCATTCTTCTGGATTGGACAGCTGATGCGGTCGTAAGTTTTGTTGGACTTCCTTCTAATTTGGCGCGTGAGTGGTTGCCTGACGCAACAGGTGCCAGGTGGTCCGAGGATTCAGAATGGGCTACCACGCTTTCTTGAGAAGGCGCTGAAGGCAAGGGAGACGGGGTATCGGATGTCACGGGCTCCGGGATGGGAGCGGTTGTCAGTGAAACATTCCAACGAAACGTGGAAGGTTCAATTTCCCTTTTTGGTTCGCCGGCTTGAAAGGCCACAGAATAACCAATTGATAAGAACAAGGCATGCAACATAAAAGAACCTACAAGCGATTTAGAGGATCTGAAACGCTTATAGGAATGATACTTGGCACGTTGCCGAATCTGATTGGAAAACGGCTTCTCAGTAACCCAAATGGTTTTAAGCATGTTCTGGCTTTCATGCCTTACCCATTAGTTAGAAAGAAGGATATCGGGATATTGCCTTATACTTTTGACCTGTGGTTCACGCAGGCAAAGCATCACGCCTGACCGTGGTGTCCTCTTCATCATTACTCAAGACGCAAGACCCCAAAACAAGGAGAGCCCAAAGGTATAATGGACCTTTGGGCTCTAGTCTCATGGACTTCTAGCCGCTACTTCCTTACAGGAATGAGGGAATTTCTGTCTTGGTGAATTTTAAATACCCGAATCCTCTAACTTAGAATCTAATGGCCAAAGTTGGTTATTTATAAATACTGAATATGAATATTGTAAGTATATGTTGTTTGATAGTGAGAATAATTATCATTAAATAATTGGCCTTGTCAATATGAACGGGAACCCCCAAAATCTTCCCGGTGTTTCTTTTCTAATGTTTATGAATGTTGGAGTTCTTGTTCATCCGACGCCCCAGACTTTTGAGCCTTACTCAACAATAACGAATCAGGGGTATCTGCCATCATGAGAGACTATTTTTGAATTTTCCATCCGAACACGGACGAACGGTTCAACTATGAATCTCGCGTAGCCATGTTTGTATCGTAGAATGACAGGATAGCCCCTGCCATTTTGGTGTTATCCCCATTTACCTTCTCTCCCATTCGAGGAGGAGTTGGTTCGTAAGCCGGAAAAAGGAGTATGTCATCCCTTTCTTGGTCGAACGTGGTTGAGAAGATTATTGGTTTTGAAAGGATTTGTTTGTCAAAAAAGGCATTGAATTATCTCAATGCCAACGTAAGGATTAATCTCACAACCGTATGTTAATGCGACCTCATAGAGTTCGGTGAATCATACAGGTCTTCCCCCTGTTTTGTGGACACCTGGTTAAGCCGCGATAGCCCCTTTCTCACACTCGGGGAGAGTCAGGACGCCGAGAGCGGAATGGCGTCCCTGCCGATTATAGAACGCTTCGATGTATTCAAAAATATCGGGTACCGCGTTAACCCAGCCGTTCCCCTTCAGGTCTAACTGCACTGAACGCCCTGATCAGAATGGTGAATCAGGACGGAGTCTGGCTTCCCGTTTTCGATCGCCATCATGAACCCATCGATCACCAACTGCTGAGTCATCCATGGGTTCATCGCCTAGCCACACCATGGACCATAAAACAACGATCGGAAATGGCCCGGACTCAGAGGTTGGGAGAAGCCAGTTAGCCTGGAAAGTGAACAAAACATAATCATTGGAAAACCTAACATTTCTAGTGGCCCAAAAAGGGGGCAGGGGTAGCTTCACTTGTATCTCTTCGGATACACAATTTATCTGAAGAGATACAGGGAAAAGCTATCTGTGATCAAAATGGAGTCAGTCTTCAACGACAGAAAAACCGTGAGAGGATTGACATCCACGAAGCTTCATTCGGTTACCAACACGAAGTTCATCAGAATGGCATTAAGATTCGTGGCCAAAAATGCTGTCATCATGACGAAGGGTCCTGGCGCTATTCCCTCGTTGCCATATTTTTGATAAGGGCAGGTAGTTGTGAGCGTTCTTTATTTGATTAGCTGTCAGGCATTAATTCTGCTTGTTGTAATTTATGAGCAGGAATCTAATTCATTTAATAAATTGTCACCTTATATGGATGAGGGTATTTATGAATACCAAATGTATAGGCCGGAAGAAAATAATGACTTTCATATTCTTTCTATACGCGATGATTTGGATGATAGGAGGGCCAAATGCCCATGCTGCCTGCGCCATTCTCCAGTCAGACAACTCCCCCGCCTCCCAGAAACAAGACCATCTCTATCAGCTTCTCCAAGCGGCAGAACCCTGTCCTCGTAACGTGTTTGATCTCCGCCGGCTGATTAAGGACCAGGGTGGCATCCTTCAAACGGCTATGGTGGCCAATCAGGGATTTCACAATCCTGATAGCGGCAATTTTAGTTTGTTCGAGATGGCTCAAGGTTCCATTGGTGGACTAGTGCCTCCCGTTGAATTTGGGGAATTTTTTTTCGGTCATTTTACGGCTGGTATTCAAGACACATTAGTTGCGAATCAAACCCCACAGGGGCTGATGGTAGAGCTTATTGTGTGGGATCCCAAAACCGAAATGTTTAATTTTTATGAATTGATCGGGAATGGAGAACGGGGTACTTGGTTTTATCGAGGGAATTCCGAAGACATTCTTCTTGATAATGAATTGCTTCACCGTCAATCCGATCCCCTCAACCCTCAATTTGGTTCGCGTCTTCGGTGCTCTGGTTGCCATATGTCAGGCGGACCAATTATGAAAGAATTGACTCCACCACACAATGATTGGTGGACACAAGAACGGAAGCTCCCGCTGGGCAATTGGAAGCTTGGGCCCAATCTCCAAAAAATATTCCCAGATCTAATTGACGCAACTGTCTTTGCACAGGGGGTGAAAAAAGGCATTCGTCTATTGGAAGAAAGCGAGTCATTTCAAGAGAGGAAAAGTCGGCGTTCCCTACAAGAACAACTCCGCCCATTATTTTGTCCCGTTGAAGTGAATTTGGAATCTGATGGTCCTTCGTTTTGGAGGGGGCGCATAGATATACGAGTGCCTTCAGCTTTCTTTGTGGATAAACATTTAGCCACGGGTACCTTAATCATGGGCCAGAAGGAATATTTCTCTGCTCTTTCTCACTTTAATTCTGATTTTCCTGGAGGTGGGGCAGATGCGGATCATGCATGGCTCACCCCAGTCAAAGGCTATTCGGACGGGCAGGCCATAAATACCTTGGCGCAAAAGCAAATTGTTGATTTTGAATTTATTGCGGATGTGTTAGCAGTAGATTTCCGTCGTCCCATCTTTTCTAAAAAACGATGTATTTTGCTGAAGCTTGTCCCAAACGAACTCACTCCACAATGGCGGAGTGTGTTTTTGGAGAATTTAAAAAAGGCTGCGCAAGAGTCAGAGGATTTTGATCTTAAAAACGGCAGTCAGGAACTGGTAGAAAATTTAACTGAATCCCATAAGACAGCGCTATCCCATCGTATTGCCGCTAACAGTTTTCTGGGGCAATGTGGTCTGAACCTTGAGGAGCAGGAAAATAGGATCCAACTCGTGAAATATTTGACGCAGAAACGGCAAGAGGTCTCCGCATCGGAAATTTCAAAGAACCCCAGAGGACAAATATTTGAACCGGACGGATTCAATGGTTTTAAAAGACTCTTTCCAACCGTGACGGGAGCGCCGGAGCCCTGGACTTTTGTCTTAAATGCAAAGTGTGAAATCGAACGAGATCGTTTATAGCAGGGTATTGAACATAGTGTCTGGACCTCAAAATTATGTCACGCATGGGAATTCAACGCACGCACGACACGACTTCTTCCAACTGATAATGATCGAATGTCCCTGGCTGCACCATTTGAACTCTGTTGACTTCGACAGTAGTATTTTCCCTTCTTCAATTGTGAAAGGAGACTAAAATGAACGCTTCAGTCACAGTTCGCATACATGCCATACCTTTATCAGACAACAATGGCAGGCGAAAGTGTACCGTGACCCCAAAAGCCTTCGCTGCCGCAATCGATACGGTCAATACTATTTTCGAGCCGACCGGTCTGAGATTTGCTTTTGATTCGGCAAAAGATTGGCATCCTAAGCGAGACACCTCTTTGAATAGCCTGCACAATGGGGGTTCGAAGTGGTGGACGAAAGCCAACGCCGTTGCAGCCAAGTTCCGAGGTGAATTTACCGTCTTTCTCCGGTGGGGTAAAGACACTGATACTCCCGCCAATAACTGGTTTGCCTATCCACCCGACACGGGTCAAAAGAAACCCGCTCATGCCAAATTGCCACACAAAAACATTGATTTCGTGGCAGTCACCAACCAATCGTCTAAGTTTGGTTCCAAAGCCGGTATCGTTCTGGCGCATGAATTTGGGCACTTCTTCGGGCTTTTCCACACTCATCCGTCCTGGGGGGCTCCCGAGTCAGATCTCGTGGTGGCGCTTGTGAAAAAACACGGTGCCCAAGGACTGAACGGTGATTTACTTGGGGATACTCGACCAGATCCTGGCACAAAGTATTACAAAGAAAAAGTGAACAAAAATCTTTGCGGCGGCCCAGCGAGTTTCAAAATTGATGGAAAGACCTTCAAGCCAGATCGCTCAAATGTCATGAGCTACTACTTCAGTTGCCAGCCACCAGTTACGATGTCTCCCCAGCAAGTGAAGGTCATCCACAAGACGATAAATCATAAGAGTCGTCGACACCTTATCGATATGAGTGCCGGAGTTCGTTATGCTGGTGTGTTTCAGTCTGGCGTAGGTGCCCACGCGTTATGGGTTGGTGACGATAAGAGGGGTTTTAAGAAGAAGTGGAGTGAGTTATCCAAGAAAGGTCTACGGCTCATTGATCTCGAGACTTATAAAGTCGGTAAGGCTCGTCGTTTTTCTGGGGTGTTTCGGGCCGGGGCGGGGGGCCATGCGTTGTGGTTGGGGGATACCAGGCAAGGGTTCTTGAAGAAATGGGAAGAACTGTCGAACAAAGGGCTACGTCTCATTGATCTCGAAACCTGGAAGGACGGAAGCACCCGTCGGTATGCAGGCGTATTTCGGGCTGGTACCGGCGGCCATGTGTTGTGGCTGGGTGATGAGTGGGAAGGGTTCCATAAAAAATGGAAGCAGTTAACGAACAAAGGGCTGCGTCTCATTGATTTCGAAACCTGGAAGGACGGGAGCACCCGTCGGTATGCAGGCGTATTTCGAGCTGGCAAGGGTGGTCATGCGTTATGGGTTAATGACGATTGGTTTGGCTTCCAAAAGCAGTGGAATGAGTTATCGAAAAAGGGGCTGCGCCTTATTGATCTCGAGGTGTTTGGATCCAAGGTTAGCTAAAGGCCCCCGGAACGAGCCGAGGTGGTCTATTCCATTCCGTATTATTTTGGATAATCGCCGACCTTCTTTAGGGCATAAACTGAAGACTGTAGTAGACCGAATGAGGTTCTTTGACCGTGCGAGGTATTTGTTTCCTAATTAACGCGGGGAAAATTGATTTGAAACGTTGCTGGGATTATTGGAGATATCCAAGCATTTCACCCCGGGAGATTTATTCCTGCAGACACGATTTTACACCAGCAACATGGGCAACCGAGTCTTTTTTTATAGCGAAAATCTTCCTAATGAATGGTCAATAAAGAGGGCTAAGCAAACCGGAGTCATCATATTGGCCTCCCTCTACCGTGTTTTCCTGAGATCGGGCATCGATCCCACCTTCCATCCAGCCAATGTTGGCTTTAAAACCATAGGTTCATAGCCTATACTATCGCGTCGTTGACTGGTGTAATCCGACACACACAAGCCCGGAGGGCTCTGGACGGGTGCACACTCAAGGCATAGGGGGCGGCCTGAAGTTCTGACAGGGTGATCCTATTTTCTTATGACATACGCCGCGCAGGAATCACAATTTAATTTTCTTCATGTCAAGGGAGATGTCCTCGGCGGCTTGACCGCTGGAGTGGTGACCTTACCCCTGGCCCTGGCCTTTGGCCTTCAATCCGGACTGGGAGCGGTTTCCGGGCTGTATTGTGCAATTCTGCTGGGGGCCGTTGCCATTCTTTTTGGCGGCACGCGCACGCTCATCAGTACTCCAACCGGCCCCATGACGGTGGTCGCCGCGTTGACTGTGTCTCAAGCCATCAGTATCGCCGGGAGCCTGGAATCGGCCCTGGGGACGATTATCGGAATATTCATCTTAGCGGGTGTGGTGCAAATCGTCTTCGGACTCCTCAAGATTGGCGGCAATATCAAATATATTCCCTATCCGGTGCTTTCCGGGTTTATGACCGGCATTGGCATTATTCTGATCTTATTTGAAGTGTTTCCGTTAATGGGCTTGTCGGCGCCCTCCACCATCTATGGAGTGTTCACCGGGGCGGCGCAGGCCTTGCGCGACATGAATATCCAAGCGCTTGCGCTGGGGGGCCTGACCCTGGTGATTCTGTATGCGGCCCCTAAGGTCAGTACCACCATTCCGGCTGCGCTGATGGCCTTGTTGGTTGGAACCTTCCTTGCCCTGGCGACGGGTTTGTCTGTTCCTCTTATTGGGGAGGTGTCCCAGGGCTTGCCTTCCTTTCAACTTGAACGGTTATTGAGTGTGGATGTTTCTCAACCGTCCTTTATCATCACCGCCGCGCTGACCCTTGGAGCCTTGGGATGCATTGACACCCTCTTGACCGCTGTCATTGTCGACAAGATTACCGAAACCAAACATCAGAGTAACCGGGAACTAATCGGTCAGGGAATGGGCAATGTGGCGTCGGCACTCTTTGGTGGATTACCCGGTGCGGGAACGACCATGTCGTCGATCGTCAATGTGAAGGCTGGAGGTCGTACACGGCTCGCCGGGGTGGTTTCCAGTCTTTTTCTGCTGGCTGTGCTCTTAGGCCTGGGTGCTTATGTTCAATATGTGCCCATTCCCGTTCTGGCGGCCATCCTCATTACTGTGGGGTTGGACATTATCGACTATAAGGGGCTCAAGGAAGTGGTGAAAGTGGACCGGGCTGAAAGCGCCATCCTCTTCATCGTGTTGTTCCTGACCGTGTTTGTCGATTTGATCACAGCCGTCGGAGCAGGGATGACCCTCTCCGTCTTTGTGTTCATGAAAAAAATGGGGGACATCGGAGAAGAAAAAATTGTCCTGTTTCCTCTTCGGTCGCTAAAAATCCGAAAACCTTGCGACTTGAGGGAAGAATTCGTTTTACCACAGGATTATTTAGATACCGTGTATATCAAAACATTTACCGGTCCGGTTTTCTTCGGTTTTTCTCATTTTTTAATCGATAATATTAAACAATTACCCACAGTCAACATTCTTATTTTTGAGATGAATCGTGTGCCGTATCTCGACCAATCAGCCGCTCATGCCCTGGAATTAGTCTTTGAATACATGCAAAAGCGGGGTATTCGAGTCCTGTTGGCCAACGTGAATTCCCAACCTTTGGAGATGCTCCGCGCGGTGAATCTGACACCAAGACTGATTCCGGAACATCATATTTTTGGTGATATTTTCGATTGCGTGCGATGTCTGGAGGAGGAATTTGTGACAGGCGAATCTTCCCTGAAGTCAAGAGTGATTGAAATTTAGAACGTCGATTGCCACAAACGGTGCCGGGAAAAAATGACAACGTTCACGAATCTCACTCACCCCTATTCACCATGGCAGGAATCCTATGAGTAAACCCCTTTCAGCCATTCCCGTTTTTTCGATCACGACTATTGGCTATGTGGTCCTAATGGTCAGTGTTGCCCTCGTCATCTCCCTGGTTGATGGCATGTTCCCGTTAGGCGTGTCCATTAGTGAAGCCTATGCAGTGTTGGTGTTATTGGGTTTCATGGCGAAAGATAAACGGTTGATCTATGGCGGGGCCATTGCCGGGACGATTCTCACATTAGAAGGGGCGTTTATTTCCGATCCCGGGGTGCCGTTATGGATGGGAGAAATCAATCGGGCACTTTCTATTTTCATCATATGGTTGGTCGCTGTGTTTGCCTTGGGGCAACTGCGGTTTATCGAAGAGCAGAAAGAATCGGAAAAAATGAAAATGGCCTATGAACTTTTGAAACAGGAAACGACCTTTCTGAAACTGAATCAGGAAATTGCCGTGTTATCCAATACCAATGATCCGGTGGAGGATGCGTTAAAACAGGCTATGAAAGTGATCTGCGACTATACGGGGTGGCCGGTCGCCCATCTCTATATCCGTGACGGCGATAATGATCTGTTGAGTCCCGGCAAAATTTGGATTCTGAGGGACTGGAGTAAGTTCGAAACGTTTCGACAGGTGACGGAATCAACGAAGTTCGTGCCTGGGGAAGGGCTGCCCGGTCGAGTGTTGGCCAGTGGAAAGGCAGCCTGGATCAAAAATGTGACCAAGGATCCCAATTTCCCTCGTGCCCGTCTTGCCAAGGAAATAGGCGTGAAGGCCGGCTTTGCGTTTCCAATTTTAATTGGACCGAAAGTGGTTGCGGTGATGGAGTTTTTCTCGGAAGAAGCGATAGAGCCGGATAGCAAGCTCCTGGACGTCATGGAAATCATCGGCTACCTGTTGGGTCGTATCTTTGAACGAGATCATGCCGGTCTAAAACGAGGGGAATATGAAGACCACTTGAGACGTCTCTACAGCCGAATCAAAGCGGTGCGGGAACTAGAAAACGTGCCGGGTGATCACAAGAGAACCGCCGAAGGTATTCATGACGAATTACGATAAATCGTTTCGAGAAGTCCAGGTGACAACATCCTGCCGTGATCGGGAACTGAAGTGTCAGCTGCAGAATGGCCAAAGCTGGTACCAGTGTCGACATCTAAACCGATGTTCGCATTGACGCAGCTGTGCCCCATATTCCCTGGCTTGCCGATCCACACGATTCGCGATACGCACGATCTTCGGCTTCCTCTTGTAGCTCCCACGCCTATAGCCCCCGCGACCTTCATGATAAGCGAGATATAGGCGCTTGGGATCCCATTTGGAAATGCCGAGCTCTCTGTTGCTTTTATTGTTGTACCAGCCGATGAAGTCCAGGGCGTCCTCCATGGATGAGCGGCTATTGAAAACCCCCCCGGCCTCCTCCTCATATTCCTCCCAGGTCTCGTCCTTAGCCTGGGCATAGCCCTCCGCCGACGACTGGGGTCCGAGGGGAATGAACAGGAACCAGTCCCATGGGGGCGTCGCGTCGTGGCGAAACGCCGACTCCTGTTTGACGAAAGCCATGAGAATATGGGGTGGTGTGCCCCATCGTTCCTGGGATTCTTTGGCCGCATCGTACCACTCGGGGTATTGATCGAAAATCGTACACAGGTTTCCCTGATGTTTAGGGGGCATGGCCGCGCATCCCGCCAACAGTGCAATGGCCATTGCAACTAGACAAGAAATCACTCGCGTTGAATTCATATGGTTGTCTGGAATTCCAATGGAATTGGTTATCTCAGAGAGTAAACGCAATTGGGACGCCTACAGGCTATTCGACGAGTCCGTCTGGTCGATCCCGGGCATGGTTGCACAACTCTCAGTCGCTGACGAAATTTAGGGCCCGTTCATAGGTGGCATGCGTCTTTCCGAAAATGACATCGTTCAGTAAATTGATGTGGGTCAGTGCCTTTCATCTGATCCTTGCGTGGTCAAGAACTGCATGAGGCCCACGATCCTCAGTATATCAATGATGCGAATATTTTTTCGACGGCGAGATTGAGTGGTGTTCCCTATCTTCCTTCCTTTGTATACCCTCCAGTTAATTTTTGATTGTATCCTGGCCATGCTTCCCTTTTGGTGGGAAGTTTTTGGAGTTGGACTGTGAAGGAGAGACACGGGGAGAGCGTTCGGAGGCATTATGGTCAGTCTTCGAGACGCTGCACCCGGTTGGTGGTTTTGTCGCGGGCAAATTCATGACCTGATTCCGTGGATGGCATACTCTCACATTCAGATAAAAGCCAAACCATATCAAGAGCCTGTATGGGAGTGTTGAATAATAAAGATGTTCAAGGGAAAATTTGCCCAGGATAAGATTACTCATCAAAGGCTCCGGGTCGGTTCAAAAAAGCATGCCCTGAGTCTTCCCGAAGGGGCCGTCCAGCAAGGCCGCAGCCGTTTTTACGCGCGGAGCGTACATTTAGTACGGGAGCACGGAAAAATGGCGAGAACGCCGCTGGCGGCTTTTTTCAACAGACCCTGTATGGCTTCAGATAGATCCTCAGGGCATGCCTTTCTGGGCATGTGGACATTTTTTGTCTCCTTGGCTTGCGGTGACCATCTAAAATAGTCAAGAATTTCGTTCCACACGAATTGAGAGAAAGGACTTCGTGCTCCCTCATTCTGTTCTCATTGATGAAAAAACCATTGAGACGCGGGTAGGCGAATTAGCCAAACTGATCGCAACCGATTTGCCGTCCCGACAACCCATCCTGCTTGGATTGTTGACCGGAAGCTTTGTTTTCCTGGCTGATCTCGTGCGACACCTTTCACACCATGGCATCGAGCCACAAGTCGAATTT
>BQIW01000123.1 GCA_021604105.1 Nitrospirales bacterium | reverse complement strand
AAGCGTACGCTCCGCGCGTACAAACGGCTGCGGCCTTGCTGGACGGACCCTTCGGGAAGACTCAGGGCATGCTTTTTTGAACCGACCCGGAGCCTTTGAGGAGGAATCTCATCCTGCGCAAATTTGCCCTTGAACATCCTTATTATTCAACACTCCCATAAACATTCGCGAATTCCCGGGAGTCGCCTGTTCATGGTGTTCTTTGGGAACATGCAATAGAGGAGTGGCATGTTTCGCATCGTCCTGAAATGTGTTTTCCCTAAAGTTGGAGCAGGCCAAGGATTTCGTCCGATTGGACTTAGGAATTTTGGAGGTGGTTGCCTTTGTCGGAGAGATACATGCCGACAAGCCATGCCACCAAGACGGCAACATAAAATTGTCCGACAATCGCTTCAAGATAGGAGAGGGTTCGGGCGATCGGCCTGATGGGCGTGACGTCGCCATAGCCTAAGGTGGTAATGGTGACATAGCTGTAATACAGCAATTCCGAAAACTGGACTCCTATTTCGGTGGATGTCAGGCCCTGGAACGAGTCAGGGTTGACGAGGTTAATGAACAGATAAAACACTGACCAGTTGAGTCCGATCAGGAGATAAATGCAGATGGCGCCAATGATTTTATTTATGGTGATGGGGCCTGAAAGGACCAAATGTCGGGAAGCAATCCAGGTGCTGACCAGAGAGAACGCAAATAGTATAGACAGGTTGACAATCTGAAGCTCCGGAACGTCCAAGAAATATTCGATGATGGCCGTAGCGATTCCACTTACTGCAAGGATCCCCCCTCCGATCATCAACCATTTTTTTTCACTGACATGGCTCCATATCCCCATCAGGAGCATGAGGCAAAGTGCGGGCTCCAGGAACAAACGCCTGGCCTCACCCGTGACCCCTTCCTCCTGTGAAATGGCAACCGATAGCAGGAGAGTCAGCAGACCTCCCAACAGATACCCAAAGTTCATCCTTTTGATCGGCATGGGTATCTTCTCCAAATGGCGCAATCGGGAGGCTTAATGTTTAATGTCATACCTGGTTTTTCTGGCGTTTCAAACATCGCTATGGTAGGAATAGGTCACCTTCAGTTGGATTTGTTGATATAGCGGTTCCCCTCCATGAGGAGTCTTTCCACTGTGACAGCATTGGCTACAAGGTTGACGTGATGGGTTCAGAGGCAACAGCCAGCTGTCTCAGGCATTCCCCAGAGTCTATCATGGACAAAGGATAGAGTCCCCCGATTGAGAATGCAAAACTCAAGGGGATTTCCATAGTAGAGCCCGTGAAGATACCGGTGAGAATAATCAAGTGCGTCTCCTGTGCGGTCGGGCGTTGGATGAGCATTTCTCCATGGTGCTCTATTACCGTATGCAAACGGTTGTGTTAGTCGGGCGAATTGTTTGAGAAGGGTTGATCTTCATGTCGAATCCGTTGAGAGAGGGGCATGGCTTTGGTTGAAAAGAATTGATGGGAGTTTTATTTTTGTGGGAGGAATTTCATGACCATACGAGGAAAAACCGATGTGAAGAAACGTCAGTGGTTTGGCATACCACGAACATGGTTGTTCGTTCTCACGATTTTGCTTTCGGCCTGTGTGCACAATCCTGACTATTTCTACGAGATTGGTGAGAGGCCGATACCTCCGGGAATCGAAAAGAAAATCATCCCGCATACCACCACTCAGGATGATGTGTTGAATCTACTCGGAGAGCCGGTCGTGCGTCTCAAAACCCAGTCGAATGAGGGGCATATTCATATCTGGACCTATTCCTATATGGATCTCGAAAGCCCCACCCATGACAAGGGGGAATCGCTGACCATCACCTTTGATGACGACACGTTTGTGGTGCAAAGTGTCACCAGAGGTCCCCTTTAACGCAGGATGGGAAGACCAGGAAGAACTCTTGTGGGTCTGTTGAAAAAAGCCGTCAGCGGCGTTCTCGCCATTTTCCCGTGCTCACGTACTCAGCGTACGCTCCGCGCGTACAAACGGCTGCGGCCTGGCTGGATGGACCCTTCGGGAAAACTCAGGGCATGCTTTTTTGAACCGACCCGTAGCCTTTGATGAGGAATCTCATCCTGCGCAAATTTGCCCTTGAACATCCTTATTATTCAACACTCCCCTTGTCTGCCTGATTTGATTCGGTTTAAGAGTTTCTGATGAACTTTTCTGTGGTGTTCTCCTGCATGGTCCCCGAACCCTGAATCTATCCTTACCATAGCTCGGATACATATCAAACGGATGGCCGGACCATGCCTCAAGGCCTCATTTCCTTCTGCTCTTTGTCTTGATTCGGGTTTGGTGAAAAGGGTTGGCGGGTGGTGGGTTTATTATGGTTAATCCATGCAGGAAATCCGAGGGGCAACTCAGGCACTTCATCATCCTTTACAGGTCCAATGCCCGCCTGGTGTCCCATGATTGTTGGCTAGATACGGGTGAAAAATGTTATCGAATGTGGTACAAGCATCAGCGACAGGGTAGATCATTCTATCGAGGACACACCGTGGAGAGGATGTGTTTCCCGCCCGATCGAACGAAATGAACATGTCCGCTTTACATTCTTTAATTGCCTGCCATGAATGCGACCTTCTTCATCGTGTTCAGTCGCTACATTATGGTGAGCGGGCCAAGTGTTCGAGGTGTGGAGCATTGTTATATGCGAAAAAACGGGATAGTTTCGAACATACCATCATACTGGCCTTGGCAAGTCTCATTTTTTTTACCCTGGCGAATTTTTTTCCGTTTATGACTTTTGAGCTTAATGGGCGTGTTCAGGTGAGCCTGCTATCCACAGGGGTGCAGGAATTCTTCGAACGGGATATGTGGGAGTTAGGGATCTTGGTGTTGTGTGCGAGTATCATCTTCCCAGCCCTAAAAATACTTGGCATGTTATACGTTCTTGGGCCGCTGGAATTCAACAGGCGACCGTGGCATGCCGCTCTGGTCTTTCGGATGGTTGAGCACTGCCGGACCTGGGCCATGATGGACGTGTATTTGCTGGGAGTGATTGTGGCCGTCGTGAAGTTATCGGATTTGGCAAATCTGGTTCCCGGTGTGGCGATTTACTCATTCGTCGCCTTAATCTTTACTTTGGCTGCTGCCGACTCTGCACTTGACACCCATATGGTCTGGGAAAAAATGGAGAAGATTTCATGAGGGGCGTGTACCCCACCGCAGCCCGATCGGGACTCATGAGTTGTCATGCCTGCCATCAACTCAGTCGAATTCCCCCGGTCTTGAGTGAAGGGGAGCCCATCTGTCCGCGATGCGAGGCCCACCTCCATTTGCGGAAACCCAATAGTATTTCGCGCACGTGGGCTCTGTTGATTGCGGCCTACATTCTGTATATCCCGGCCAACGTGCTTCCCGTGATGACGGTGATTTCGTTTGGGAAAGGGGAAGCAGATACGATTCTGAGCGGGGTCAAGGAACTCATTCATGCCGGCATGGTGCCGATTGCCTTGCTGGTGTTTTTCGCCAGCATCACCGTACCGGTTTTAAAGCTCCTGGCGTTGACCTATCTATTGCTTTCTGTCCAATACAAATCACAATGGCGCCCAAGAGAACGCACCAAGTTATATCGGATGACCGAGGTGGTCGGCCGGTGGTCCATGATTGATATTTTTATGATTTCGATTTTAATTGCCCTGGTGAAACTTGATGCCGTGGCGACAATTGAACCCGGGCCGGGGGCGATTTCATTCGCCGCAGTTGTCATCCTGACCATGTTTGCCGCCATGAGCTTCGATCCCCGATTGATCTGGGATAATATAGAGGAGAAATCATGAAGGAAAATGAATCCCATCCTGGCGATTTTGAGGAATTGGCTGAAGTGACGGTACGAAAAAAACGCGGGGTATCCATTGTATGGATTATTCCCGTGGTTGCGGCACTGATCGGAGGGTGGCTGATCTTTAAAACGATTTCCGAAAAAGGTCCAACCGTGACCATAACTTTTGAAGATGGGGCGGGGTTGGAAGCCGGAAAAACCAAAATTAAATACAAGTCAATTGCAGTCGGAACCGTGAAAAGCGTGCAAATCAGCCGTGATCTCTCTCTCGTGGTTGTGACCGCAGAACTCAGCAAACAGGCTGAGCCACACCTCACGGAAAATTCCCAGTTCTGGGTAGTCCGTCCCCGGCTGGGTTTGGGCGGCATTTCGGGGCTTGAGACCTTAGTGTCCGGAGCCTATATCGCCATGGATCCCAGGCCAGGCCCTTCGGCTCGAATATTTGCCGGATTGGAGAAACCACCCGGAGTCACACGAGAAGACAAAGGGGCTCAATTTCAATTGCGTGCGGAAAACCTGGGATCGAGTTCCCCCGGAGCTCCGGTTTTTTATCACGATATTCCGGTTGGACGTGTTCTGGACTATGCCTTGGATAAGGAAGGGGGCGGTGTGCTTATCGATATTTTTATTCAAGCCCCGCATCATTTACGCGTACGGGATACCAGCCGATTTTGGCAATTAAGCGGGTTTGAAATCTCGGTTGGGGCAGAGGGTCTGAATGTGAAAATGGAGTCGCTCTCCTCACTTCTCACAGGAGGTATTTCGTTCGATACTCCATCAATTGCAGGAGGTTCGGATGAACCGAGCCAACCGGGGACGGCATTCAAACTTTTCAAGAATTTTTCCAGTATTCAGGATGAGAAGTATGTCCTGACGCGTCCGTTCATGGTTAATTTTGATGGATCGGTGAGGGGTCTGAGTGTTGGGGCTCCTGTGGAATTCCGCGGGATAAAAATCGGAATCGTTTCCGATATCGCAGTCAATCTTGACCCCAAAACGCTTGAGATTAAAATTCCTGTGCTTATCGAAATTCAGCCGGAACGGATTACCACTACAGAAGTGATGCGATCACAGATCTCAGAGGATCAATATGCTGTCATGAAGCATATGGTGAAGCGTGGCTTGAGAGCCCAACTGGAGACCGGGAGCTTACTGACCGGTCAATTGTTCGTCGGGCTTGATTTCCACAAGGATCTTCCTCAGAAAGAGCTGATCCTGACTGGAAAATATCCGGAGATTCCAGCCATACCCGCAACGATGGATCAATTGCGAAGGACGGTCACCGATGTCATGGCAGAGATTCGACGTTTGCCTCTTGATAAAATTGCCAAGGAAATCCTGGAAACCGTCGAGGGGGGCAACCGTCTGGTCAATTCCCCTGAGACTCAAAATGCCATCCGCAACCTGAATACCGCACTGGGCAATATGGAACAACTCACGGAGGGACTTGATCGGCAGGTTGACACTCTGGCAACCAGTTTGGACGAGACGCTATTAACGGTCCGGAAAACCTTAGAGGTTGCTGATCCCAATTCACCCGCAGCGGTGAATATGAATAGTGCCTTGAAGGAGCTGTCTGCTGCCGCCCGCTCGATCCGGATTTTGGCCGATTATCTTGAACAACATCCCGAGGCATTAGTCAAAGGGAAACAGTAAAGAGGTGCACATGAACAGGATCATGAACGGGTTTCGTTTCGGCGTTGCGTGTCTATGCGTGCTGAACTTTTTCGGCTGTGGGACGAGTCAACCTTCTCATTTCTATTTGTTGCGAGCTGTCTCGCCTGCTTCGGTCTCCGGGGTATCGGACACGCAACTCGGAAGCCTGACCTTTGGCCTAGGGCCTGTCACCCTTCCCAAATATTTGGACCGGCCGCAGATTGTGACCAAAACGAGTGCCCATGAAGTCGATCTGGCAGAATTTCATAAATGGGCTGAACCGTTGAGTGAGAATGTGTCTCACGTCCTGGCCGAAAATCTTTCTGTCCTTTTTTCAACAGATCGAATTCGGCAGTATCCGTGGAGGAGTTCATCACCATTGGATTACCAGATTGTTGTGGATGTCCTGCGGTTTGATGCCACCATGGGCGGGGACGCGGATCTGGTCGTTCGGTGGAGCCTGTTGGGTCACGATGGACAAACTGTGCTCACCACCAAGAAAACGCAAGTGACCCATCATCCGACCAGCCAGGGTTATGAAGCGTTGGTCGCGGCCATGAGTCAGAACCTTGAGGATCTCAGTCGCGAGATTGCCGAATCGATTAAAGCTCTTCTCCTAAACAACCAGCCCGGCTCCCTTTCCTGATCTGCGGTTGGCAGTCTTGATCCTGCGTTGTGGGTAAAGATCCGCCCCAGAATAGCCATGGCGGTTTGGTGCTGCCGAACACACAACATTCAATGGTACTGTTTATCCGGATGTTTCTAATGATCACCTTGTGATGGTGGACATGTGGCTTGAACCTGCTGAACATACCTGAGGCATCCTTACCCGGAGAATAATTCATGGAGATATTTTCGACCGTCAAGCATGAACTGAAAGAAGTCGGTTTAGTGACCCTGTATTTTTTCGTCTGTTTCGGCATCATCCTTACCCTGACGAAATTGATGTTGGAAGGGTATAACATTGAGTTCAATGCTTTCTCTAAGGCACTGATCAGCGCACTGATTGTTGCAAAGGTTGTGGTCTTGTTGGGTAAAACACGAGCGGGCACCAGGTTGGATGCCCATCATTCGCTTGGCGCGACCGTTCTGTATAGAACCATGGTGTATAGTGGATGCACCTTCCTGGTTTTGTTTGCGGAAAAAATGTTTCATGCGTTTCGGGAGAGTGGTCGATTGGGTGCGGCTGTTATGCTCGTGTGGGAACATAAGGATCTTTCTCTTATTTTCGCCAAGGTTCTATGCATCGGGCTGGCCTTTATGGGATTTTTTCTGTATAGAGGCCTTGATCGGCGGTTAGGTGAAGGAACCTTGAGGCGAATCATATTCAGTTCCCCCGGAGAGTTTTCCAAAAGGGGTTGTTGAAATCTTAGGTTTGCGGGCAGTGTACATGGCATTTTTGCTGAGAACCGAGCTCTTTCCGTGGTTTGCTCCCGCACCTATTGGATGTATTGCCTGACCCCAGGCGAAGCTCTCGAAGGTGTGTTATTTGATTCGGACATAGTGATCCGAACAGAACTGATTTTGGGAGGGAGTGCCGCAAATGTTGGAATGAGCGTGCTCAAAGAAGAATGGCCATTTACGAAAAGCAACATGGACAACTGCAGCCCAGTGACTCCCTTCAGCAGGCTCGACGGGAAAGATCGGGGCTTTCACAAAAGGTGACAACTCATGTATTCCCACATTCAGTCATTAAGCAGTCTCAAAGTCGGAGTGATCGTTGCGGTTTGTATCAGTGTTCCAATGACAAGTCTTGGAATGACCAAGACCATCACAACTCCTCCTCCTGTGAGTGGGCATGAACTTTCAATTGAATCCATCACCCCCGCGGATGTGTTCGCACGTGTACAATTGGTACGGAAAGAACTGGATGACCTCCGGTTCGAAATGGGAAAACCTAAAAGTCGCGAAATCGGCCTCCTGGTAGAAAATGCGACTCCGCACGAAGTGTTTTTTCAAGCCAAAACCCTTAATCAAAAAGTGGCCAGGTTGGTTGCGGAACTCACCGAGGAATCGGAGGTCGGTGGAACAGAAGAGGATCCGGTCGATATTCGTCCCTATCATGTCTGGAAAAAGATCGATTCCTCTCTGCACCGAATCCTGTCTCTTAAGCGGCAACTCGGGCTCCCCCTGACGAACAGTGAAGCCTTGGCCGATGCTGAAACGACTCCCAATCAAGTCTTTTTTATTATTGGATTGGCGAACACCCAACTCAATCTTTTATTGATGCACCAGTTTTCTCCAAAAGATGCCGCAGAGTTGGTCGGCCTGGGCATCGAATACACCACACAGCTGTTGCGTGAATTTCCTACCGCTCCGGCCCCGGCTCCTCTCCCTTTGCTTGAACGAGGGCGTAAGTCATGGAATAGCTACGACCATCTCATTGATTGCTATATGGTGTTAGGAAGCATCGCCAGGGACTCCAATATTAAAATGCTAACCTTGGCCCCTCAGAACTTAGATCGTCCCGATATTCAATCGAATGATGTCTACGATTTAGCCACCCTGGTCATCTCCGAACTCGCGTATCTCCATGCCCACCTTCCTCATATTCCTCCACCACAACCGGTCAGTCTTCGTGGCCCTTTCCTGCCTTCCCATGTGTATCAACAGGTAGGTGGACTTCTGGCTCAATTGAAGGTATTACAACAGCAGGTTCAATTTCATCCCGAATGGCTCAAATAGACTGTTCGTGTGGATGGGAACCCGGCCGTATCACGTATACCTGGATGATTCACCAATTGGAGATGGAACCTCCCCGTGTGGTAAATCCGCTGGTGAGGATGATTGATGGGAGTGTTGAATAATAAGGATGTTCAGGGGCGCATTTGCGCAGGATGAGATTCCTCCTCAAAGGCTCCGGGTCGGTTCAACAAAGCATGCCCTGAGTCTTCCCGAAGGGTCCGTCCAGCCAGGCCGCAGCCGTTTTTTCGCGCGGAGCGTATGCTTGGTACGTGAGCACGGGAAAATGGCGAGAACGCCGCTGGCGGCTTTTTTCAACAGACCCTTGATCTGATGTCACAGTGAAGAGACATGCCTCACTTCTAATGTTGTTGCTGAAGAACTGAGGCGACCGATCTGATCGGTATTTTTGTGCGGAGCCAACGGGTATCGATCACGGCGAAAGGAAAACGGACCATATCAGGCGGAGTACCGTTGGATAGGTACGAACGATGTGGGCGCGCAACCTTTCCAAGCTGACTCCTCAGCCACCCCAATTATTCATGCTACTTATTTTCGAATGTCATCTTCCGGTTGTGGAGTGTCGGGAGCGGACTCAACTTCCTTCTTTTCTTTCTTTTTGGGTGGTTTGGCCGGCGTGGTGTACCATTGATCTTTCGGCACGATTTTGAGTTGTTCAGGGTCTGCCATATAGGCCGGAGTCATGATCTGCACGCCATATTCATTAAACACATCCAGAATATTCTGGTTGAGACCGGTATACAGGTCCATCATATAAAACGGCCGGTCGCAGTAAACGTTGAGTTCATAGGTGACGCAGAAATCGCCCAAGGCGAGTTGCAGGACGAAGGGCCGGGGATCTTTCAACAATCCGGAAGTCCGGTCGGCGGCCTCAATCAGCATCGCCTCGACCTGTCTCCACGGGGTCTCGTATCCGATTCCCACCGTGGTATGAAGAATGAGACCCTTCTCTCTGGCGGCAGCGGTATAGTTGGTCACGTGGCTGTTCAGAATTTCCGAGTTGGGCACGATGATTTCTTCATTTTTCAACGACCGAAGCCGGGTTGTCAGGATTCTCCTTTCCACGACATCGCCGAGAATTTCATTAACCTTGATCCGGTCCCCTTCCTGAAACGCCCGCCGGTAAACCAGGGTATACCCGGCCAGGATATTGCCGATAATCGAGGAGGACCCGAGCGACAACAGCACCCCGAGGAAAATCGTGATCCCTTTAAAGGCCTCGGAGGTGGAGCCGGGGATGTAGGGGTACCCCACCACAATTCCGAAGGCGATCACGAATGCCCGGAAAATCCGGTAGGTTGGCCAGGCCCATTCCCGATCGAACCGCGGCCATATCACCTTTCCGATGGCCAGATTGGCAAACACTAACTTCCCAAACTTCAGAAGGTATCGGAGCAAGACGATTAGAATGACGAGAAAGACCAGGCTGGGAAACGACGAAAGTAATCCCCTCACGATCACCCGAATTGGGTCGAGGATAATATCGAACAACTGCTTGCCTATGTAGGCAGTCCACGGGAATTGACGGAAAACAAAATTGAAATAGGCATACAGCAGCAAAAAAAGCAGGAATGCCTTGATTCCGTTCATGCTTCCACGGAGCCCGGCCCACATCTGATGGGCCTGAATGATAATAACCTTTTGAACTTTTAAATCCGCGACCCGTTCTTTGTATCGTCGCTCGATTAGGGCATCCAGCTTTTCGAAAATCCATCGAATGCCCCACCAGCTAGACGCAAGAATAGCTGTGGCCAGCAAGGAGAAAGCAATGTGAATCAAGATGTTGATGGGTTTGCGTGTCTCCCTGTGGGCTTCCACGGCTTCCTCGATCCGTTTAAGGTAGATCCGGGCCAGGACTCCACGGTCCACTCCGCCTTCCAGCCGACCGTCGGCATCGGTCACTCCCGCTATTGGTTGGTCGCCTGCGAAAATCATGGTGATGTCCTTTTCCTCAACCAATCGCAAATTTTGAATGGAGCGATTCACGGAGGAGGCAAACTCATCAATGCGTTCGGAAATCCTCCGGGCACGTTCTTCTGCGGGAAAGGCCGACACGCCGCGGACCTGAAAGAGACTTTCCCCATCAAGTATGACGGGCGCGGTGGGAGACAGGATCGGTGGAAGGACCATTTCCTCATCTGACTTTGCCTTAGACTGTTCTTGCAGAAGAGGAAGTTGTTGGGCTAAGGCCGGCAGAGGACCGACACTGACGATCATGGTCCACAACACAATGAAAGTAGACAAAAGGGGGAAAATTCTCCCCAACCTCTGAGGAGGTAATCCAATGAGTAAAAAATATGAGGAAAGGAATTTGGCCAATGTTCGTCTTTCTTTATGGAAGGAATCGCATATCATCAAGCCTTTTGCGATGTGGACGAATGGGCCTGTTGCGGTGAGTCTCTCGAAAAAGAATGGTTCCTTTGACCAAGGGAATGCACTTCAAGAATACTTCCCGATCCGGTTTTAAAGAACAGTCAGGTCAGAAGGGATAACTTTTCAATTTCTCAAGTTGCGTCGTAGAGAGGGCCCGGATCAGATCATACTCGAAAGGGGTTTCGTTTTGGTAGTGGCAAACGGCCTGCAGGGTTGTGTGCCGGTCACCGTTGATGGATGAGTGAGTGGTGTCAGGTGTGTCGGAACTTACCCAATTACCATTCTGGGAGTGTTGAATAATAAGGATGTTCAAGGGCAAATTTGCGCAGGATGAGATTCCTCATCAAGGCTGCGGGTCGGTTCAAAAAAGCATGCCCTGAGTCTTCCCGAAGGGTCCGTCCAGCAAGGCCGCAGCCGTTTGTACGCGCGGAGCGTACGCTTCGTACGTGAGCACGGGAAAATGGCGAGAACGCCGCTGGCGGCTTTTTTCAACAGACCCTGGAGTATGGCGAAAGCCGTGCGGTGGTATGGGGTGCCGGGCATGGCTTTGGTGGGCAGAACACCTTTCCCGCTTATTTCTCCCCACCGTTCCGATGCCCCAAATGTGCTGAGGAAGCCACTACAAGTATGGAATAGCAGGGTGTTGAAAAGCCTGGGTTGAAGTGTAAAACCTAAATCGCAGTTGACGGAGAGTGTCGGATAACATTGAGTATGTGGCCTAAGTGAGCAGTTGTCATCCTCTCAGGTGGATGGGGAAGCAAAGATTGATGTCCGATTACACATGTCGGGAATGACGGAGGGGGTGATAGGTTCCCGACAAAAATGTCGGGAATGACCAGGAAGAGAGAGTCCGGTTGGCGGGAAGGCCTTTCGTTTTCAACAGGCCATTTGGTCAAGATTGACCTGACACAGTCCCTGACAAATGAAGCTCAGAAGGGAGTGTTGAAAAATGCCGCCAGCGGCGTTCTCGCCCCTAGGCCGTGCTCACGTACTCCTCCGTACGCTCCGCTCGTCCAAGCGGCTGCGGCCTTGCTGGACCGGCCTTTTTGAACACT
>BQIW01000122.1 GCA_021604105.1 Nitrospirales bacterium | reverse complement strand
CCTGCAAATGGTATGTAGGACGAGACCGGGTTGTGGTGAAAATCGCAAGTAGGCGGCCAGGCTCAGATCCTTCGCCTACAGCTCAGGATGACAATGTACGAGCAGCCCGCCTTCTTGCGGGAATGGCTAGACAAGGCTGGATGTTGGGAAAACAAGAACGGTTCCAAATTTTTTCAAATTTACAACCGCCTGATCCCTTTTAGAGTGGCAATGATGTGATCCTCAAGTTTGCATGACAATCACCTGCCACAACTCCAATCTCCTCATGTTGCTAAGAAAAATGCTTTCATATTGACAGATTCTTGCCACCATTACACACTAGTCTTTAGCTAGTCTAAACAAGGAGACATTCGATATGCCTGAAATTGGGGCGCATGAAGCCAAAACACATTTTTCTAAATTACTCGAGCGAATCCAAAAGGGAGAACGTTTTACCATCACCAAACATGGACGGCCTGTAGCGGAACTCGTCCCCGTGACCCGAAAGGATCCCGAAGCGGTTCGCCAAACCATCAAGGGTATTCGTTCTTACCGGGAAATTCTTCGTCAACGAGGCGTCAGCACCCAACGCATTCTCAAAAAGAACGAAACGCTTCGCGATTTGGCTCATCTGGGACATCGGTACTAATGCCGTTTGTCTTAGACAGTTCGGTCGCATTGGCCTGGGTACTTCCAGAAAAAGCCAATCCTGCGCTTGATCATATCTGTGACCGGCTCATCGATGATGTCGCGCGCGTTCCACCCGTTTAGCCATTAGAAATTGGAAACGTCTTAGTTATTGCGGTCAAGCGGGGGCGGCTTACGGCTCGGGATGTAAGTCTTCTGATCACAGAGCTTCGTGCGTTGCCTGTGGAAATTGATGCCACCTCTACTGAACAAGCATTGGAAGAAACTCTGTCCTTAGCCCGGAAGTACGAATTAACCATCTACGACGCCTCATATCTTGAGTTAGCCAAGAGACGTGGGATGCCGCTGGCTACACTTGATACCAAGCTACGCCAGGCCTGTGGGTTGGCCAAAATCCCTGTTTTACCGTCCTGAAGCCATCTTGCCACATGCCCCGCAAAAGGGAACAGTTCACTTACTCACCAAGCACCATTAGATCCTTCCGTTTGAGGCCGCTTTCATCGACAGCGAAATACGCTTGCGGGGAATGTCCACCTTGAATATCCCGTTGTCATTCTGAGTGCAACGAAGAATCTGGGCCCAGCTCGCAGCCACATGGCTTAGCGAAATGACCACCGGGGCTCAGGACTTCCCGTTTGCCGCCGCTTTCATCGACAGCGAAATACGCTTGCGGGGAACATCGACGTCCAGCACGGTGACTTTGACCTGTTGATTGACCTGCACCACCGTGTTGGGATCGCTGACAAATTTATTCGCGAGTTGACTGATATGCACCAGGCCATCCTGATGCACGCCGATATCGACGAACGCGCCAAAGGCCGTGACATTGGTCACCACCCCGGACAGGATCATGCCGGGCGTGACCTGCTCGATGGATTGCACCCCTTCATCAAATTTTACGGCTTCAAATTGTTGGCGCGGATCACGGCCGGGCTTGGCCAATTCGGTGAGGATATCCATTAAGGTCGGTTTGCCCACGTCTTCCGTGATGTATCGATTGAGATCGATCGTGCCTTGCCGGGCAGGGTCCTTCATGAGATCCTTCACCGTGCAGCCTAAGTCTTTGGCCATCGCGTTGACCACGGCATACCGTTCGGGATGCACCGCGCTGCCATCCAGCGGATGCTCGCCATCGGTGATGCGTAAAAATCCTGCCGCTTGCTCAAATGCTTTGGCGCCCAGGCGCGGAACTTTTTTTAATGCAGTTCGGCTGGCAAACGGGCCATGCTCCTGTCGATAGGCCACAATATTCGTGGCAAGTTGCGGACCCACACCGGAGACGGCCGTGAGCAGTTGCGGGCTCGCCATATTCACGTCCACCCCTACCCGATTGACACAACTGATGACCACATCCTGTAACCGTTGTTTCAAGATACCCTGATCGACATCATGTTGATATTGCCCGACGCCGATGGCCTTGGGATCGATCTTTACTAATTCCGCCAAGGGGTCCATGAGCCGTCGCCCGATCGAGACGGCGCCACGCACCGTCACATCGTGATCGGGAAATTCCTCACGGGCGACCGGGGACGCGGAGTACACGGACGCGCCGCTTTCGTTGACCATCACAATGGGGATAGCGGATGGCAATTTCAATGTACGGAGAAACGTTTCGGTCTCCCTCCCGGCCGTCCCATTGCCCACCGCGATCGCCTCAACCTGAAAACGCTGACACAATTCCACCACCATGTCTCCCGCTTTGGCGGCATCGCGTGCTCCCAGATGGGGAAAGATGGTCTCCGTATGACGCAAGGTGCCCTGGCGGTCCAAACAAACCATTTTACATCCGGTGCGAAAGCCCGGATCGATGGCCAGTACGGTCTTCTGACCCAGCGGTGGCGCCATGAGCAGTTGCTGCACATTTTGCGCAAACACTTCTATCGCCGTTTGATCGGCGCGGGTTTTGGTAGCCAGGCGGGCTTCGGTTTCCATAGAGAGGGACAAGAGCCTGGAAAAACTGTCCTTGATCGCCAGGGCGACCTGTTCCGATGCCGGCCCTTTTCCTTTCAGAAAGAGGCGATGCAGAAGCGCCTGCGCTTCCGCTTCCGGCACCAACACCCGAAAGGTCAGAAACCCTTCCGTTTCTCCCCGCCTCATGGCCAGCACACGATGTGAAGGCGCCTTGGCGACCGGTTCTTCCCATTCGACATAATCCCGATATTTGCTGCCTTGAACATCTTTTCCCCGCACGGCAGTGGTTTTAAAGATCCCTTGCTCCAGATACAGCGCCCGCATGGAGGCGCGGGCCTGCAGATCTTCGCTGATCCATTCGGCCATGATATCCCGCGCGCCGGCCAACGCGTCCTCCACAGTTTCTACACTGAGTTCCGGATTGAGATATTTTTGTGCCTCGGCTTCGACATGCCATTGGGCCTCTTGCGCCCAGAGGCTCAGCGCCAGGGGCTCCAATCCCCGCTCTTTGGCGATCATGGCCCTCGTGCGGCGTTTGGGGCGATAGGGTAAATAGATGTCTTCCAGTTCGGTCATAGTCGCGGCGGCTTGTACCTGCCCTTGCAGCACGTCAGTAAGCTTGCCTTGTTCCTCGAGCGAAGCCAGGATGACGTCCCGCCTTTTATCCAATTCTCGGAGCTGCGCGATACGATCCCGAATGGAGGTAATCACGACCTCATCCAACCCGCCCGTGACCTCTTTGCGATACCGTGAAAGAAACGGCACCGTGGCGCCATCATCCAGCAAGCTCACCGTGGCTGCCACCTGCTTGTCGGAGATTTTCAGTTCCTTCGCAATGGTCTGATCATGCAATGCTGAATTCATATGCTCTTTCCATCCTTACTGATCAAAAGTGAATTTTTGTCCGGAGTCGTTCTTCACAACGACGGTCCGCTTGCGCGTCCATCCACTCAGCAACTCACTGGGATTGAGGTTCCGGTTCCCATCCTTTTGCTCGCAAGCACTGGTCAACTTCCTGTTGTGCCGACTGTTCGGCCGATTTCGTGATGTACCCTTGGCCGACCCCTGGTTTTCCCATTCGACCACTGGGGATGACCGGGCCGGGGGGGGACATAAGGATTTGACTGCGGCAATCGACTCGATCAGCCTCAAAATCTGCTTCCGTGGCACCGGCCTTGACATACTTCACTTCACTGCAGCCATGAGGAAAAGACTTCCAACACAAACCACAAGCCAGGCTCGCATCATGGGACACCCTCTTTTTCAACATGGAGGGGTCTGTTGAAAAAAGCCGCCAGCAGCGTTCCCCCCATTTTTCCGTGCTCACGTACTCAGCGGACGCTCCGCGCGTACAAACGGCTGCGCCCTTGTTGGACGGACCATTCGGGAAGACTCAGGGCATGCTTTTTTGAATCGACCCGGCGCCTTTGATGAGGAATCTCATCCTGGGCAAATTTGCCCTTGAACATCCTTAGTATTCAACACTCCCTGGAGGTACGTTGAAGTGTGGCCGGGATATGGCCTTTATGGTGTAGACGGGATATACTCGACACCTTTTGATCTCGAAAAAATTGAGGATACCGTGATCCACACCGTTTCGCAAATACAACGGCTGAGTGTGCTCTTGTGCGTGCTCGTCGCTTTCTCCGGATGTGCTCACAAAATCGAGCCGTTGCATTTTTCCGGATTTTTAACCGATTACACCAGCCTTCGTCCCTCGCCGGATGACAGCGGTGCCTGGAGTTATCGGAAGCCGGGTGTCAATTTCAAAGGATACACTCACATTATTCTGGATCCTCTGGTGATCTGGCCCAGCCAACATTCTGAGTATGGCGGTGTTGATACCTTAACGGCATGGAAGTTGGCGCTGGCATTCCATGAAAGCATGAGCCGGGCACTGGCCGGCGGCTATGTGATTGTGGAAGATCCCGGTCCTGGAGTCCTGCGGCTTCGAGCGGCTCTGACCGATGTGTTGTTGGAACGCCCGGCCGTGTCCACGCCGGACCAGATCCTTCCTCTGGCCAATGATCTTCTCATCAGGGCTTCCGAAAAGATTTCCGGCATGAATGCCCTGGAGGGAGAAGCGGCCATTGAGATCGAAATTTTAGATACGCAGAGCCAGGAACGACTGGTGGCGTATGTGGAAAAACGGATGAGCCCGGAGATCCTCCTGACCCAGGATAAAGATTCCTTGGGACCCGTGCTGGAGATTTTTGACTATTGGGGCAAGAAACTTCGACAGCGGCTAGACGAAGAACGCGGGCTACGGGAGTATCGGAAAGACATTCAGTAATCCGGAGCCGTTTTTTTTCATTCGTGTACGTCTGTCACCTGTTTTCCAGACGGTTATAATCCAGCAGACCTGCTTCAATGGGGGACTCCTTCTGATAGGCCGCCTGTAGGGCATCACTATGCTTCCAGAAATCCGAATCACTTCGTCTGACACCGAAACGACTGAGCAGGGCTTGATAATCCTCCTCACTCCCAAGGCCTTCTATGGCATTGACAAACTCCTCCAGCTCGGCTTCCTCGACATGATAAAATGCGTTGGGATAGGCGCCCAAAAACCCTCGCACCACCGTTAACGAATCTTCTTCAGGCAAACGCCGTTCTTGTTCGAACAGCAGATGCGACACATTGCTCAGACCGTTATCATGGATGAGGGTCACCACCTGCGTATTGGGCCCTCTAATGGATAAGATAGCGTTTTGCGGCAACCAGGACACCGCTTTGCCTTGCAGGTGCGCTAACTTTTCCAGTTGTTGACCGACGTGCCTCTCGCCGGACTTCTCTACCGCATACGGCGCATGTAAAACCGGCGCGAGGCGTTCGCGTAACATCCCGATCAATTCCAATTTATGGTCTGCCGTGCGATACGGAATACCTGTCTGCCGATTGACGCTGTTGAAATACATTTTCCCAAAATCTTCGAGCTTCTCCCCGGCGTCCCGATACCAGTACTGCCATTCTTGGATTCGGGTACGTTCCGGGAGCAGAGTGAGAAAATCAAGTTCAGCCTCCATTCGCAAAAAGTCCATATACAAGCGGGAATTTAACTGGTGACCGATATTGCCATAAATGTCATAGCCTGCAACCAGCAAGTAATGAATGCGCTCGAGCAAAGGATACCCGACCAATACCAGCGTCTTGGGCTCCTCGCCAACAAAACCTTTTACGACGGTCGCATTATCCAAATGTCGAAACACGGTGAGCGCCGCATTGTCATTCTGCCCATCACCATCCCAAATCAGATTGAGTGAAATGGCTTCCGGCGTCGGAAGGTGTTGTTTGATAAATTCGATTTTTCCGGCTACATAATTCTTTTCTAATTGAGAATATTTCAGCCAGGTCCTGAGGGGTGTCGCGTTGCTCTGCTCGACTATCGGCATCCGAAGATTCTGCTCTTCTTTTTCAAGGAATTGGGCCGCATGAACGAGGGTCGGGCTCTCGGGGTTTGAAAAGACAATCCAGAAGCGCTCATTAATCACATTGAGCGCCACCTGTCCTCGACAGACAGGCCCCTTGATGAAATTCATCAGGGTAAACCGGGCTTCATCGAGCAAAAACCGGTACCGGGATTTCACCGGAATCGATTTGAAGGTTTCAAAGGGGTTGGCCGATGCCTCCGGATCATAAGACGGTAAGGCCTGCACTTCGTACGCCGGTTCTAAGAAGAGGGTGTGATACCGGGACATTCGTTCTGGATTGAGCACATACGGCATGTGGGTTTTGGCCAAAATCGTGGTTCGAACCGGCTCAAAGCGATAAAAGATACGATCCACTTTTGGGTCATCGTACGGCCGCCTGGTGACAATGAGATTAATGGCTTCACCAGGAGGAGTGGTGGAGCGTACGAGACGAAAGAACTGGTTGGGATCAAGGTCATCAAAATACAGATGAGCCAGAAAGAGATGCTCGTAGAGGTACCGACTCATTAACTGTTCTTTCCGCGTTTCGCCATTTAAAAACGTTTCCCATTCCGAAATGGTTGACCGGGTCCTTGCTCTCACCGGGGCCGGGGCTTCATCGACTGCGCCCTCCGCCAACCACGTCATCAACGTGGCATGTTCCTGTTCGTCTAAACCGGGTAATCCATAGGGCATCCCCCATAAAGGATTGGTGCGGGCAAAAGTCTCAAACTCCGGCATCGTTGGGCAATATTGAGCCCGCTCGATGCCGAAATCAAAACTGGATGGTAGCGGACTGACGTCAGGAAGCGGATGCTGCTGTTTCAGGAGTAACATGTTCGCCATCAAGCTCCCTTGAAGATTGGCCTCTTTTGTCTGGACCCGTTCGTTCAAGACCGGGAAGAACTGTTTCTCACGCCATTCGGAGGGTGAATGCGCATCGACAAAAAGCCGGGTTGGCTCCATGGCCAATAATCGAACAGGGTTATACACCAGGGATTTATTGGCACCGCGTTCAATGCCCTCATGGGCACTGAGATTGAGCTGACAGGGGGCATCATAACACCCATGACACACGATACATCGGGCCTCAAGAATCGGTTTTACATCCTGCTCATAACTGACTGTCGTCACCTCGGTTGTTTTCGTCAGCCGGTTTTGCGGCGAGGAAGGCCCGAATTGTTGATCCAGCTGTATCCCGACAAAGAAGGCGCAACCACCTACGATGATCGTGAGAAGCAGGATGAATACAATACGGGCGTATGAACGATCGGACATCTTATCTCCTTAGGTTGGATTCGCTATATTTCAAATCCATTTCTTCTCCTAGTCGGCTTCCTATCTTCCACTATATCCAAGGGATAGCGAAAATGGCTAACTTTCTTCACCCGCCATTTCCAGCTTCAAACCACCGGCTTCTTAGGGAAACCTGGAGATTCTTTACACGCGGGATGGAGAACACGCTGCCATGTTGACTCACAGTCGACATTGACTGCTTTCAACGGAGCGTGTCTTTTTTCCTGATATAGGCAGAAGATTTTGTGCGGCATGAGCCATCCTCGCTCTGGTGGGAAGAGAGTGTGTCTGAGGAAGACCTTCTGAATGGGAGTGTTGAATACTAAGGATGTTCAAGAACAAATTTGCGCAGGATGCGATTCCTCATCAAAGGCTACGGGTCGGTTCCAAAAAGCCTGCCCTGAGTCTTCCCGAAGGGTCCGTCCAGCAAGACCGCAGCGGTGGGGGGACGCTGAACATCAGCAATTGGAGGACGGTGATGCCCCCATCGAATTTCCTGTTCAGCAGGTCGTTCCTCTGCAGAGTGGTGCCGATGGATCCAGGATCCGTACACCTCGGCCTTTCGAAAAAATTTAAGTCAATGGGAGATGGCTATGTGAGACCGACAGCGGGTCCCTCGGGTCGTCATGAACATGGCACTGCCGCCCCTCCCGCGCCAACAAGGCCCACGTCGGGAGTGCCGATTTCAGTCAGGGAGAAACCTCCGGCTTGAGCCCATAATGGCAGGAGCATTATTTCTACCGGGAGGAGAAAAAGGGATCGTTCGATTCTTATAAGGTGTGGGATCCATAGAATGGAATTCCCTCCAACACAGAATGCCAAGGCACGACGTTCAGAGCCATCTCCTTTTTAATGAACACATCGATGATCCGACCGGAGCATGCTGGGGAAGCCGGGGCATTATGCCTCCGGCTCCACGCAATTTTCTCCACCTCGAAGCATACATGCCCGCCAGCGTACTTTTTCCGCCCAATACCGGTAGGCTTCCTCGACATCGTGCCACGAATTGGTGACGCCGCTCAGAGTTTTCGTGCCTCCCCGACGATCCACCGCAGCGGCCAGCAGAGTCTTGTCGGAGGAATCCGTGACTTTAAACTCCACACTGGCCGAACCGGTAAATCCGGAAACCCCCGTCGCGAACCCTTTAATTCCGGTTAAGAGTCTCAACTGAGGAATGACGCTTGAAACCGAATCTAAAACCGGATTGGAAGTTTCGGCTTCCGTAATGGCGGCCTGAATACGCATGACATCCGGACCTGGTGAAGTCACGATTTCATAATCGTTTTGTAAAGCTTCGTGCAATTTTGCCCAGAAGAGATCCGCCATCCGTTGACGATCTTCCGCGGAAACGTCTTCCAATTGGGAGTCCTTGCCGATCCAGAGAGTCACGGGATCAAGAATGATTTTCCGGTATTTTTTCCAATCGGCTTGAGGATTTCTATAGATCAGGAGGGAATCGTCCTTTTCCCCTTCTTTTAACATGGAATAGTCTCCGAGAAATCCTGATTGTTCCACGTTTCGGGTTTGCTGTGTGCCGGCACAGCCCGATAAACCCACCAGCAACACGAGAACCACATGGAATGGGAAACGAATCATTACGCTCCTCCCTCTCTTGTAAGATTGATAAGATTCTTGAAACAGGCCGTGGGCTTCATCTTAATGAACGCGCTATCAGAATTCAAAAAATACGAGTAATCACAGGGTGAAGATGTTGCGTTATACCGCAAGATGAAAAACTCATCGCCTATCAGGACCCTCCACAAACGTAGGGACAGAAAGATGACAGCCCTGATGAACATCCTATCGTACAACCCTTCCAATCCCCCCAATGGCAAACAACATCAGGCGCAGAGAACATCGGTTCCGCATGCTTCCTCGGCATGAAGCAATAGAATCCGTCTGACTTCCTGAATCGTATGAGTATTCGATTGACAGGAATGGCCGGACCGGACGATAAATTCCGACTCCATTCCCTCCAGATGTGCACTCTGATAGGCCACGACACCATCGGTCCCTTCCTCTAGGGGGCCGTCACCTTCCACCGCAATAATTGAGTGCCCCGAAATTCCGGGAGCCAGCGGCATCTGTGGCAGGACGGTCATGAGAGGGCTTCCCGGTTCCATGGCGGACACACTTCCCAAATTCTTCCCTTGGAGTTTCAATTTGAGTGTATCCAATTTGAGAGTCATGAGATCCGTGATTCCTGACATCAACCGGCCCGGCAGCTTGACAAACTTGGCCAATTGTTGGGCTCCCCAGCTTCCGGCCACATAACTCCCATGCTGTGGCGTGGCGATAAAGACAAGGCGATTGACGAATGGCAGGGATTCAATAAACAGACTTCTTTGCAAGAGATCACGCGTTTGGTCGGAAATGTTCATGTCCTCAAGTGGAGTGTGACTGACCGCGTCCCAAAAGGTATTCCCGGTATTGATGGCGGTAAGTTTCGCGAGCAACCCTCCCTGACTGTGCCCGATCAGGACCATGGCATCCAGAGCGGGATCTTGATATTTCTGTCGTAGTTGGTGCACGGTCTTTTGCAGGAGTTCACGGAACAACGCCGCGGAGTACAGAATGGGATTCCCGGTATCATACCTAAAATACCAAAATTGGAATCGCTCGCGAATTGAGGGATCAATGATCAAATCATTGGTCATGTCGGCCCACCTTCCAGGGCCGGAGGCCGTCCCGTGGACAAACACAACCGGAATGCGTCCCGGCCTGTAGGGCTCCAGAGCCGTTAATTCTCCGGACTGAAGCGTCACCGAATCACCCATGAAAAACCCTTTCAGTTCCCGTTCCCAGACAGAGGGGTCGGCCAGACTGGCCGCCAGCGATGAGGTAAACTCAATTTCCAACGGCACATCCCTTCCATTGATACTGACGGTCTTCCGGTCATAGGCGTTATACAGTTCCCAATCTCCCTGAATAGAATCGCTCTTCAACTGTTGAAGGAGGTTGGGAAACCGCAAAAAGGCCGTAACAGGCATTTTGCCCTTGGCAATCTGTAAACCTTCCTCCTGACCTAAGGGAATTTGATCGGCCGCTAACGGGACTCCAATCCCGGGTTGCCGGTACCGGTTTTGTAACCCCCGGACTTCCAACTCGGCGACGGGAATAAAATTGGTGAGTTGCCGGTTTTCCCACTGAAGCTGATTGTCCGGAAGTGCCACCCGGAGGGATCCAAATGAGGGGAGCGTATAGGTTCCGGATTCCAGATTCATGAGGGAACGATCCTTTGAAATAAACGCGGAAGTCAGGCCACGATTATATAAATCAGCCGCAATCCGCCCCCGGGGATCTAAAGGATTGAGAAGATGGGTCGAATTTTCGGGAAACAAATACAGATAGGCATACAAGGCCGCGGCCAGATAATAGGAGGGTTGATGGGTTTTTTTGGCATACAAAAAAGATAATTCAGCGAGCGCGAATGCCACATAGATTTTCCGTTGATCTTCAGCCAGGAAAATTTGGTGTAATGTGTTCAGCGCCTCCCGGGGATCATCAAAATAGGCATCAGTCAGGTCGGTGACACGAAGCACGTTATCGGTAAAGGGGCTGGTTTCCCCTGATGAGATCACGTTTTGGGTTAATTGGTGCCGAACCGTTTCCGTATCGACCCGGGCCACACCCACCGGGGTCTCACAGCCTGCCAGAATGGCGGCGGTAAGGATTACGAAAAACCATAGGCCGTTTGGTGGTGAACTCGTCATCTACCTTAGCTATCCCCTTCAGAAAATTGGGACAGACTGACTCCGCCTCATCTTACATCCACCTTGTTCCCGGAAAGGCTCATCCATTGTTCCACCCGGTTAACCGGCTCGCCCCACCCTCCAGGAGGAGCGAGCCGGTCCAGCCTCAAACCGTGGAACTCAACGTATCCTATCCCCTAAAAACACACATCAGACAACAGGGCTGAATCCTCGCCTACTCCATCAATGGAATATTAGCAGCCAGATCAAACTTGATGGCAGCCCGGATTTTGTTCTCCATTTGCAGATAACGAGCGACTTTGTGCGCGGGCAGCACTTTACTGAGTTTTTCAGCATACTCCCTCCGCATTTTGACTTCCGCCCCTTCGGTTTTAATCGATTCGTTAATGAGATCTTTGGCCACTTTTTCGGGTACCGACCCTTTATTGTAAGCCTCGGCATATTCGTTGATAAGTCCGCCCAAATGAGTATTTAAACGCTCAAGTTCTTTTTGATAGCCCTCGTAGAGTGGCCAGAAATCTTTGGATTCTTTGTCCGTTAAATCCATATTGCTGGCGATAAGCAGCTTCTTATCAGCTTTGACCTTATCGATCAGGATTTTCATGTTGGTGATTTGTGCATTCTCCGCAAA
>BQIW01000121.1 GCA_021604105.1 Nitrospirales bacterium | reverse complement strand
GATGCTCTAACAAAAAAAGGAAGAGCTAAAAAAGAGAAGGCATTCTACGAGGAATTTAAGGCAATAATAGAAAAACATTTTCCAATCCATTTGCCAAATTTTCAGGATGCCATTTATATCATTGGTTTCACAGAAGATGGAAACCCGATTTTCGGCCAGAGCACCTCCAAGAAAAAATGGTGGTATACAGAGATGGACCGAACGTCAACAGCGGTTTCTGAGCAACTAAAACACGTGCTGAGTGTGATCTTGCCTGATCATGATCTTTCTTCATATACCATTATTGGACAGCCTGCCATGTATGCACGCTATGTAGTTGCCACAGTACTTTTTTTCTCTGGCTTGGGACTAGGCTGGATATGGCAAGATTCAGATTTTTCTATCTCAGGAGAATTTCGAATGCTCGTTAATGTGATTACCACAATTATTATTCAATTCGCATTAGTCATCGGATGGGTTTTGATCGCGAAATATTTCCGCCAAGCATGGATTTGGATAATACCTGTGTGTATCGGTACCGGTTCAGTATTTACCATCGTTTTTACCTTGTACCAGAACAGAATACTTGTTGATCTTAATTTTATTTATTCCGTGCTAAATATGACGGGTGCCATCAACACCTTAACCAGTGTCGTATCATCCCTGCTCATCCTGATGATGGGGATCTGGCTAAATGGAAGAAAGCCGGCCCCTTCTGAATAGTCCAATTATATCACCTTCCCCCACACCGAACACAAAAACCCTTTATTGATTAAGCAGTTTCAGTCGCAACGCAAGCCTCATGTCATTATCATTCTGTCAAATCTTGGGGGACGCCATGCAAATGCCTAGGAGGAGTGGGAGGATTTTCCGATAAATGGAATTAGCCCATATCCCTGAAGCTGTGGCCGGGATTGCGTTCGCCGGCGAAATTCTTTGACCATGAGCTACGGAATAGGACGACCGGGCGGTCCCGGCTGTCTTTGACGACGAGTGCATCTGATGGCGGTTTAAAGGTCTCAACATCTCCCACCAGCCAGGCGCTGGATTCATAGGGCAACACATCCACCACCACTTTAACGCGATATTCGCTTTGTAGACGGAATTCCAGCACATCAAACTGAAGCTTTCCGACGGCGGCCACAAAAAATTCCAGTCCGTCCAGACTCCGAAGAATTTGAATGGTCCCTTCTCTAGCGAGTTGCTCGATGCCTTTGTCGAAGGATTTCCGCATACCCGTATCAGTCGGCCGCACACGGGCAAAGACTTCGGATTGAAATTGTGGAAGCGGTTTATAGTTAAACCCGTCCGCCACCGAAATCGTGTCGCCGATCTGAAAAATCCCGGGATTGATAATTCCAATGACATCACCGGGATACGCCACATCGACCGTGTTGCGCTCTTTGGCCACCATGCTATGGGGCCGTGAGAGCCGCACCTCCGTGTTAGTCCGATGATGTTTGACCACCACATCACGCTCGAATCGCCCGGAACAGACCCGTAAAAAAGCCGTGCTGTCGCGATGACGTGGATTCATATTGGCCTGGAGTTTAAACACATAGGCGCTGAACGGTGTCTCCACCGGATCAATCATGAGTTCACGGCCATCCGGGGTATTCGCCAATCGACCATGAGCGGGGGGGGCGAATTCCACAAACGCATCGAAAAATGCTTCCACGCCGAAATTGGTCATGGCTGATCCGAAGAAAACCGGCGTGACTTTTCCATTTTGAAAGTCATCTTTCGAGAACGGGTTCCCGGCGATATCCAGCAACTCCAAATCATGCATCAATTCATCCCAGATATACCCGGCCATACGGTTTTTCACTGATGGATCGTCCAAGGAGAGTTCCATAAGATCCGGTTTCGACGCCCCTCCCGCAGCCGTTTTGGCATAGAGCAACACCTTTCGGGATTGCCGATTTACGACTCCGAGAAAATCTTGTCCTGACCCGATGGGCCAGTTGATGGGACTGGCGTGAATGCCCAACACGTCTTCTACTTCCCCCATCAGATCTAGCGGAGCCCGTCCGGGCAAGTCCATCTTGTTGATGAACGTCAGCACGGGAATCTGGCGAAGTCGGCAGACTTCAAACAGCTTCCGGGTTTGCGTCTCTACCCCCTTTGCGGCGTCAATGACCATGATTGCGCTATCGGCCGCCGTGAGCGTCCGGTAGGTATCCTCGCAAAAATCCTGATGGCCAGGCGTATCTAACACGTTGATCACCGCCTGTTTATAGGGAAATTGCATTGCCGAAGCGGTAATGGAGATGCCGCGCTCCTGCTCCATTTCCATCCAATCCGACGTGGCCATTTTCCGGTTTTTTCGCCCTCCGACCATCCCGGCAGTACGAACCAGCCCCGAGTAGAGCAGAAGTTTCTCAGTCAGCGTGGTTTTGCCCGCGTCCGGATGGCTGATGATGGCAAACGTTCGACGCTTGTTTGCTTCTGATCGGATTTCTTGTTTGAGTTGGAGTGTCGTCATATTACCTTCTGGGCGAACAGGCCCGATCGATTACAATTTTTCCAACTGACCCTGTGCCCGGGCCAGACTCAGACGGGAAGCATTAAAGGTGAAGAGTCCTTCAATCAAATTATCTCTGGCCTGCGCCACACGGGTTTGCGCATCAGTGACTTCGATATTCGTGGCAACACCGACCGCGAACCGTTCACGCGAAAGTTCCAGTTCAGTCAGTGATAGTTTTAACCCTTCTTCCGCAACCGCGACTTGCTGTTTGGCCGAACTCATCGTGATCAGTGCATCACGAACCTCCAATCCCACCTGATATTGCACATCCTGTGTTCTGATGGCTTCTTGTCTGAGCAGACTGCGACTCTCTGAAATTCTGGCTTCCCGCATTCCGCCATCGAAAATCGGCACCCTCATTAATACCTGAACATTATCGGTGGTCAACGCATTGGGGATTTGATTGCCGATCATGCCCACATCGCCCAAAGCCTGAATAGTGGGAACCCGTTCGTTCGTCACGGAACTTAACGACAAGGAGGCCAGACGCTCACGATTCTGCTGCGCCTTCAGTTCGGTCCGGTGTTCTTTCGCCACCTGCAAGGCTTCGCCTATGGATTGTTCGGAAACATTCACCATTTTCATTTCATCCGTAAGCACCAATCGCACCTCGAACGAGAGCCCCATGGCGCGAATCAAATTGAGTTTGGCACGATCCCGTTCATTTTCAGCCACTAATAATCGCTGTCTGGCGTTTTCCAATTGCACCTTTGCCCGCGTCACATCCAAACTGGTCGCCATCCCGGCGGATTTTCGTTCCGCCGCCAAACGCAGTAATTCCTTATTCAATGCCACATCCGCATTCCGGGCATCCACGGCCGCCTTCGCCCGAAGCGTTTCCAAATAAATCAGACCTGCGGTAGCCATGGTATCCCGTTTGGTGACTTCCGCATCCAATCCTGCCACATCCACTCCCGCTTTGGCAGCCCGCCACTTTTGAATGAGACTTAAGCTGAATACATTCTGGGTAAGAAAAGCCCGCATTTCATAAAAATCCCTGGGGCCAACGACGGTGGCATTCGAGCCAAACGACCCCGTAAAGAATCGACGCCTGGCTGCGCCTGCCGTTCCTGAAAGGTTGGGCAATAGTTCACCGAGTTGTGTATTGGCGACATCCTGAGCCTGGGTAATACGTTCGTTAAACAAACGGACGGTTGGATTTTGATCAACAGCCGCATCCATGGCCTCTCGCAAACTCAACCGCAACTCGGGAAGATCCCCGGCCGTTGGAGACTCCGGGGAAGCCGCCCAGGTCACGGCACCGAATCCGCCAAACTCCACAAGACATACCACGCATAGCCCTACCGCCTTCCAAACCTGACCTCCCATCATACCTTGTCCCTTCGCCTCCAGGTTACAACACGCCGCCCGATGACTGTTCGGCTAATTGAGGATTTCTGGTTTCTACCCACTTGCGTTGCGTATCAACAACCAACGTAAATAATGCCGGAATGACAATAAGCGTGAACACTGTGGAGACCAAGAGGCCACCTAGCACCACACTTCCGATACCCCGATACAGCTCGGAGCCCGCGCCGGATGAGACCACAAGGGGAAAGAGGCCAAAGAGCGTCGTGAGTGTCGTCATCATAATCGGCCGAACGCGGATTTTGACGGATTCACGAATCGCCTCCCGAAGTGGTAATCCTTGCCCCGATTCTCCTCCCAACGAATCCCCCTCTTCCGGTCCCCTCATGAAATTTAAGGCCTGGTGCACCACCAGAATGGCATTATTGACCACCACCCCGATGAGAATGACAAAGCCTAACATGGTCAGCACATCCAATGGTTGATACGCGATAAAATTATTAACCAGAGAAAGCCCCAGGAATCCACCGGCTGCAGCAAACGGGACCGTAAAAATAATGACCAGAGGATAGAGAAAACTTTCAAACAAAGCGGCCATCAACAAATAGGTAATCGTAAAGGCCAATAAAAAATTCCATTTTAACGCATCATAGGTTTCGGTAAGATCATCGGCCGTTCCCGACAGCCGCACATTATACAAACGCCCTAACGTCCCGCTTTCTTTCAATGGCCCAAGGATTTGCGTTCGAATCACATCCATCGCCTCCTCCAAGGCCATCTCGACCGGTGGGATCACCTGAATCACAATGGATCGCTCCCGTTCAATATGATTGATTTGTTCCGGCCCCGCGACTAATGTGACATCGGCAATATTGCCGACCGTCGTTAGTTGTCCGCCTTTGGTATAAATCGGAATGGAATTGAGCGACTGCGTCTGATTGGCATATTTATCGATACCACGAATCGTGAGATCAACCTCATCTCCCTCAAATTGATAATCACTGGCCTTTGCCCCGTCGACAAGGGCATCAATGGTAAATCCGAGCTCCTGATTCGTCATTTGCACATCTGCGGCACGATCCCGTTTCACAGTGACTCGGACCTCCGGGCTTCCCAAATCCAAACTAGGAATGGGCCTGACCTGTGCCTCGGGCAGCACCCCTTTCACCTGACCAAACACCTGAACACCTAATTGAACAAGCGTGTCCAATTCCGGCCCGGTGATCTCAATATCGATATTTCGCCCTTCACCAAGGCCACGCTCGAACAGGCCGCGTTGTGTGATGATCCCAATCACGCCAGGAAGGTCCGCCGTGGCTCGACGAAACAGGGGGATCAATTCCTTCACGCGGCTCGGATCATTCACTCGACCGCCCATAAAGACGGATCGCCCCCGTGCCACATAGAAAAAATTGGCAATACTGGGTCCATCCAAAGCGGCCTCCTCCGGGGAACCAGGCTTCGCGTCCCAATACGGGCTTAAGGTCGATTCAATCGGCTGTCCCATTTTGACAAATTCGTTGGCGTTATAACCCGGCGGAGGCAACAGAATGCCAATGACCAGGTTCCTGTTTCCCTGGGGAAGATATTCCGCCTTGGGCAACAAAGCCCAGCTTCCCATCAAGGCAATCGAGGTGAACCCCAAAATGGTCACACTTCGCCAAAAGACACTGCCACTCAAACCATACACCAAAGAACCCAAAGCCTCTTTGATCTGTTCCAACCAGGAATGCCGTCCAGCCGTCAAACCACTGTCGGCGAATCCCTCCGTATTCCATGCAGTGGGTGTTTCCTCCCCCTTAGACTTTTTCACCGTGGTTAATACTCGTGCAGACAATGAAGGAATCACGGTCATCGAGACCACCAGGCTCAAGCCCACACCAGCACTAATCGCAATAGCAATATCTCGAAACAACTGTCCGGATTGTTCCTCCATGAACACAATCGGCACAAATACCGCAATCGTGGTGAGGGTACTGGCCAGCACCGCCCCCCATACCTCGACGGTGCCATCATAGGCAGATTGAAATAACGATTTCCCCAATTCACGGTGCCGATAAATATTTTCCAGCACCACAACCGAGTTATCCACCAGCATCCCGGCAGCAAACGTCATTCCCGCTAAACTGATGACATTGAAATTCCGGCCCAACGCCCACAACATGATAAACGTCCCCATCATGCTGATCGGAATGGCCAAACCGACCACCAGAGTGCTACTGCCCGTACGGAGGAATAAATACAAAATTGAGATCGCCAACAAACTCCCGACGATCAAATTTTGCTGGACAAGAGACAGTGAACGGTTAATGTACGTGGTTTCATCATAGACCTGAAATAACTGAAATCCTCGTGCATTTAAAATTTCTTCATTGAGCTCAATGGCCGCTTCACGCAGACCGTCCATTGCTTCCAACACATTCGCGCCGGTCTGCCGAATCGCATTGATGGCAATGGCGGGATGGCCTTTTTGTCGCACCACAACGGTCGGATCCTTGTAATCAATATGGGCGGTCGCCACATCCCGCACATATACCGACGCCCCATCACGCCTGGCGATGATGACATTTTCCACATCCTGGGGATTGAGATATTCCCCCACCGTCCGTACGACATACGACCGCTTCCCCTCATCGAAATCTCCGGCACTGTAATCCCGATTCTCCTGATCTAACGCTTGAGCCAAGTCCATAATGGTTAACGCTCTGGACGCTAATTTAGCCGGATCGACCGTCACCCGAAGCTCCCGCTCCCGCCCACCGTAGACATTTGAAGCCGCCACACCCTGGACCCGTTCGAAACGGGCCTTGATGATATCCTCTGCAAAATCCCGCATGGTTTCAATATTGACGGGATTCCCTTCTAAGGTGTCCAAAATAAACCAGGCCATGGCAGCCCCACGGGTATCCGCACTGCTAATGACGGGTTCATCCGCCTCAAGCGGGTATTCCTTGACCTGATTCAACCGGTTGGAAACTTGGAGTAAAGCGGTATCCGTATTCGTTCCTGTGGGAAATCGAAGTATGATTTTTCCCTGACCATAGGAACTTTCGCTGAACATTTTTTCCAGTCCTTCGACGCCTTTAAGTTGCTCTTCCTGCTCATCGATGATTTCACGCTCGACTTCATGCGGGCTTCCTCCGGGCCAAACGGTATCCACGGTGACTTCATGCTTTTCCACATCAGGTGCCAATTGAACCGGGAGCTTCACCAACGCCACAATGCCAAACAACACCACTAAGAGCACACCCACTGCCGTGCTGACCGGATAACGGATAGCTGAATGGACCAGATTCATGTTTTTACCGGTTCCCCTAAAATCCTGACTGACTGCCCGGGCAGGAGGCGCTCATTCCCTTCCACCACTATCTGCATGCCTTGTTCAATATCTCCCTGGACTTCAACCACATCCTCAAAATGGGCCAGGGGAGTCACCATGACCTGTGTGACGGTATTATTCGCCACAATAAAGACAAATTCCTTGCCCCCTTTGAGCACCAAGGCATCCTTGGGGATCACGACCGCCTGGTAAGGAGCGCCTACGGCTAACTTCACCCGTGCCACCATCCCGCTTTTAATGCGTAAATCCGGATTGGACAACACGACTTTGACCGGAAACGTCCGTGCCGACCGATCGGCTTGCGCGACAACAGAAAAAACTGTTCCTTCAACCTCTCTTCCAGGCAAAGCATCGAACACAGCCATCACAGGATCTCCAACCCTGACATCCCGCACATATTCTTCCGGGAGCGGCACTTGCACTTCGACCTGAGAGAGGTCCACCAATTCCACAACTGGTCCACCCTCCTCCACCCATTGGCCGATTTCCGTATATTCCTTCGTGATCCAACCCGGAAAAGGGGCCAGAATCCTTGACTTGGTTACTTGATCACGTACCAGTCGAATTTCCGCTTCTAACTGAATCAGCCGCTTTTCTAGAGCGCTTTCTTCAACAATTGCATCATCCATTTCTTTTTGAGTGACCAGTTCCTTTGCAAACAACATCTTGATCCGTTCCAAATCCTTCTGCGCCTGGTCATAGCGGGCTTTGGCTTCACGATGTGAAGCCACTGCCGAGTCAAGACGAATGTCCAGCGTGTCTGTTCGAAGACTGGCAAGCAGTTGCCCTTTCTTCACAAACTGACCTTCTTTACCGGGAAAGGCTTTGACCAGGCCTGCCACTTCACTGGCCACAAGACTTCGCTTGCGTGGTTCCGCTGTTCCCACTAAGGAAACCGATCGCTGAACCTCCTTGCTTATAACGTTCACAACCTTGACCGGCGAGGGCGGACGTCCCGTTGGTGGCTGGGCCGCTTCCTGTTCGCTGCACCCCTGCACAGCTAGAATTAGCGCAAACACCAACAAAAATTGGATTTTAGGCAGAAATGTCATACGTTTACGTTGACCTTTTTAGAGTTGACGCTCCAAGACCGTCAAGCAACAACGACCCTAACCACTTGCCTTTGTCCACAAGTGATTCTTTGGGACCTGACTGGAGAATCCAAAGATAGATGGTGGAGTTTAACATGCCGTGAAAGGCCAAGGATGTATCTTTGGGATTCACTTTGCGGAATTCTCCGGTCTTGATACCTTCCTTGATGAGATTCGCGACAAGATCAATTTGTGCCAAGTACCGTTTCCACACCCGGTCCCCAAACGCGCTTTTCACCGTCCATTCAAACCCGCTCCACTCAGAGACATAAATACGGAAAAACGCACGGTTTTGATCAGCGAAGGCTAATTTTACCTGAATCACCGCACGCAACTTTTCCGGGGCCGAGAGACCGCTTTGCGTCGCTTCTTCCAAAAGACGAAGTAATTCCTCAACCTTGACTTCTACAAGAGAGATATAGATGTCTTCTTTGCTTTTAAAAAACCGGTAGACTGTCCCCATGGCAAATTGAGCCGCTTCGGCAATTTCGGCCATGCTGGTTTTAAAAAATCCGTTCTGGGAGAACTTTCGCTCCGCGGCTAACAAAATCTCTTCACGCCGGGCTTCATATTCCCGCTGCTTCCTTTCCGCACGAGGATTGGGAGTTGCTTTCATAGAATGGCCTTTTAGATAAACAGTTCTGGTCGGCTTTGAATATCTATTCTAAAATATGAATGATCATTCCACAACATGAATTCCTGGTTCAATTCACTGTCGGTCCCCTTCCTCCTTCCGTTGTGGGCAAAATTTACCGGGAGCCCTCTTTCATGACCTAGGGCCCCCACCTTTTAATTGCTTAGGTAAAATTTTCACCTGCCTTATCCGAACCATTTGCAGAGGGAAAAGGCATTTAAAAGGTTACCCACACCTCCCATCCTCCCTCGTTTTCCATAATTTCATGGTTAAAAGAGAAAAAAGAGAGAATACTATTTGGACACGGCGACGGGGACTACACGATCTCTTCACACGTGTGGAGGAAATTTGCTTCGAGCGACACGAAGGAAGAAAAGATGCTGAGTAGAGACTTGCTTCCTCAAATTCTCGGGAAACTTCTTAATAGGATACCCATTTGAAGGAGCGGAAGGGAAATTACCCTCAGTTTATATCGGCCTGAAAGAGAGAGTGGCCAGTCTTTCCCAGGCTAGATGGCTGGTGCTTGCATCTATCCAATCCGGTTGGTTTGGTGCCGAGTGAAATATTTCCCCCAACAAGGCCTACAACGAGGTCTCTTCGCGAAAGGATCCTAAAAACAGATTTCCGCAAAGAAGAGCACCGCCGATTAATAAGCCTCCCACACCCGTATACACGAATATTTCCGTGAGAAAATGTTCATGAGCCGGACCACGCCCGATAGAGGGTGCCAGGAGAAACATGGTCAGCCAAGAAAGTGGATACAAACTGCTGAGGCCAAGAAATATTGCGGAGACTTTTTTGTATTGTGATTTCATTCCGGACAACATGGTGAGTATGATCAGCCCCAGAGAAAAGGCGGCAATCCCCGTTGCATGGAAGTGAGCACGTTGGGCATATCGCCAAATCTTATCCGCACTTTTGCCGTCATGGACCGCCGGATTCGCTTCAATTCCCTGTTTAATATAACCTTTATATAGATCTTCATTAATACCGAAAAGAATTCCCATTCCCACACCAAACATCAATCCCAACAGCACCAGGCCCAGCCCAACCTTCACAACTTGAATCTCTCGGGTCATCATGTTCACGATCAATCTCCCCTCATCCTGTTATAAATAATGACTGCCAGTCGCCGATCACTCAAAATACCCCGGCGATTCCCACTTGCCGGTTAGGGTTAAACCTGTCGGTTAGCGCAAACAGGTGTTGGGGGATGGTGGATTATCCCTGCTCATCCACCGCAGGCCATTCCAGATTGGCGCGCACCCCCCCTAACGGTGATCGCTCCAGGCGCAGGGAGCCACCATACAGCATGGCAATATCAAAAACGATATCCAACCCCAGTCCGCTACCCGGTATGGCTTCATCAAGTCTGCGCCCCCGTTGAATGGCCACAGCTTCCTGGCCTTCGGGGATACCAGGACCATCGTCTTCCACAATCACCCGCCATTTGTTCCCGGCCCGCTCTCCACGAATCTGAACTTCTTGCTTGGCCCATTTGCAGGCGTTGTCTATGACATTGCCCAACATTTCTTCTAAATCCTGGGCATCACCATGAAAATAGATTTGTCCCAGTCCTATTAAATGAATGTTGAGGGCTTTGCCCTTGTAAAGATGATCCATCGAAAAACGCAGATCCTCGGCCACCGTCCCAACAGGCGTTCGGATACCCGTCAATCGATTCGCCCCCGCCGCTCTAGCCCGTGCGAGATACCGATGCACGGACTGCGTCATGTTCTTTAGTTGTTCTCCCATCAGGCTCCCCTGCTCCCCTTCTATCGCACGGGCTTCATTTGACAGGACCGTTAACGGATTTTTCAGCGCATGCGCTAAATTCGCAGTTTGGGTTCGAGCCCGCTCCAGGAGAGCCGCATTGTGATCCAAGAGCGCATTCAGTTCCGACACAACGGGTTGTACTTCCCCTGGAAAACTTTCCGGAAGCCTGGCTGTTTTTCCCAATCGGGTTTCCGCCAAGGCCTGTTGTAACCGGGACAGCGGGCGTAACCCGATCCGAATCTGAAAGAACACGGCACCCACCAATCCTACTCCCAATGCTATCAAGGTAATCAACAACATTTTTGAAAATTCTTGGACATCCTGATCAATGTTGGAAACGGGACCTGCCACCACAAACGTAAATGAAGCTTGTGAATCGGGCAAGGTGACATTTTCCACGAGGCCACGTAACGCCATTCCGGCAGGCCCCTTGAGAGTCTGGTGTTGCAAACCGGTCCCGACGCCAGGATCGATGATCTCAAGGGTATGCTGCCACAAGGAACGGGAGCGGGCGACCAATTTCCCATTTTCGAGAATCTGCCAATACCAACCGGATAAGGGACGATGAAAGCGAAGATTAGAAGGCGTCCACGTCATTTCTAACACTCCGGACCTGGGAGAAATATCGCTGGCGGCAATATTGCCCTTGAGCTGATCAAACATGAAGTCATCAAATCGGCGTTCCACGTGGGAGCGAAAGAGAAGGATGAGCAACACACCGACCACCACAAGAGTGGACACCACCCACACGCTCGAGAGAATCAACAGGCGCAGGGCAAGCGTGTTACGTTTCATGTTCGAGCTCGGTGAGCTGGTATCCCTTACCGCGATGCGTGCTGATGAAAGAGGCCCCCAGCTTCTTTCTCAATCGATTGATTAAGACTTCAATCACATTTGAATCCAGATCAAAGTCCTGGTTGTAGATATGTTCCGTAAGTTTGGTTTTAGATATGATGGCATGAGGATGATGAAGAAAATACGATAAGGTACGAAATTCC